>CAKOXG010000013.1 GCA_934130025.1 uncultured Clostridia bacterium
ATGATGTACCAGTAGCAGCAATATTAATTTCAATAGCAATTTCAACAGTTACAATATTCTTATCATGCTTAATTCCAGCAATAAAAGCATCTAGAATATCGCCAATAGAAGCAATACGCGGAACCGATGATATAAAAATAAAAGCTAGAAAAGTTAAAACATCAAAATTAACGAAAAAATTATTTGGAATAGGTGGAGTAATTGCAAGCAAAAACTTAAAAAGGAATAAGAAAAAATACAGAACCACAGTAATCTCGCTAGTTGTAAGTATTTCAATATTTATAGCACTTTCATCATTCTTGACTTATGGACAAAAAATTACAGGTTCATATTACACAGATTTAGGCTATAACATATATGTATATATGCCAAATCAGGAATTAATTGATATTGTTGCAAAATGGGATGGAATAAAAGATTATAGTTATTCATACCAAACGACTGCAAGTGTAGATACTGAAAAATATGGAACAGATTTTGCAAAACAAGAAATTGCAGATGAAAAGGCACAATATGAAGAAACTTTTCCTGGGGAAGACTATGATAAGGAATTAAGTTTGCAAGTTGTAATTCTAAATAGAGATTATTTTAAGAATTATGTAAAAAGCCTTGGCATAAACGATAAAGATTATCAAAATATAGCAATACTTGGAGATGATGTGAACCATTATATTGGTGATGGAAAACATAAAATTGAACACTATTTTAATGTAAAACAAGGCGAAACAATGAACGCAACTATAAATGACGAGCAAAAGCAAATAAAAATTACAAAAATTACAGAAAAAAGACCAATGGGATATGAAAGCACATATACAACAGGAGGATACTTGTTTGTATCTGAGGATTATGCACAAATAACAAATAGAGAAAACCTAATGCGTGGCGGTTTGTATATAAATGCAAAAAATTCAATAGAAACTGAAAATAAACTAAATGACTTGAAAAAAGAAGATGCAAAGTTTGACGAAATATTGGTCGAAAACGTAACCTTAATTGCAGAACAGCAAAAAAGATTAATATTATTAGTTTCAATATTCTTATATGGATTTATTGCAGTAATTACACTAATTGGAGTAACAAATATATTTAACACAATAACAACAAACATGATATTACGCTCAAAAGAATTTGCAAACCTAAAATCAATAGGAATGACAACAAAAGAATTTAACAAAATGATAAAACTAGAAAGCGTAATGTATGGAACAAAATCACTATTAATAGGAATTCCAATAGGACTTATAGGTTCATACGCAATATTCAAATCATTTACAAACTCAATAGATTTTGGCTATATAGTACCATGGTCAGCAATAATAATTTCTATAATATTTGTATTTATAATAGTAGGACTAACAATGAAATATTCGCTAAACAAAATAAACAAGCAAAACATAATAGAAACAATAAGGCAAGATAATATATAAAAACATAGGATAAAAAAGCTGAAACAAATGCAAAAGCTGGGTTATATTGAAATGAACCAAAACTATTAGACAAAAAAGTTTAATAAGGAGTGGCAACTTTATAAATAATCCAGCTTTTTAAATTTTATAAAAAGAAAAATATCAATAATTAGTGATATTATAAACATTGTATGCTATAATATAATAGAATGTGACAAAATATGAAAATTGCCGATAGTTGATAAGATATATTTAAAAGTCACAAATGAATGATAATTTAATACAGAAAATGAGGATAACATGGGTAAAGACAAGAAAAGCAAAATAAAAAAAGTATTAGTTAATTTAGTAATATTCATATTACTTATAATTTTAACATTTTCACTGGTACTAAAGGACCAGGATGTTTCGCAAATATTTAGTGCTGTTTCCAAGGTAAAAAAGCAATATATTCTACTTGCTGTGGCAGCCATGAGTATTTACATTCTTGGAGAAGCTATTAACATTACAAGAATATTAAAAGAGCTTGGTGAAAAATCAAATTTTATTAGTAATATTAGATATACTTTAATAGGATTCTTTTTTAGTGCAATAACTCCTGCAGCAAGTGGTGGTCAGCCAATGGAAATTTATTATATGCACAAAGATAACATTTCCGTTGCACATTCTACTTTGGCATTATTGATGCAGCTTTGCAGTTTGCAAACAGTTACAATAACAGTAGGAATAATAAGTGCTGTACTGCATTTTGAAGTACTAAAGAGTGGATTAATATATTTATTAATACTAGGGATTATATTGAATTCAAGTGCTCTAATGTTATTGATAATTGCAATTTTCTCAAAGAGACTCTCAGAAGGACTAATTAAATTTGCAGTTAAGGTACTAAATTTTTTTAGAATTCCCAATGTAGAAAAAAAGCAAGAAAAACTTGAGAAGGAATTAGAATCATATCAAACAAGTGCAAAATACATAAAAGAGCATAGAATATTAATGTTAAAAACTGTTTTTACAACGGTTATACAAATGATAGCATATTACAGTGTACCATATTGGATTTACTTAGCATTTGGATTAACACAGTACAATGTTTTCGAAATATTAACATTGCAAGCTGTATTATATGCAACAGTATCTGGAATTCCTTCACCAGGCTCAGTTGGAGTAAGCGAAGGAGGCTTTTTAGGAATATTTAAAAACGCATTTCCAGAGACAGTAATTAGTAGTGCGATGCTTTTAACAAGAGTTGCGAATTTCTATCTATTCATTATAATAAGTGCCATAATTGTTATGGTAAGTACATTTAGAGAAAAAAGGCAGGAGAAAAAATTAGAAAATACAAAAATACAATCTGAAGAAAATGAATAAAAATGACGAACAAAAAACTTACATCATCATATAATAAGATAGAGGTGTAAGTTTTATGGCATATTCTGATATGCAATAAAGTTCATCACTATATCTACAACTGGAGTGCATACAAATTACTTGCAAATGAAAAATTATAATAGAAATGATTATTATTAAAAGGAATAAATTATGAGAAAAATATTGCTAGTAGAAGATAATGAAATAATTATAAAAGGATTGAAATACTCGCTAGAGCAGGAGCACTTTGAGGTGACTTCTGCTAAAAGTGTAAAAGATGCAAAGACAAGTGTGGATGCTAATAAATTTGATTTAATAATATTAGATGTAATGCTGCCAGATGGTGATGGTTTTGAGCTTTGCAAATACCTTAAATCAAGAGCAGATACACCAGTAATATTCCTCACTGCAAAAGATGAAGAGCAAGATGTAATAAAAGGGCTAGAGCTGGAAGCAGAAGACTATATAATAAAACCATTTAGGACAAGAGAATTAATACTTAGAATAAATAATATATTGAAAAGATATGAAAAAAAGGAAAACAAGAAACTAAAATCAAAAAATGTAGAAATAGATGTAGATGCCTCAAGAGTATATGTTAAAAATAAAGAAATAACATTAACTGCTTTGGAATATAAAATTCTACTTCTGCTATTTTTTAATATGGGAAAAACTGTTACGAGAGAAAACATCTTAGATAAAATATGGGATGTAGCTGGAAACTTTGTGAATGATAATACACTTACAGTGTACATAAAGAGAATTAGAAGCAAACTTGGGGAAGAAAACATAATAAAAACTGTAAAGGGAATAGGGTACAGAGTAGAAGGAGAGTAATAAAAAATGAAGAAAAGCAAAAAAATATTGTTAGTGGGTACAAGCTTTACAGTAATAGCTGTATTAATATTTTACACAGTATTCACAATGCAATATAAAAGTTATAGAGAAAAAGCAAATATTGTTTTTTACGAACTCATTGATAAAATAGTGGAAAAATATCCAGAAGTTAAGGAAGAAGAAATAATTGAAATATTAAATTCAAAAGAGGTGAAAAAAGACATTTTAAAAAAATATGGGTATACTAAAGATTCTGAAATATTAAAAGAAGCGGAAAGCGAAAAAAGCAAATTTTTAAAAATAGATATATCCTTAATTTGCATTATTGGAGCAATAATTATTTGCATAATTCTAATTAAAAACAAAAAGGAAGAGGAAAAAATTGCAGATATAAGTGAATACTTAAGAAGAATATATGCAGGAGATTATAAACTAAAAATAGAAGAAAATTGTGAAGATGAACTAACAAAACTTAGAAATGAGATATATAAAATAACTGTACTGCTTAGAGAAAATGCGAAAAATAGACAAAAAGAAAAAGAACAGCTAAGCATTTCGCTAGCAGATATATCACACCAGATAAAAACGCCCTTAACATCAATAAGAATAATGCTTGATAATATTCAAGAAAATCCAGAAATGGATTTAAAAACGAAAAATGAATTTATAGAAGACATAAGTAAACAAATAGATTGGATATCATCACTTGTAATAGTGCTATTAAAGCTCGCTAAATTTGATGCAGGCAGCATAAAAATGTGTGATAAGGAAATAAACATAAAAGAATTAGTTCAAAAAGTACTTTCAAATTTAGCAATACTAATAGATATAAAAAGCATACAAATAAAAGAAGAAATACCGGAAAAATCTACATTATATGCAGATTATAATTGGCAAATAGAAGCACTTACAAACATAATAAAAAACTGCATAGAGCACAGTAAAGATGGTGGAAAAATATTAATAAAAGCAGAAGATAACAGTGTATTTACAAAAATAATTATACAAGATGAAGGAGAAGGAATAAGCAAAAAAGACTTAAAACACATATTTGAAAGGTTTTACAAGGCAGAAAAATCATCTGAAAATAGTATAGGAATAGGTTTATCACTTGCAAAAACAATAATAGAAAAGGAAAGAGGATACATAAAGGTTAAATCAGAAGTTGGAAAAGGGACAACATTTGAAATTAAATACTTAAAATGAGAGAATATAGTGAGAATATTTAGCAAACTATATTAATCAAATAAAAAACGTATTTCGAAGAAGAGATACGTTTTTTATTGTGTAACTGAAGACTAAAAATTAGTTTTTTTGCAAATTTATTATTTACTTTATGAGAAATTACATATCTCTCATGAAAGTAATAAGTTCTTGGGCAATCTCGCAAGCAGCAATAATCTGCTCTGAAGAATATTTAGATAAAGCCTCCTGTGCTTCAGAAGGAAGCAAAAAATCTCTACCAAACAAAACATAATCAGCAGTTACATGAGCTATATCGCAAAGAATTTTTAACTTGTCAACGGAAAGAGAACCTTTGCCATTCTCAATCATGCCCAAGTATTGGCCAGAGATGCC
Source organism: uncultured Clostridia bacterium (assembly GCA_934130025.1). Lineage (GTDB taxonomy): Bacteria > Bacillota > Clostridia > TANB77 > CAG-508 > CAG-245. The sequence goes on from CAKOXG010000013.1 coordinate 5,193, forward strand.
AAGCTTTTGAGCAAGATCAATCTTAGATAATCCCAATCTTAAACGAATTTTTCGAATTCTCAATCCAATTTCTTCTTTCATAACAAAAATAATCCTTTCACTAAAATATATTTATATATTTTAATCACTACAAAAACAAGAAAAATGACTAAAACGAATGAAAAAAAGTGGCAAAATATGATAATATATGATAAAATATGAAAAGAAAAAGGAAAATGTAGAAAGTTGCAAAAAACTACAGACAAAAGACATATGAAAGATTGAAAAAAACAAATAATTGTAAAAAAATTACAATGAATATAAATTACTATATGATAAAGTACAGTGAATAAGAATACATAGAACGAAATAAAAAAAGTATACCAAAAAGAATTTTTCAAAATTTAGTATGTTAGAAAGGAAGATAATTCAATGGGTGAAAAAGAAGTAAGAGTAATACTAGTAGAAGATGATATTAAAGAATGTGAGAAAATAAAAAATGCAGTAGATAAAAGAAAAGACATAAAATTCATAGCAATAACAAACTCTTCAACAGAAGCAATAGCTGAAGTAAAAAGCCTAAAACCTGACGGAATAATACTAGACCTAGAGCTAACAAAAGGAGAAGGCAGTGGATTTCAATTTATAGAAGAGATAAGAAAAATGAAACTAAGTAAAATGCCCAAAATTATAGTTTCAACAAACGTATACTCCGATTCTGTATATGACTATCTACATGAAAACAAGGTGGATTTTATCTTTTATAAGAAGCAAGAAAACTACACCATAGAAAATCTAATAAACACCATGGTATTGCTAAGCGGATACTCAAACGAAAGCAGTGAGCCAAGTACAAGCTCAGAAAAAGCAATATTTAAAATAGATGAAACAGAAATAACAGAAGAAGCAAGATTAGAAAACCAAATATCAATAAAAATAAATGAAGAATTAGATATAGTTGGAGTTGGCAGACATTTGCAAGGAAGAAAATATTTTCATGACTCAATAAAATACTTAATACTAAATCCGCAAGACGATGGAAAGGCATCCATAATACAAATATTATCAAACAAATACAAGAAGTCGTCAAGCACAATAAATAGAGCGATGCAAAACGCAATAATGTATGCTTGGAGAATAACACCAATAAGCGAACTAGAAAAAATATACACGGCAAAAGTAAACTACCTAACAGGCGTACCAACGCCAACAGAATTCATATACTTTTACGTAAATAAAATAAAAAAAGAAATATAAAAATAAGATATAAAAAGTCATAAAAAATCATAAAAATGTATAAAATAGGACTACTCAAAATCACCTGTACCAAGCGGTATGGGTGGTATTCTTTTATTGTAAACAATAAAAGAACGGTGGTGAGTAGGTATGTCATTCTGGGAGTGGATAAAATACGTTATGGGATTACACTAAGTAAATGAATATTATAAAAAACATGTTGGTAATCGGTATATTGATTCCAACATGTTTTTATTATATAATTATGATGTGCTAGGAGGAATCATGGTTATAGAAATATTAATAAAAGTATTTACTTTAAATTTTATAACGTATTATATAAGTCAAAAAATATTAAAAGAAGGTAGAATTCATTACATAAAAACAATAGTTGTTAGTATACTTACAACAGCTATTTATATGATGCTAAGGAAAAATATAGATGATGTAATATTTTTAACAATTGTGCAGTATCTAATTCAGCTAATATTTATAAAAATGATAATAGAAGATAGTAGCAAAAATGTATTAATAGGTAATTTAATATCAAATGCAATTACATATATTTTATGGGGATTTGCTGGAGTGGCAGGATTTCTTCCCATGATATTAAAAATAAATAATAGTACAATTAGCATTGCCTTAACATCAGTAGTTTCATTTATCCTATTATCCTTATTTATGAGAATGAAAAGAATAACAAATGGCCTTACCTTTTTGGACAAGAAAACTCAGAATGATTATTTAGATATTATTGTTGTACCAATTTGTACTTTTCTAATTCTAGCTTATTGTATTGTTGGAAATTATTATGAAGGATTTATTATTACAAAGCAAATTTTTGTGACGTTTGCATTACTTGCAATTATTTTGTTTATTATGATTCAAAAAACTATTACCATGTACTATAAACAAAGGCTACTTCAAAGAACAATTGAAGATTATAAAGAAGAGATTGCAAATAAGGATAAGCAAATAGAAAAACTTTCAGATGAAAAATTTAAAATTAGTAAAGTAAATCATGAATTTTATAATAGACAGAAAGCTTTGACAAAGAAGGTAACTGACTTTATTAGCAATTATTCCGTTGAAATAGGAAATGAGCTTACTATTATTGACCAGATTAACGATTTAACCAAAAGTTATTCTAGCAAACTTGAAGAGATTAAGACCCTTGATAAGCTACCAGCTACAGACATTATAGAAGTAGATGATATGCTAAGATACATGCAGGCAGAATGTAGGAAAAATAACATATATTTTATATTAAATGTAAATGGAAATATACATCATATGGTGAATAAATTAATTCCACAAGATAAGTTGGTTACATTAATTGGAGATCATTTAAGAGATGCAATTATTGCAGTTAATCACAGTAAAAATCCTTTTAAAAGTATTATTGTATTCATCGGAGAAAAAGATAAAAAATATGAATTTTGCGTTCATGATACAGGCATAGATTTTACAATAGATACTCTTGTCAAGTTAGGCCTAGAACCAGCGACTACACATAAAGATGAAGGTGGTACTGGAATAGGGTTTATAACCACATTTGAGACTATGAAAAGTACCGGGGCAAGCCTAATAATTCAAGAAAGACATGAAGAAAGAAACAATGATTATACAAAATCTGTAACAATAAGGTTTGATGGTAAAAATGAATATAGAATTTATTCATATAGAGCAAATGAGATAAAATCAGCTGATAATAATAACAGAATAAAAATAAAAAAAATAGAAGACTAGATTTATTGACATTCTTTTATTATATTAATATAATGAATATATAAACAAATATTCAAATAAAGTATTGGTTAAGGTTAGTTTATTGGCTGATATGTGAGCTTTTATACAAAATGAGGAAGGAATAATTTTTTATGAGGAGATATGAGCGCAAAATTAAAGGCTTGGATTGTGCTGATTGTGCTAATAAAATTCAAGAAGAGTTAAGTAAAAATACACATTTGCAAAATGTTTCGGTAAGTTTTGCAAAGCAAAAAATCATATATGAAACTGAAGATGTTACAAGAGATGAGATCGAGAAAATTGTAAAAAGCCTGGAGCCCGAAGTTGAGTTTATAGATGATGATGGTTTGGACATTGAAGGAAAAGATAAGAAAAATGAGCAAGCTAAAAAAGAAAATAATAAGAAGTTTGTTTTGCATATTATAAGGTTAATAATTGGAACATTAATTGCATTTATTGGCTTATATGGAGGAATGCCAGAACCTATTTCTACTATATTTATGCTAATTGGCTATATTATTCTACTTTATAGAACTGCAAAGAATGCCATATATTTGTTGTTTAAGAGTAAAACAATAAATGAAAATTTACTTATAACCATTTCGTGCATAGGGGCATACCTAATTGGTAAACACACTGAAGGATTAATGGTAATTGTTTTGTATGAAATTGGAAAGATCCTAGAGGAAAAAGCTATAAATAAAACTAGAAAGTCAATTTCAAGTTTAATGGATATAAAGCCAGAGTACGCAAATTTAAAAGTCCAAAATGAAATAAAGGTTGTAAGGCCACAAGATGTGGAGATTAACCAAATAGTGCTTGTTAAGCAAGGAGAGAAAATTCCGCTAGATGGAATTGTGGTTAAGGGAGAAGCTAATTTAAATACAGCATCACTAACTGGTGAAGCAAAACCACAAAGTGTTCAAGTTGGAGCAAATGTTCTATCTGGCAGCATTGTTTTAGATGGATTGTTAGAAGTTAGGGTTACTAAGAGGTATGAAAATAGTACTGTTAGCAGAATTCTTGAGCTGGTTGAAAATGCTACTGATAAAAAAGCTAAAACTGAAACTTTTGTAAATAAGGCTGCTAAAATTTATACTCCAATTGTTCTTGGAGCAGCCTTTCTACTTGGAGCGTTGCTTCCTCTTGTTTCTAATGTACCATACACCACAGAGAATGGATCTATTTATAGAGCATTAATATTTTTGGTAATTTCTTGCCCTTGTGCAATTGCAATTTCAATTCCACTATGTTATTTTTCTGGAATAGGAAAATCTTCTAAAGAGGGAATTTTAATAAAGGGAAGCGATTACTTAGATGGACTTAAAGATATTAAAGAGGTTGTGTTTGATAAAACAGGGACTCTTACAAAAGGTGAATTTGTAATTAGTCAAATAGAGTGTTATGGTTCAGAAATAAGCCAGAAAGAAATTTTAAAGTATGCAGTTTTAGGAGAAAGCTATTCAAATCATCCTATTGCAAAATCTATTGTTAAGAGTGCAAGGCATGCTGAAGATGATAAAATGGAAAAAGCTTTAAATGATAATAATAATCAGGCAAAAGAGTTTGTAAATAAAATAAAAGAGAGCAATAAAGATTTAGAGGAATTTCTAAAGCAGAATAAAGATAATGTTAAGGATTTTGAAGAAGTTTCTGGAAAAGGAATAAAGTATAGCCTTGATGGCAATACGGTACTTCTTGGAAATAGTTTACTTGTTGGCAAAGAAGATGAAAAGGCAGATGCTACTAAGATATATGTTAAGGTAAATGATGAATTGGCTGGTGCAATTACTTTAAAAGATAAAACAAAGGCGGATGCAAAAGATGCTATACAAAAGTTAAACAGTAGGGGAATTGTTACAAAAATGTTTACAGGAGATAGCAAGGAGGTTGCTTTTAAAATTGCACAAGAATTGAATATAAAAGATTTTAAGGCAAATATGCTTCCAAATGATAAATATGACGAACTAGAAAAAGAACTTAAAAGATTTGAGGAAACTTCTGGAAAGGTTGCTTATGTGGGTGATGGGATAAATGATTCTCCAGTACTTGCAAGAGCGGACATTGGAATTTCTATGGGCGGAGCTGGCTCAGAATCAAGCATAGAGGCTTCAGATGTGGTAATAATGACTGATTCTATAGAGAGAATAAATGATGCTATAGATATTTCTAAGAAAACAAGTAAAATAATAAGGGAAAATTTGATTTTTTCTATAGGTGTAAAAATTTTAATTCTTATACTTTCTGCATTTGGAATTGCAAATATGTGGGAAGCTGTGTTTGCTGACGTAGGAGTAACTTTAATTACCGTTCTTAATGCTATAAGAATATTAAAATAGTTAAAAGGTTTCACAAATTATGCAAATAATTTGTGAAATTTTATTGAAAATTCAATTAACATTTATTGTATTTTGTGGTATGATTTTGAAAAAACTTTTTGTATGGAGGAAGGTTATGATTCAATTATTTGATATTGAAAAAGGCAATAAAAAAATAAAGTTGGAAGATAACGAATTCTTAGAGAGTTATATTAAAGAATCTGAGAAAAGTGGAGAAGAAATACTAACCCAAACAAATAGCAGTAAAGATGGGGTATCCTATAAAAAAGCGGAAGAATTACTTGAGAAAAACGGGCCCAATGTTGTTGTAAAGAATGAAAAAAAGAGTAGGTTATATTTTTTATTAAATAGCTTTAAAGATAAATTTATAATAATTTTACTTATACTTGCAGCAATAAACTATATTTTGAGTGATGCAGTAAGTACATATATAATTCTTGGAATTGCTCTTGTAAGTGCACTAATAAGATATTTTCAAGATTACAGTGTGTACAAATTCAATCAAGAGCTAAAGGCAAAATTGTATACCACTACGCATATTGTACGTGAAGGTAAAGAACGCGAAATTCGAGTTGAAAAAGCGGTAGTTGGAGATATAGTTCATTTAAATGCAGGAGTAATGATACCAGCAGACTTGTATATATTAGAAAGCAAGGATTTATTTATAAATCAATCAGTTTTTACAGGGGAAAGTGTACCTGTTGAGAAAACAGCGTTAATTAATAATAAAGAAGAAGGTGCAAAAGAAATATTTTCAATACCAAATATTTGCCTTATGGGTTCAAGTGTTGTAAGTGGAAGCGGTACTGGAATTATAATAAACACAGGCTTTTCAACATATTTGGGAAGGATGAGTAATAAAGTAGAAAAAAAGAAAGAGCCAACTAATTTTGAAAAAGGTATGAACAACATAACAAAAATGCTGATAAAGTACATGATAGTAGTTTCTGTAGCAGTTTTTGTGATATATGGATTCATAAGAAAAGATTGGCTTGAGGCTATTTTATTTGCTTTATCTGTTGCAGTAGGAATTACCCCTAGCATGTTGCCAATGATTATTAATGTTAACTTAACAAGGGGAACAAAGGTGCTTGCTAAGAAAAAAACACTTGTTAAGAATATTAATTCAATTCAAAATTTGGGAGCAATAGATGTTTTATGTACAGATAAAACAGGAACATTAACCGAGGATAGAATCGTTTTACAAAAATATATAGATGTAAATGGAAAAGAAGATAATTCAATTTTAGAGTATGCGTATCTAAATAGTTATTTTGGTACAGGAATGAAAAACTTAGTAGATAGGGCAATTATTAGTTATGGAAATAAAGTTGGAACAAATAAAATAATAAATGAGTATACTAAGATTGATGAAATTCCATTTGATTACACAAGAAAAAGAATGAGTGTTGTTGTAAGGAATAACGAAAATCATGGTTATAGAATGTTCACAAAAGGAGCTCTTGAGGAGATTTTAAAAGTTTGTACACATGTTAAATATAATGGAAAAGTTATTGATATAACAAGTGAAATGATAGAAATTGTTGAGCAAAAAGCAAAGGAATTTGCCTCTCAAGGAATGCAGGTAATAAGTTTAGCTTCGAAGAGAGAATACAGAGGGGAAAATGTTTTTAGTGTGGAAGATGAGAAAAATATGACATTTATTGGATTTGTTGCATTCTTAGATCCACCTAAGAAAGATGTTAAGAAAACATTAACTAAATTAAAGAAAATTGGTGTAAGCACAAAAATATTAACTGGAGACAATCCATATGCAGCTTCAAATATATGCAGCTTAGTTGGAATAGACAATTCGGAGATTTTGTGTGGAAAAGATGTGGATAAATTGAGTGATGAGGAGCTTAAAGCTGTGGTTGAAAAAGTTTCCGTATTTGCAAGGATGGATCCACTTCAAAAAGAAAGAGTTGTAAATACATTAAAACAAAATGGGCATGTTGTTGGATACATGGGAGATGGTGTAAATGATTCGCCTTCTCTTCATACTGCTGATGTTGGTATTTGTGTGAATACTGCAACAGATATTGCAAAAGAAGCGTCTGATATAATTTTACTTGAGAAGAATTTGGATGTTATTTATAATGGAGTAGTAGAGGGAAGGGTAGTATATGGAAACATTATAAAATACATGAAAATGGCTTTAAGTTCAGACTTTGGGGATGTATTTAGTATTGCTATTGCAAGTGTATTTTTGCCATTTTTACCATTGCTTCCAATTCAGATGTTATTACAAGACTTTTTATATGATATTTCTCAAATTGCAATTCCATATGATGATGTTGATGAAGAATTTTTGGAAAAACCAAAAAAATGGAACACTGCAGGAATTAGCAAATTTATGAATGTTATGGGAATTACAAGTTCAATAATAGATGTTTTAGCGTTTGCGGGATTCTGGTTTATATTTGGCTACAATAGTTCAAAAGAAACATTCTTTCAAACAGCGTGGTTTGTTGAATGCTTAATATCAGAAACTATGATAATTCACCATATAAGAACAGCTAAGAAGCCATTTATAGAATCAAGAGCAAATAAATGGTTAACACTTGGAACTCTTGCTACAATAGTAGGAACCATATTAGCACCAATACTACTTCACAATGTGGAAAGCTTCCATTTTGAAATATTACCACTAAAATATTATATATTTGTATTAATATTGCTTTCAGCATATTCAATACTTGTTGAAACCATAAAGAAAATATATATAAAGAAAAACGGAGAGTGGCTATAAAAATATTGATTTTTATGTGAATTTATTATAAAATAATAACAAGAGTAAAATTTCAAAAGAAAAGGTGAATAAAAATATGAAGAAAACTGAAGAGCATGGAAAAATTACAAATATATCAGAAGAAGATTTACAAGAAATTAAAAGAATTGTGAGTGGAAGAAAGTTCTGCAAAAGAGGAAGAAGATTGCAAGACATTGTAAATGAAGAACTTGCAAGATATGAATATGAAAATAATGCAGGGTTCTTTACAAAAATATTTAATCATCACAAATTTAAGAAAAAGAAGGAGCAGCTTATACTTGAAAGCTGTGTATACAGCATAATTAGAAGAACAATTGTGGAATGTATTGATGAAATGCGAAAAGATGAGCAATATGTTCCAATAAAAAGCGAGGATTTAATTATAAAAATAAAAGAAAAGATGTTGTAATAAAACTGCAAAATAAATAGAAAGGAGCGCAAAATGAATCAGATTCTTGTAACAGAAAAATTGTATATTACACCTGAGATTAAAAGAAAAAAGAGAATTTATAAAATCAGATTCTTTTTATCGGTTTTCTTTATCTGCATATTGTGCTCTTACTATATATATGCTGAAAGTGATAGAAATAAGAGTGAAGAAGTTTCTCATATGATTACAGCAGATTTAGCAGCTACAAATACGAATAAAGAACAAACGGATAATACAACAGCCAAGTTTATTAATGATGTTATGATTGTTGCTTTGGATGAAAGGCAGTCTGATAATGCTCAAAATGAAATTGTGGAAGATATGCCAAGTTCAGAGCAGATAGAATATACAGCAAAAGATGGTGAAGATTATACGGCAGAGGCATTCTTAACAATTCCAAAGCTGGATATTCAGTATCCAGTACTTTCAAAAACGTCAGAAGAATTACTTAAAATATCACTCAACAAATATTGGGGAAATGGCCCTAATAAAGTAGGCAATTACTGCATAGTTGGGCACAATTATGCAAATGGAAAGTTATTTGGGAAGCTATCACAAATGGAGATTGGGGATATTGCAACATTAAAAGATAATGCAACGGGAAAAACTGTTACATATGAAGCTTATGATAAATATGTAGTAAATCCAGATGATGTTAGTTGTACGAGTCAATTAACAAATGGTAAAAAAGAAATTACATTAATAACATGTAAAAATTTTGGAACACAAAGATTAATAATAAAATGCAGAGAAATATAGTATAAAATGTAGAAATTAAACATTCCAATTTATGAAGAAAAAATATAAAACACGAGGTTATTGTACATTAAGGAGGGAATGTGGTAAAAAATGAAAAAGGAAAACTTTTTTGATATATTAAAGAAAATGCAGGAAGAATGGTATTTTAAAATAAATCAGGAGGGAATAAACCTAAAGCAAGAACATTACGGCTTGTATGAAAAAAATAATAAATATATTATTAGAAACAATATGAAAGACTTCAAGAAATTCCAAAAATTAATAGAAAATAGAAATGAAGCCATTAAAATAATAAATTATGTATTAACAAAATTAGAACAAGAAAATATAGAAGAAAACGAAATAAAAATATATAAAAACAGTTATGCAAGCCTTACGAATCTCAATGGAGAGGCTTGCATTGTGTATATGGATGAAAAAAATAAAGGTATATATTATCTATTGCAAGTAAAGCAAAAAGTAGACTACAAAATGAATTATCAGGTAATGGAATGCTATGCAGGTATTGTAAAAAGTCTGAAAGATAATAGAAATATCCCACTGCTAATTCCATGTGTTCTTTATATTGGGGATGCAAAATGGGATGCGTATACAAAAATAGAAGATGGCCAACCTAATTTTAGTTGTAAAAATTCAAATGGAAAAGTACTAACGCTTGGAAGCTATATTTTAGTTGATTATAGGCATATGTCAAATAGCCAATTAATGAGAATAAATGGCATAACTCCGAAGATTATTGCTTTACAAAATAGTAACGGGAAAAAGAAATTATTAAATACTTTAAAAATGATAGATGAATCCAAATTAACAAAAGAAGAAATAGAACTATTAAATGAATATATTTATATGGAAATGTGCGAAAGAAGCGATAATAAAAAGGCGTTAAAAGTATTAGAATGGCTAATGAATAAGGAGGCTGAAATGGGCTTGGTTGATATATTTAATATGCAGATTTTAAAGGAAATAAAAAGAGCTAAAAAGGAAGAAAAAGAAGAAATTGCAATAAAAATGAAAGAAAACAATATATCTGACGAAATGATAAAAAAGATAACGGGAATAAACATGAAGAACGTCGATTAAATTATGTAAATTATTTATTGACTTTTCTATTTTTATTAAATATAATGTTAAAAGTAAAAAACGAAGGAGGAATGAACCATGGCTAAAAAAGCAGAAGAAAAAGAAGTTAAGACAGCAGTTTGGGTATTCTGGATCTTAATCGCAATTGTTGGTGTTGGAATGTTATTTACAGGAATACAAAGCAGTGTATTAGGAGATAACGTAGTTACATCTGTAATGCTTGTTATAGCTGGTCTTATTTTTGTATTTGTTGGCTTAATAATGGTACTTGGAAAAGCAAACGTTATAGCAAACGATATAGAATTACCAAGCTCAAAAGAAAAATCAGAAAAAAAATAATTTTTTTACGAGAATATTATTACAGTCAAATACATATATATTGTTAAACCGATTACAAAGGAGGAACAATATATATGTTTTTTGTATTTAATAAAAGAAAGATAAAGTCATATTTAATATCACTTGGAACGGTTGCTATTCTATTTTCGGTATCTTTTTTTAGTTTAAAGAGTGAAAATGTTGTACAAACTCAAGCAAGCTTTGAGAACATAATAGCTGCAGGTCCTATTTTAAAAGCAGAAAATAAAACAAAAGAGATAGCTTTAAGTATAAATTGTAGTGAGAATGCAGAGAATATAGATAAGATGTTACAAATTTTAATAAAGGCAAATGTTAAGGCTACATTTTTTGTTACAGGGAAAGTAGCAACAGAAAATACTGAATTAATAAAGAAAATTGTTGATACTGGAAATGAAGTGGGAAGCCTAACAAATACATATGTACATTTAAAAGAAAAAAGTGCATCAGAAGTAAAAAAGCAAATTTCAGAAGCAGTTAAGAATATTGAAAAAATAACTAATAAAAAAATAGTAACATTTAGAGCACCATATGGAGAATATAATAAAGTTGTACTAAATGAAATACATGACCAAAATTTAAAATTGATAGGGTGGAATATAGATTCATTGGATTATAATGGATTAAATACAGAAGAAATGTGGGAAAGAATAAATGAAAATTTGGAACCTGGAAGTATAATATTATTTCACAATTCTGCAAAATATACATGTGATGGATTAGAAGAAATAATAAACAAGATTAAAGAAAAAAATTATACACTAACAACAGTTCAAGAAATGGTGGGTTAAATTTTATAGATTTTTATAAATCTAAATAAAATAGAGGAGATGTAATCACAACGCGATTACAAGATGGAATATGCCTTTTATTGAAATTATAACAGATACTAAAAGCCAAATTGAGCTTAATAAAATGATGAGTAAAGAACTAGTGAATAATTGTGACATTATGTTTATAAAAGAAAAGAATATAGAAAATATAAAAAATATTAAATTGGAAACACTAATAATTAATAAGGAAATAAATAATAATGAATTTATTCAAAAGATTATATGGAATACTAAAAACTTAATATTTAATTTAGACTTAAATGAAAAATTAATTGAAGAAAAAAATGTGAATAAAACGATTAAAATTATAACAATGGGGTATAATTCTAAAAGCGATATTACAGTATCTAGTGTAACAGAGGACGAAGCTCTTATTTGTGTACAAAATAAAATTGAAAGCATTTATGGAAAAATTATATATCCACAAGAAGTTAAGGTAGACGTAAAATCGGGGTTAAATATCTATAATATTATGCTAATTATAGCTTTGACGTGCTTGTATGCCCGATAAATTGGGCTTATTTCAAAAAAAATATTATAAAATTTAGAAAAAATTAACTTTTTATGTAGACAAAACCAAAAAATGGTAGTATAATATAGATTGTAGGTTAAAATAAAAAATACAAGTACTTTAAAAAAGTAAGAGGAGGAAATTAAGTTGGATACAGTTTATTCAGAGAATAACCACATTATATTAGTGGGAAAGGTAACTAGTGATAAAAAATTTAGTCACGAAATATATGGAGAGAAGTTCTATATATTTGACTTAAGCGTACCACGTTTAAGCGGAAATTCTGATATCATACCAATCACAATATCAGAAAGGTTAATGGTAAATGGAGATTTACCAATTGGAACAAAAATTACAGTTGAAGGTCAATTTAGATCATACAACAGCTATGGAGAAGGAAAAAACAAGTTAGTACTAACAGTATTTGCTAAAAATGTAACATTATTAGAAGACCAAGAAAGCGAAGTAGAAGCTAGAAAAGACTTCCTTTCAAATGAAGTAACTTTAATTGGTTACATTTGTAAAAAACCAGTATACCGTCAAACTCCATTTGGAAGAGAAATAGCAGATATATTGTTAGCAGTAAATAGAGCATACAGTAAATCAGACTATATTCCTTGTATAGCATGGGGAAGAACAGCAAGATTCTGTGAAAATATGGAAATTGGAACAGAAGTTAAAATAGTAGGTAGAGTTCAATCAAGACAGTATGAGAAAAAACATGAAGATGGAACTATTGAAAGCAAAGTTGCTTATGAAGTTTCAGTTGGAAGCTTAGAAGTAGTAAACAGAAATGATTCTGAAGATGATGTAGAAGAACAAACAGCAACATCTACAGTTGAAGAAAATAAAGAGGCTATATAATTAGATAAATTGAACATAAATAAATTCCTTTAAGATAAGAAAGAAGTGTTACATAAAAATGTAGCACTTTTTTCTTGCTTATTTCTTTATTTCTGGTGGAATTATAACATTTTTCTTAGAGTTAGTTTCTTCTTCGGGTTTGGCAATATCTAGGTTATCTGAAACTGGAGAAATATTTAAATTTTTTCCATTACCAGGAATTACATCTATTTTTTTTCTATCTTCATTTTCCATAAAAATCTAATCCTTTCTTAAAAACAAAGTTACCAAATTATTACAAAACTAAGATTATTATACAATAAAACTAAGTAATTTACAAGTATTTTGCATGTAAATGAAAAAAGTAACATAAAAAACATTGAAAAAGACTGATAAATGTAGTAAAATATGGAGGTATAAAAAGAAAATTTTAATAAATATTTTGAATTCAATTTTAGGAAGGAATGCAGGGAAGTATGAATTTGGAAAAACAAAAGGCAATAATTGAAGCAATTTTATTTGCAGCAGGAAGAGTAATTAAAATAACTGAGCTTATGGCAGTGCTGGAAGTATCTTCAGATGATGTAATTTCTATTGTAAGTAAAATGCAGGAAGAGTACAAAAGTGAGAGCCGTGGAATTGAAATAATAAAGGTAGAAGATGGGTACCAACTTGCAACTAAAAAAGAAATGTATGAGTACTTGTACCCAATATTTGATAAAAGGAGTAATCCTAATCTTTCTAATGCTGCAATGGAAACTCTTGCAATAATTGCATACAATCCTAAAATTACAAGAGCAGAAATTGAGGCAGTAAGAGGAGTTAATTCAGATGGAACAATTTACAAATTGCTGGAGTATAATTTAATTGAAAATGTTGGAAAGGCAGATTTACCTGGAAGGCCAACAATGTATGAAGTAACAGAGAATTTCTTAAAGATGTTTGGAATATCTTCTTTGGAAGAATTGCCAGAGCTACCAAGGTACAAATTAGATGAAAATGAGCAAATTGTAATAGAGGATATAGTGGAGGCTCCGATGCCCGAAAGGGAGAGCACTGAAGTAATAGAGAATAATGATAATTTAGATACTACTAAGGTAGAATAAATTATTTGGTATAAATTGAAAAGGTTTATGGGAACCTTAAAAACCTAAATTTTTTATGTAAGGGGAGTATGGCTAATAGAGCCGTACAAAAATAAATATGAGATTATCACAAACAGGACTTGGAACTATAAGAGTAAATAATTTGGATAAAAGCTATCCAGCACAAGATATTTTGTTACAAACAAATCAATTAGTACAATATGGAACAGGAATTTACGCATACAATAATGTTCCTCTAAAATTAAGAGAAAATGTGGAAAGAGTAATTAAAGGAGTTCTAGATAAATATGGATGTATAGAAATATTACTTCCAACATTACAACCAGCTAAACTTTGGGAAGAGTCTGGAAGACTTTCTAAATATATTGAAGAAGGTGTAATGCTTACAGTTAAAACAGACAAAGGAGATTTTGTAATGGCACCAACTGCTGAAGAGGCTGTTACAGATTTTGTAAGGGGGAGAATAAGTTCATACAAGAACTTGCCAGTTACACTATACCAAATTGGAGAAAAATATAGGAACGAAATTCGTACAAGGGGATATTTATTAAGGGGAAAAACATTCCCAATGATGGACGCATACAGTTTTGATTTGAATGCAGAAGAATGTGCTAAAACATATCAAAAAATTAGAAAAGCATACTTAGAAATATTTGAAATATTAGAACTAAATGCAAAACCAGTTGCAGCAGATAGTGGAGCAATGGGAGGAAACTTATCAGAAGAATTTATGCTAGAATCGCCAATAGGAGAAGATACAATATTAGTAGATAAATCAACAGGAGTAGCATTTAATACTGAAATTCTAGAAAGAGAAGACGCAGATGAATACCTAAGAGAAAAATACGGAGTTCAAGATAAAGAAAATGTAGAATCTAAGAAATCAATTGAATTAGGGCATATATTCCAATTAGGAACAAAATATACAGAATCAATGAACGCAAAATATATAGACCAAGATGGAAATGAGCAATTACTATACATGGGATGTTATGGAATAGGAGTAAGTAGAACAGTTGCAACAATATATGAAGAAAATGTTGTAAATGGGAAAAATGGAGAGCCAATGGGAATTTCATTACCGGTAAGTGTTGCACCATATTTGTTACAAATAGTTGCAGTAGATGATAAAAAAGAGATTGCAGAAAGAATTTATAGAAAATTAATGGAAGCAGGAGTTCCAACAATAATAGATAATAGAGCTCAAGGAATGCTTGGTGCAAAAATAAAAGATTGCTATATGCTTGGAACACCATATATGCTTGTACTTGGAAATAAAGCTCAAGAAGGCAGCTTTGAGGTTGAAAGTACAAAAACTGGTGAAAAGAAAACTTTTACAGAAGATGAATTAGTATCAGAATTTGTAAAAATGAACAATTCAAGAAAATATGTAAAATAAAAATCTAGTTTAAGTATTTTTTAGCCAATAATACTAGATGCAATAATAAGCAAAAATAATATTAAAAATGCTCAAAAGAAGTAAATTCTCTTGAGCAATTTTTTATTTTTTAGTTAGTATTTCTAGTATTTTAGGATAAATTGTTCCAGCGTTTTCTTGCCAATTATCAACAATTTCTTTTGCTTGCTCACGAGAACCTGCAAAGGTTTTTACTTCGAAAACAGTTTCATTGTTATCTACAACTTTACAGGTAATAATGTAGTGGTCTTCACTAATTGGAGTATATTCAGCAACAATAGATTGTTCTTCTTCTGCGGTATCTTGTATAGCTTTTTGGTTTGTATCTACCTTTAGCTTTATAATTCCAGGAAGTAAATCCAAAGTTAAATCTAAAGTGGTTTTTCCTGCATCAGTTATTTGATACAATGTTTGAGATTCTTTCTCAAATGAAAAAATATATCCTACCTCCATTAAGTCTAATACAAATTGCTGGAAATAAAAATAGTTCATTTGAGAAGCTGCCAAAACAATTTTATATAATACATCATTAGTTAGTGGTTTGCCAGATTTTTCTAATACATATAATATTAGAACCTTACTTTCGGCAAGTGTTTCATCATCAGATGTTAGTTTCAAATTAATTCAACTCCATAATTAAATTTGCCAAACATAGAAATAAAGCCTGACAATCTGTATTATATCATACATATAGCGAAAATCAAGCAAGCCATTAAATAAAAATGAAAATAATCTACCATTTTTGAAAAATTAATGATATACTAATAATAAATTTTGAGAGGATTTTATAAAAATGGAAACACTATATGATATATTAGAAGTGAGTAGAAAGGCTTCAAAGGAAATAATTGAAAAGGCATATAAAACACTTGCAAAAAAATATCATCCCGATTTGCAAAATTCTGATAATGAGAAAAAAATTGCAGAAGAAAGGATGAAAGCAATAAATGAAGCATATAGTGTTTTAAGTGATGAGCAAAAAAGAGCTGAGTATGATTTAAAATTGCAACATGAAGAAGAAATAGAAAAATATAAAAATAGCAGTCAAGAAAATGCAGAAGACCATTATGAACAAGACTATGATGAAGATGAAATGTATGAAAATGATTGGAAAAAACAATATGCTAATTTGAGCCCAAAAGAGCAAAAAAGAGTTGCAAGGAAAATTCAGAAAGAAGCAAATGAAGAGTACAGAAAACAATATGAGGAGTATTTTAGAAGTTTAGGCTATAAAATAAAACATAGGATGACATTGAAAGATTATATTACAATTTTTGCAGTAATAGTTGCGCTAGTTATAATTTTTCTTATATTATGGATTGTTCCACCAACACATGAATGGATGATGGAATTGTATAATGAAAATTTGGTTGTGCAAATAATTGTAAACATTATAATTGGTATAGGGAAAGGAATAGCAACATTTTGTAAAAACATAACGAAATTCTAAATGTATCTCTAAGGTGTATATAATAATTATATTAAGTTATAATAGTTATATAAAAAATAAATTTATAGGAGGTTTATTTATGGACAGAAAAGTAAGAGTTGTTCAATTTGGAACTGGAAAGATGGCGGTTTATACAATGCGCTATGTTCTAGAAAAAGGTGGAGAGGTTGTAGGAGCAATAGACTTGAATCCGAATGTAATAGGAAAAGACATAGGAACTATTATAGGAAAAGAGGAGCTTGGAATAAAGGTAACCAGCCTTGATGATGCAGAAGAAACCTTAAGGAAATTAAAACCTGATATTGCAATTGTAACAACAATGAGTTTAATAAAGGATGTTGAAGATGCTTTGATGTTATGTGCAAAATTGGGAATTAATGCGATTACAACATGTGAAGAGGCCTTTTTCCCAGAAAATTCAAACCCAAATGTTACAGAAAAATTAGATGAAATGGCTAAAAAAACTGGATGCACAATAACAGGAAGCGGATATCAAGATATTTATTGGGGGCAATTAATAACATCAATTGCAGCTTCAACCCAGAAAATAACGAAAATAAAGGGAAGCTCAAGTTACAATGTAGAGGATTATGGAATAGCTCTTGCAAAAGCCCATGGTGCAGGGCTTACATTAGAAGAATTTGATAAACAAGTAGCATCAGTTGATAAAATAACTCCAGAAGAAAGAAAAGAAATAATAGATTCAGGAGAATATTTGCCATCATACATGTGGAATGTAAATGGATGGCTATGCTCAAAACTTGGTCTTACGATAATATCTCAAACACAAGTTACAGTTCCAACCACTTATAAAGAAGATATATATTCAGAAACCTTAGGGGAAACTGTTAAGGCTGGAAATGCAACAGGAATGAGTGCAATAGTAACAACTCAAACTAAAGAAGGAATAACAATTGAGTCTGAGTGTATAGGCAAGGTTTATTCTAAAGAGGAGTATGACAAAAATGAATGGACTATTTATGGCGAGCCAGATACAACAATAACAGTTGCAAAGCCTTCTACTGTTGAACTTACTTGTGCCACTATAGTAAATAGAATTCCAGATGTAATAAATGCACCAGCAGGATATGTAACAACTGAGAAGATGGGAGATTTAAAATTTAGATTCAAGATTTAGAAATATTTATAAAATGTCTAATTAAAAAAGATATTTAAGATTACCTAAAACGTCGTGATTTTATTGAAATTATGACGTTTTTTGTGTATAATTATATAAGATTAGCGTGAGATATATTGGGGCTAGATTAGTGATTTTAGAAGGGAACGAAAAAATGAGAATTAGATTTAAAAAATGGGCGAGACCTGAGCTTGAAGCAAGCAATTTTTATATTGATACACCAGAAGAATATAAAGGAAAGTGGAATGAACTTTTTGAGAGAAAACAGCCACTATATCTAGAGTTAGGGTGTGGAAAAGGTGGGTTTATATCACAAACTGCCCCAGAAAATTTGAACAAAAATTATATTGCGATAGATTTGGTAGATGCAATGCTTGGTCTTGCTAAGAGAAAAATAGAAGAAGCATATAGTGTTATTAATAAGAAGCCAGATAATATTTATATTACAAGATATGATATTGATAGAATATTAAATATATTTGATGAAAAAGATAACATTGAAAGAATATATATAAATTTTTGCAATCCATGGCCAAGGGGAAAACACCACAAAAAAAGATTAACTCATACAAGACAGCTTGAGAAATATAAACAATTTATTTCAAAAGACGGATGTATTTATTTTAAAACAGACGATGAAAATCTTTTTACAGATAGCCTTACATATTTTAAAGAGGCTGGATTTAAATTAGAAAAAGTGACATATGATTTGGCTATAGAGTCACATTTTTGGAATGGCGAAGAAAATATTGAAACAGAACATGAAAAAATGTTTAAAGAGCAGGGAATAAAGATAAAAGCACTTATAGCAAAAATTGCAGGTTAAACATAATAAGGACATAATTATTTAGTATAATATTACATGAAAGAATATTTTTGTATTAATATTTATGTTTTGGAAAGAGAGGAATAGATATTATAATGGAGAACGACTGCATACTTATAGTTGATGATGAAGAAAGAATGAGGAAGCTTATTAAAGATTTTTTAAAGCAAAAAAAATATAGTACAATAGAAGCTGGAGATGGAGAAGAAGCTTTAAAAGTTTTTGAGGAAAATGAAAGTAGAATTAAGTTAATTTTGTTGGATGTAATGATGCCGAAATTGGATGGTTGGTCTGTTCTTAGGCAAATAAGGCAAACTTCAAATGTTCCTGTTGTAATGCTTACTGCAAGAGGGGAAGAACAGGATGAGTTATTTGGCTTTGAATTGGGAGTGGATGAATATATTTCAAAGCCATTTAGTCCTAAAATATTAGTTGCCAGAGTTGAAGCCTTATTGAAAAGAACTTCTGTAGGGAATAAAGAAGTAAGCGATTATGGTGGAATTTCTATTGATGCAAAGGGAAGAACTGTTGCGGTTGATGGAAAAACTATTGAATTAAGCCTTAGGGAGTATGAATTATTGGTTTATTTAGTGGAAAACCAGGGAATAGCATTATCTAGGGATAAAATATTAAATAATGTTTGGAATTACGACTATTACGGAGACTCAAGAACAATTGACAGTCATATAAAAAAGATAAGACATAAGCTTGGAAAAAAAGGCAAGTACATAGAAACTATAAGAGGAATAGGATATAAATTCGAGGTAAAGTAGATGAAGAGAGTTAAGGAAAAGTTTAAATCTGTAAGAGTAAAACTCTTTTTTACACTAAGTGTTGTAATAATGCTGATTATTTGCTTACTTATTGTAATGAATAGTTTAATATTAGAAGGATTTTACATGTTTTCAAAAATAAACACAGTAAAAAAAGAGTATCAGAAAATAAATGATTTATATAACTCAGAAGATGTGGCTATATTTAGTAGCATTAAAGATGATGCAACTGCTAATAACTTCGATATAATGATAGAAAATGAAGACTATGTGTTGCTATTTTCTACAAACGAGAAGTTTACAAATAAAATAAATCAGGACTCAGATGTAATCAGTAAATTTAAAATTTTTGATAGACAGAGAGATAGAATTTTGTACTCGAATGATAGCTACATAATAAAAAAGGTTACAACAGGAGGGTTTAATTCAATACTACTTGTTGGAACTTTGGAAAATCAATACAAAATATATATCCAAGTGCCAATATCTGCAATAGAGGAAAGTGTTAGAATTTCTAATAATTTATTGCTAATTATTGGAATGGTGGCAATAGTTGTATCAAGTATGGCAGCATCTTATATTTCAAAGAAGTTTACTAAGCCAATACTTGAATTGAATGCAATAGCCAATAAAATGTCTAAATTGGATTTTAGCCAAAAATACGAACTAGATGGAACAGATGATGACGAAATAAATGAGTTAGGGAAAAGCATAAATGAAATGTCATCAAAGCTGGAAGGAACTATAAGGCAATTAAGAAATAGCAATATTGCGCTAGAAAGAGACGTAGAAGAAAAGTCAAAAATCGACGAAATGAGGAAACAATTTATATCTGATGTGTCACATGAATTAAAAACTCCAATAGCACTTATCCAAGGATACGCAGAAGGATTAGTGGAAAATGTTAATGTAGATGAAGAGTCTAAAAAGTACTATGCCGAAGTAATATTAGACGAATCAAACAAGATGGATAAACTAGTAAGACAATTATTAGAGCTTATGAAGTTAGAGTATGGAAAAAGGGAATTCAATAATGACGAATTTGACATATGCGAACTAATAAAAGAAGTTATTAGAAAGTGCAATGTAATGTTGGAGGAAAAGAATATAAAAGATGTGAAATTTGATGCAAGCAAAAAAATAATGGTGTATGCGGACGAATTTTACATAGAGCAAGCATTTACAAATTACTTAACAAATGCAGTAAAGCATGTTAAGGAAGTAAATGGTGAAAAATATATAAAAATAGAAGTAAAGGAAGATATAAAAAATCAAACGGCTAGAATCAGCGTATTTAATACAGGAGAAAACCTATCAGATGAAAACTTAGAAAGAGTATGGGGAAGATTCTATAAGGTAGATGAATCCAGAAATAGAGCAGATGGCGGAACTGGCATAGGATTATCACTTGTAAAGGCTATTATGAATAATTATAACCAAAAATACGGTGTTGAAAATAAGAAGGATGGAGTAGAGTTTTATTTTGACATCTCCTTGACAATGAATAAATAAAAAATTATAATTGAAAGCAGTTAGTTAATATACAAAAGAGTTTTTAAAGGAGAAGTATAAATGGGTAAGAGTAATAAAATGAATAATTCAGAAGACGTAAGAAGAACTGTAAGGAATCGTCGTCAAAAGAATAAAATAGTAAGCTTTAAACCGATAATTATAATAATTGTTGCTATAGCAATAATTGCAGGAATTGCCTTTGCCGCAAAACAATTTACATCTAAGAAAAAGATTGTAGCAAAACAGATAACAAATTACAATTACTTTATTTCAATGGTAGATGAAAAAGCAGGAGTAATAGATAAGGCTGGAAAGACCATAATTGAGCCTGAATATGACTATATACAAATACCAAATCCTGAAAAACCTGTATTCATTTGTTTATATAATTATAATACAGATGAATCTGAATACTCATCAAAAGTATTAGATGGAAATGGAAAAGAAATTTTAACTAAATATAATAAAATTCAAGCAATTCCAAATAATAATACTTCTATCTCAAATTTATACCAAACTGAAATATTGCAGTATAAAGAAAATTCAAAATGTGGGCTTATAACAATATCTGGTAACAAAATTACAGATGCAAAGTATGAGAGCATAGAGACATTGGAATATAAAGATGATGTACTAAAAGTAAAGCAGGATGGTAAATATGGACTTATAGATTTAAATGGAAATGAGATTTTGAAGTGTGATTATAACTCTATATCTACAGATGGATATTATAATTTGGATTCAAAATATGATAAAGCTGGATACATTGTAACAATAAGAACTGATGAGGGTTATAGGTATGGATATGTTAATAACAACGGAAAACCAACACTTGATACTATATATACAAATATAAAAAGAATAACAGAAATTAAGGATGATGATAATGTATATTTATTAACATACAAAAATGGAAAAGCTGGAATGATGAAAAATGGCCAAACTGTAATTGGTAATGAATATGAAAATATAGATTTCGACGGAACAAGTAGTATTTTATCAATACAAAAAAATGCAAAGCAGGGAATATTTGATTTAAAAGGAAAGGAAATATTACCAATTGTTTATGATAGTATTAGTTTTGCCGGCAAGTATATCAATGCTACTAAAGATGGCAGTTTTCTAGTGTTTGACGGAAGCGGAACACTACAAGCTGAAAATAGCTATAAAAGCATGGTACCAGTTGATAATGGAAAATACAATATTACAATTGATAGAAATAATAAATATGGAATAATTGATTCAAATAAAACAGTTCTTGTAGAGAATGATTATTCATATATTGAATACACGTTTGATGACTACTTCATCGTGTCAAAAAATGGAAAGAGCGGGCTTGTAAGTTGTAAAAATAACTTTAATATAGTAATACCAATCGAAAAAAGCATAATTCAAAATATAAAGGGAACGAATGTAATTCAAACTATAAATTCAGATGAAAATCTAACTGAAATATACAATAGAAATGTTGAAAAAGTACTAAGTAAAAAGGATGCAAGAATTTATATACAAGATAGCTATATAGAAATTGCAACGGCAAATAGTATTCAATATTTAGATTTTGATGGAAAAGAGAAAGATGCAAAAGATATTTTTAGTAATAATATAATTGCAAAAGAAAAAGATGGAAAATGGGGTTATGTTGATAGAAATGGAAATACTGTTGTGGACTTCAAGTACGAAATGGCAACAAATATAAATAAATATGGTTTTGGTGCAATAAAGGAAAATGGAAAATGGGGTTCAATAGATGCTGGAGGAAACATTGTTAAGGAGCCAACATACGAAATTGATGACTTAGAACCACAATTTATTGGGGAATATTACATGGTGAATAATGTTTATCAAATACCTTATTATACCAAATAAAGAAAAGTCCTATAATTTATTAAAGTAAATTATGGGACTAATTATAATTATAGGAAGAAATATATTATCATTTTAGAAAGGAAACGTGATTAAAATGAGTGAATTGAATATAGATAAGTTAATAGAAGAGTCAGAAAATGAGGTTGTTGAATATTTAAAAAAGGCAGATTATATTTGTAAATTAAACAGCAAAAAGGTGTTAGAGGCTTTTTGGCAAGAAGGAGTTACAGAAACAGATTTTGGCAGTACAACTGGATATGGTTATGGAGATATAGGAAGAGAAAAAATAGAGAGGGTGTTTGCTAATGTGTTAAAAGCTGAAGATTGCATAGTAAGAGGGCAATTTATATCTGGAACTCATGCCCTAACAGTTGCGTTATTTGCGTTTTTAAGACCAGGAGATACCATGCTTAGTATAAATGGAAAGCCATATGATACACTTGATGAGGTAATAGGAATTGCTCCAAACAATAGCTCATTAAAATCTTTTAATATAAATTATGAACAAATTGATTTAATAAATGACGATTTTGACTATGAACAAATAATAAAGAGACTAAAACAATCAAAAGTTAAATTAATAGAAATTCAGAGATCAAAGGGGTATGCACTAAGAAAAAGTATAACACTTGATAAAGTTGAGAAAGTAATAAAAGAAATAAGAAAAATAGACAAAGATGTAATAATAATGATTGATAATTGTTATTGTGAATTTGTAAATACACAGGAACCTCTAGAATTGGGAGCAGATGTTATTGTTGGGTCTCTTATAAAAAATTTGGGTGGAGGAATTGCACCAAATGGAGCCTACATAGCAGGAAGAAAAGATTTAGTAGAGCTTGCAGCACAAAGATTAACTGTTCCAGGAGAGGGAAAAGGAGTAGGACCTACATTAGGAATAAATAGGAGTTTCCTTCAAGGATTATTTTTAGCACCAAGTGTTGTATGTTCGAGTGTAAAAACAGCTATACTTACAAGCAAGGTAATGGAAAAGTTAGGCTATAAGGTTGAACCAAAATTTGATGATGAAAGAGCAGACATAGTTCAAACAATTGAATTTGGAAATAAAGAGGATTTAATAAGATATTGCCAAGGAATACAAAAAGGGTCTCCAGTAGACTCAAATACTCTTCCAGAACCATGTGAAACACCTGGCTATTTAGATCCAATAATAATGGCTTCAGGAAGTTTTACTCAAGGTTCTTCAATAGAATTATCTTGTGATGGACCAATAAGGGCACCTTTTGTAGGTTTTCAACAAGGTTCATTAACATATGAATATGGAAAACTAGGAATTATGAAAGCTGTTGAATACATGTTAAAAAAGTAATAAAGGAGAAAAAATTTGAAAGTAATAGTAATTGGAGGAGGCCCAGCTGGCATGATGGCTGCAATTTCTGCAGCAAAACAAGGCGATGAAGTATACCTGCTTGAAAAGAATGAAAAATTAGGGAAAAAACTCTTAATAACAGGGAAGGGTAGATGTAATATTACAAGTAGCTTAGATATAAAAGACTTTATAGGGAATGTCCCTGGAAATGGAAAATTTCTATACAGTTGTTTTGAAAATTTTACAAATAAAGACATTATAGATATGTTAAAAAAACATGGTGTGGAAGTTAAGGAAGAAAGAGGAAATAGAATTTTTCCAGTTTCAGATAAATCAATGGATGTACTTAGAGCATTTGAAAAAGAATTAAATGACCAACACGTTAAAATAAAATTTAGAGCAAAAGTAACGAGAGTAAATGTTGAGAATGGAGCAGTTACAGGAATTAAATATATAGATGAGTTTGAAAAAGAAAAAGAAATTTCGGCAGACAAGGTAATTCTTGCTACAGGAGGAAATAGCTATAAAGTAACAGGCTCAAATGGCGAAGGGTATGAAATAGCAAGAAAATTAGGACATACAATAAGTAAAATAAGGCCATCTCTTGTACCATTAACAGTATCTGGAGAAGAATTAAGAATATGTTCTAATCTACAAGGATTATCATTGAAAAATGTTAAAATAAAAATAATGGATGCAAATAAAGATAAAACCATATATACAGATTTTGGAGAAATGCTATTTACCCATTTTGGAGTGTCTGGCCCAACTATATTAAGTGCATCGGCACATTTACTAAGATATAAAGATATAGACTTTTTATTAAATAGTGGAAAGATAAATTTATATATAGATTTTAAGCCTGCATTGACAGAGGAAATGTTAGATAAAAGAGTTCAAAGAGACTTTGAAAAGGAGAAAAACAAAGAATTTAAGAACAGTTTAAATGATTTATTGCCACAAAAGCTTATTCCTGTAATAGTAAAGCTTACAAAAATACCAGAAAATAAGAAGGTAAATGAAATTACTAAAGAAGAAAGAAAAACATTAGTAGAGCTATTAAAAAAGTTTAAAATTTCTATATCAGGTTTTAGACCAATAGATGAAGCAATAGTTACAGCAGGCGGAGTGAGCACAAAAGAAATAAACCCAAAAACGATGGAGTCAAAGTTAGTAAAAGGATTATTTTTTGCAGGAGAGATAATTGATGTGGATGCTTACACAGGTGGATTTAATTTGCAAATTGCATATTCTACAGGTTTTACTGCGGGAAAAAATAGTTAGGAATAAGGAGAATAATTAGTAAGTGGATAAATTTTTTAGCATAGAGAAAGAATCAAAATATGAATTAGTAGTAAAAAAATCAAAATTTATTGCAAATGCGTATTATGTGGAAAACGAAAAAGATGCGGAAGAGAAAATAAAAGCAATAAAACGAAAATACTATGATGCTAGACACAACTGCTATGCCTATAAAATTATGAGCACAGAAAAAGCAGAATACAAGAAATGCAGTGACGATGGAGAGCCATCTGGAACAGCTGGTATGCCAATATTAAATGTAATAGAAAAAAGAAAATTAAGCAACATTTTGATAATTGTAACCAGATATTTTGGGGGCATTTTATTGGGAACGGGAGGATTAACCAGGAGCTATAGTGATGCCGCTTGTGGTGCAATAGAAAATGCAGAAATAATAAGTGTGGAAAATGGAAAAACAATAAATATACAAATTCCATATAGTGAGAACAAGAACTTTTTGTTATTTTGCAAAAATAATGATATAAAAATAATAAATGAAAAATATGAGGAGAATATTGTATTTGAAGTTGAAATAAATGAAGAACAATATGAAAAAATAAAAGAGAAAATAAACAATGATAATGTCGATTGGAAAGAAGAAAAAACGACATCAAATGAATTTGGTCGAATATTTGTAAAAAAACCAATATAATGTATGGCAAAAACTGGAAGAAATAATGAAAAACTATTGCAAAAAGTAATAAAACCATATATAATACGAATTGTAAAAAATTTACAGCGTATTTTAAATATAGGGGGATGAGATAGTGAAGGATAAGATAACCGTGTTAATTTCAGATGATAATAGTGATTTTGCAAACACTTTATCAAGCTACCTACAAAATGATGGAGATATGCAGGTTGTGGGAGTGGCAAGAGATGGAGAAGAAGCATTAAAGTTTATATCTGATACACATCCAGAAATTGTATTATTAGATGTTATTATGCCACACTTGGATGGATTAGGTGTTTTGGAAAGGATAAATTCAATGAATTTCAAAAATCCACCAATCTGTATAATGCTATCAGCCGTTGGACAAGACAAAATAACTCAAAAAGCAATTTCATTAGGAGCACAATATTATGTTGTAAAACCATTCGACATAGATGTGCTTATAAAAAGAATAAAGGAATTAAAACATTTCGGGCAATCAACAACTAAAAACAATAACTATGTAATAAAAGAACCAAAAACGCAATACATAGAAATTCCATATGGAGATGAAAAAAGTGAGGATAGTTTAGAAGCGCTTGTAACAAATGTAATACATGAAGTAGGAGTTCCAGCACATATAAAGGGTTATCAATATTTAAGAGAAGCAATAATGATGG
The DNA here is from genome assembly GCA_934130025.1 of uncultured Clostridia bacterium. Lineage (GTDB taxonomy): Bacteria > Bacillota > Clostridia > TANB77 > CAG-508 > CAG-245. The sequence goes on from CAKOXG010000013.1 coordinate 32,137, forward strand.
TAGTAGGTGATATAGATATAATAAACCAAATAACAAAACAATTATATCCTGATATAGCACAAAAGTACCATACAACGCCAAGCCGTGTAGAGCGTGCAATTCGCCATGCAATAGAAGTTGCTTGGGGTAGAGGAGAGCCAAGCACTGTTGAGAGCATATTTGGGTATACTGTTTCAGCAAGCAAAGGAAAACCCACGAACTCGGAATTTATAGCAATGATAGCTGATAAGCTAAGGCTAGAAATAAAGACTGCATAAAACTTGTAAAAACATTGCAAGAAGCGGGTTATAAAAAATAAGCAATAGCAATAAATTAAAATTCATCGCACTACTTGCATTAGAATTACTGAAAAATTGACAAGTAGTGTAATAAATAAGAATTTTTCAATGCTATAAATATTAATGATTTATTGCATACCTCTAGTGTTCATTTAAAGTTGAACATGGGGGTAATTTTTTATGGAAAAAATGGATTTAGAAATTGATGATTTTATGAACTATTGTGAATACCGTAACTTATCAAAGAAAACATTGCTTAGTTATGAACAGACACTAAGATTATTTAGTAGATACCTAATTGATACTTATAAGATAAATAGGTCGGAACAGGTAACACAACAAATTATATTAAATTATATAAATGATACTAAAGAAAGAGGCAAATATACAGTAGTTGCAAATGAGAATACTAAGAAAACAAATAACCCGCAAAATAGGGGGGGATTATGGAAAAAAAGTAAGTATAGTAACTCTAAATAATTATATTAGAAATTTGAAAGTATATTTCAATTATATGTATGAAAATAGAATTATTAAGAAAAATCCAACACAAAAGATAAAGCTTATACACGTACCTCGAAAAGCTAAAGGGTATATGAACGATATAGAGGTTAATAATTTGTTAAAATGTTTTGATTTATCAAGGTTTCATGAATATAGAGATTGTATTATTACAGAATTGTTATTTGACACAGGAATGAGACTGGGAGAATGTTTATTGATAAAAGAAAAAACGGACATAAATTTTGCAGAAAGAACTATTTTTTTACCAGCAGATAATACAAAAGGAAAGAAAGATAGGTATGTATTTTTCTCTGTGCAAATGGCAACGGAATTAAAAAGGTGGCTTCAATATAAAGACAGATATAAGGAAAGTGAATATGTATTCTGTACAATTAAAGGAACTGTATTACAGGAAAGAAGCTTTGAAAGTAATTTTTCGAATTATGGTGAACGAATTGGTAAAAAGGAAATAAATCCACATTTATTAAGAAATAATTTTGCAAAGAGATTTTTAATGAATGGAGGAGATATTTTTACATTATCTAAGATATTAGGACATAGTAGTATAAAAGTGACAGAACAATGCTACTTAGATTTGCAGACCGAGGATTTGAAAAAACAATATGAAAAACATTCACCACTTATGAACTTAAAGAAGGGAAATAAGGCAGTTGCATCTAATTAGATAATTTTAGTATAGAGTGATATATAAAGACACAACTTGTATTATTATAAGTTATGTCTTTTATTATTTGATAAATATAGATAAAATAACTAAAAATGGTACACAAAATGTGTACAAAAATAAAACTTTGTGATATACTATGAAATATAGAAAAGGGGGATAAAATATGGAAGAAAGTTCAAAAAGGAAAAAGATAAGTAAAAAGTGGATAATATTATTAAGTGTGGCTATTTTTTTACTAGTAATTGGAATTATTATTTACAGTCTACAATTTACAATTTTTAAATTTTCATATGAAAATGGTAACGAGAATATTGCAAAAAAGGTTTATAGTATTAATAAGAACAATACGAAATTAAGGCAACAAACAGATGAAATGTTCTCAGAAAAATTTGATGACTATATAAGCAAATATAAGAATGATGAGATTACATATGAAGAAATTAAAGAATATATAAATA
>CAKOXG010000014.1 GCA_934130025.1 uncultured Clostridia bacterium
TCCGTTGTTAGCTACTGCAGTTTCTGGTATTTCTTTTCTTTCTGCTTTTTCTGTTTCTACTCCATCAGCCTTCATGTTTCTTGTTTCTTTTACTAGAAGTATAACAGCCAATACAAATGCTAATCCATCAGCTACCGGTCCAGCACTTAGTACTCCCATTATTCCATAAATTCCACTTAATATTATCATAGCAGGAATCAATATAACAATTTGTCTTGAAAGTGATAATATAGCACTCTTTGTACTTTTTCCAATTGCTTGAAAGAATATTCCTGATGGAATCTGAACACCATTACAGATGCAAAGCAATAAATAAGTTCTAAAAGCTAAACAAGCGAATTCCATGTATTTTGCATCACCATTACCAAATATTAAAATTAATTTATCTGGTATTGTTTGGAACAATATGAATGCTATTGTACTTATTACTAAGCTTGAACCTAAAACAATCTTTAAAGTTTCCTTTACCCTGTCATATTTCTTAGCACCATAATTATATCCGATTATAGGTTGACTTCCTGCAGCAATGCCAATTATTATACTGTTTAATATTTGATTTATCTTCATTACAATTCCAAGAACTGTAATTGGAGTTTCGGCTCCATAATCACTATTTGCTCCATATTTTCCAAGTAAATTATTCTCAGCAGTCATAACACATACTATGCTCATTTGCGTAATAAAACTGCTTATTCCAAGCATTGACACTTTTTTGCATACTCCTGCTTTTAATTTAAAGCTTTCTTTTGACAATTGTATTGATTTAAATTTTTTGATATATGCAATATTTAATGCAAATGTAAGCACTTGGCTTATTACAGTCGCAATAGCTGCACCAGCTACTCCCATATCAAATTTAAATATAAATATCGGATCTAATATTGTATTTAAAATTGCACCTGCAACCATGCTCATCATTGCATATTTAGGGCTTCCATCTGCTCTAATAATTGAATTTAATGTAGTACCAATCATAGAAAAAGGAAGACCTATTGCAATAATTTTGCCATAAATCATTGCAAATTCTCTTAATTTTTCAGTACAACCAAATAAAGTTAAAAATTGTGGTAAAAAAACTAATGTGATTATACAGAAAAATATTGATACAATCGCAGATAGTAATATTCCATTACCAATTCCTGCTTCCGCTTCTTTCTTCTTTTTTTCTCCAAGCTTTAAGCTTAGATATGCTGATGCTCCATCTCCAAACATTAGAGAAAATGCCAATCCTATCATTACTAGCGGGAATACTACATTTGTAGCACCATTTCCTAGTGTTCCTACTCCTTGTCCAATGAATATTTGGTCAACTATGTTATATAATGAGTTTACCAACATTGAAACAATGCAAGGAATAGAAAACTTTAATATTAGTTTTCCTATTTTTTCTTTTCCAAGTATATTTTCTTGCTCCATTTTTTAGTTAATTCCTCCCCTTTTTCAATAAAAAGACATAAATATCAGGCTGGAGAAAAGCACTAAGTTTTTCTCACAACCCTCACTCTCTTTTTGTCAGCTTGACTATTATATCACTCATAAATCGAAAAAGTCAATCAAAATTTTAAATTTTTTCAAACCTTAGTTTTAGCAATTCTGTTGCCGTAAGTTCTCTACACTCTCCTTCTCTTAAGTTTTTTGGCAATTGCAGACCTCCCATTGAAATTCTGTGCAGATTTACCACTTTTGCCCCAAAGCATCCAAACATTCTTTTAATTTGATGATATTTTCCCTCTGTAATTGTTATTAATGCTGTGTTTTTATCTTCTACTACAATAGTAGCTGGGCAACAAACATGATCTTTTAAAACGATTCCATGTTTAAATTTTTCCCTCATTTCATCTGTTATATCTATGTCAATCTGTACTCTGTATGTCTTTTCTATGTGCTTTTTTGGAGCTAATATGTTGTGTGCAAACTCTCCATCATCTGTTATAATCATCATTCCAGTAGTATCTTTATCTAATCTTCCAGCTGGGAACAACCCCCTTCTCATATATTTCTCAGGCACTAAATCTAATACAGTTTTTGCAGTTCTATCCTCTGTTGCAGATATATATCCTTTAGGCTTGTTAAGTATTAAATATATGTATTTTTTAATTTCAAGCTTATTACCATCTATATATATTTCATCCTGTTGCTCATTAACTTTCTGCTCTGGCTTCTTTGCAACTTTCCCATTCACACTTATTTTCTTTTGCAATATAAGCTTTTTTACATCTTTTCTAGAATAATTTGTCTGTGAAGATATTATTTTGTCTATTCTTTCCACATTAGTCTCCTTGCTAAAAAATATTATTTACTTTTTTAATTATACCTTCTATTTGTTCTATTGTTATTGGCCCTTCTCTTAATATTTTTATTTCATCTGAACTACAGTCCACAATTGTGCTACTTTTTGAAAAAATTACTTTTCCTTCCATCATTCCATTCAAGAGCGGGCACTTCTTCTCTATTTCATCTAAATTTTTACATGTAGGCTCTCCACTCTGATTAGCACTTGTCATAAATAATGGGCATCCAAGTTTTTGAATTAATTCTTCCAGTGTTCCAGATGTTGCCATTCTAATTGCTATCGTTTCTTTTCCATTTGTCACATAACTTGGAAGTTCCTTGTTTTTCTTTAAAACCAATGTAATTGGGCCTGGCATAAACGCCTCAATTAACCTTTCTTCCCTTTCAGTTACAATTGCTATATTTTTTATTTGTTCCACGTTTGCACACATTACAGGGAAAGACTTACTTGTTGGACGATTTTTTACTTTTATCAAATTGTCATGTGCTAATTTTGAATCCATTCTAGCACAAACGCCGAATACTGTATCTGTTGGTACACTAATTACACCGTCATTTTTAAGTATCTCTACTAATTTTTCTATTTCACTCTGATTATACCTTTTTATCACTTTAATCGCCCTCACATTTTTTTATTTTCAATTAAACCTCGGATCACATTTTATTAATTCTTTAAAGCAGTACTATTATTTATTACAAGAGTACTATAAATAAATAACACATCTTGCTTATCAAATTTTATATACTCATTTAATAGCCTTGGTGATATGTATCTTGTATCCACCACAGTTATTTTGCTATATCCAGTAGCTAATAATGGAATTAAACTGCTACCATATGAATCTCTAAATACCACCAATTCTCTTGTTGCATCACCATTTGGGTTCTCTATGGTTAGTATGGGTGCTGCTCCAGATAGATATATATCATACTTATCAAGGCTAGTTATTTTGTTTAGATTATATATGCTTGAATATTCTTTCGTTTCATAATTATACACTCTACAATTTTTTAACGAATCGTTTGTTAATACTTTTATTTCATCACTTTCATCACTCACTGGAAGTTGCCCACCGTATGCCCCTGTAAAGTTTGTTATTTTCACAGTTTTATAATTATCTGATATGCTTACATTCATTTTTCTTGCAATCTCATCCGCTATTTTAAGTATATTTTCTTGTTTCCAATGTGTATCTGTTTTGTAGTAATCTGATAATTCAAGCATATCATTTATTTTTATATATTCAGCAAATGTTAAGTTTTGTTTTAGCATGCTTTCCATTTTATCATAATCCAACTTTAAATTGCCTTCACTTACAAAATAGTTTTTATCTGGCACTATTGAAAAATATACCTTATTATTTTCAGTTAAATACATCTTTTGTATATTGTTTATTTTATTTGACAAATTAGTAACCGACTTTTCATTTAATGGATATTCCTGGCTTATTATATATCCATTATATTCGTATAAATTGTTATAATCCTTTTTAGCAAATATATTTAGTTCAGTCTTAACCTTCAATTTCCTTAAGGTATCTCTTAAAATAAACTGATCTGTCGTATATTTATCAAATTTACTAAAGAAAACGCCATTAAATAATCTAGATATAGAAAAGCTTGGTAACTGTTCTAGCTTTCTTCTTTCAGAAATAGAAATAATATCATCTTTTTTTACTATATTCACAATCATTGTTACAACTAGAATACTCATAAAAATTACTGTAATTACTATATTTCTTATCTTATCATTCATTTTTTCCATACACCTCCCGGCAACACACAGTTAATTTTCAGTTTGGCATATTTCTAAAATCTAAAATAAAGAAATGGATTATAAGAATTGTCTACCAAATACGCTGTTACAATTAGTATCATTAACACCATAGCAACAGGTTCTAATACATTCAAAACCCTGTCCATAACCGGTTTTTCTCTTATTTTTCCAATTAAATTCCTCATAATTGGTGTTGCACCTAATGCTGCTATTATGAATACTACAAGATAACTCTTCAAATAATATATTGTGTAATTATTTATCATACAGGTTGAATTAGCTCCAAATAATCCAGCAATGTTAGAAAAGGCTTCTTTCATTGTGCCTGCATTAAATATTACAAAGCTTATCATCACAGAAAAAAGTACATATAGTCTTTTTAAAAAATTTGGAAGTTTTTCTATGTATTTTCCAAGCCATAATTTTTCCAATATTAACAGCGCTCCGAACATCAATCCCCATACAACAAAATTCCAACTTGCTCCGTGCCATATTCCTGTAAGAAGCCAAACCACAAAAATATTCCTTATTAGTTTTAATTTGCCTTCTCTACTTCCACCTAATGGAATGTACACATAATCCCTAAACCATGAGCCAAGCGAAATATGCCATCTCCTCCAAAACTCCGTTATACTCTTAGATATATATGGATAATTAAAGTTTTCTAAGAAGTGAAAGCCAAATATTCTTCCTAGTCCTATTGCCATATCTGAATAAGCAGAAAAATCAAAATATATTTGTAGCATATATGAAATTGCAAACATCCAATATAGAACAACACTTTTTTCATCAGCGGCAGTAAATTTATTGCAAAATTCTCCTAGCATATTGGCTATCAGAACTTTTTTTGCAAGTCCTATCGTAAACCTTCTTACACCATATGCAAAATTTTCAAAACTGTGTTTTCTATTTGAAAGTTCACCCTCAATAGTCTCATACCTTACAATAGGGCCAGCAATTAATTGTGGGAATAATGAGACATATGTTGCCAAATTCAAAAAATTCCTTTGAACCTTTACATTTCCTCTAAATACATCAATTTCATAACTGATAATTTGAAAAGTATAGAATGAAATTCCTATGGGTAAAGCTAATTGAAGCAAATTGATTTTTGTACCCAAAATATTATTTATATTGGTAATTAAAAAATCTGTATACTTAAAAAATATTAATAAACCTATGTGAATTGAAAGTACCAAAGCTAGAATACTTTTTTTCCTATGTTTTTCAATCAAAAGTGACCCAATGTACGCAATCAAAATTTCCGCGATCATCAAAAATATGTATTTAGGCTCACCATAAAAATAAAATAACATAGAAGCAATAAATAGTACCAAATTTTTAAATTTCTTTGGTACCATAAAATATAAAATTAACACTATTGGCAAAAAATAATATAAAAAGCTGATACTAGTAAAAAGCATCGTTCCTCCTTTTGCTATTTACAATAGTTTTGTGGTAAATAGTTTTACATTACTGCAGGCATTTCAGGTGGTAATTCTATATCTCCATCTTCCGATACCTTTTCTAATTCTTTTCCTATATCGTTATTTACATACTCTTTAAATGCGTCATATACTGGCTTTGCCCAGTCATTATCTGCCATTACCATAAATATTGTATTACCACAGTTTGTTATATATAAATTACTAGCTGAAACACAAATCCATTTTGCCATATCTATATTATCTAGCATTTCTTGTTTCATACTCTCTACATTTGCTCCATTTTTTACTTTTACTGCAACAGCTGAATACGCTTGTGAAGACATCATTGGTTCAGATACCACAAGGGTTTCAACATTTTCATTTGATTGTAATCCTGTAAATTCCTTTACTTGCAATGCGTCGCTCACATCTATTTTTTCTATTTCTAAGCTTGGCAACTCATCTTTTAATTTAGCGTAAATAGAATTTAACATTTTTTTCATTTGAGAAGCAGTTTCTATCTTAACACTTTCTCCATTCGCATTTTGATTTTTACTTACAGCCACGCCTATTGCAATTGCAAGAACTGCAATTACTGCAACAATTACCATTATAATTGTCTGTTTCTTCATAAATAATCCCTCCATTTTTTATTTTTAAATCTAACTATAGCTTAACATATTAACCATTAGAAGTAAATAGATTTTTGTTTTATTATTTTTATTTTATTTTCCTTTTTCTATTGAATTTATTTTTATTTTGATATAGTATATACTGTAGATTTTATGTGAGTAAAACAAAGGAGGAAACACATGCCAAGAAAAACTGTAAATACATCAAATAACTCAAAAGATGAAATAACACCTATCGCAAAAAAAGCAAATAGTTCTACATCAAAGACTACTACGAAATCGAGCAGTTCTATAGTAAAAGCTACTACAAAAAAATCGAGCGATTCCACATCAAAAACATCTACAAAAAAATCAAGTGGTTCTACATCAAAAACATCTACCAATAAATCAAGTAGCTCTACAATAAAAACTGCCGCTAAAAAGTCAAGCAGAACTACAGTAAAATCAAATAATGCGAAGTCAAAATCTAGTGAAAAAAAGCTTTCAAAAAATACTAGAAATACCAAAATTGCTTTAGGTAACATTAATCCAGAGAAAATAACTTCTTCTACTAACCTTACAAAAAAGATAAATATACTTGAATATTACGATTTACCTTACAGATATAATCAAACAGTTGTGAAAGTTCTCGCACAAACACCTACCACACTCTTTATCTATTGGGACATTTCTGATGAAGATAGAAATAATTTCGTTAAACAATATGGCGAAAACTTTTTTAATGATACAAAACCTGTTCTCATAATTCATAATAAAACCATGAATTATTCATTTGAGATTGATATTGACGATTTTGCAAACAGCTGGTATTTGCATGTAAATGACGCAAACTGTGAATACTATGTTGAGCTTGGAAGAAGAAATAAAAATAATCAAAATGTTAAAATTCCAGACAATTATTTATATGTTTCATCTTCAAACATAATTGATGCACCAAACGATCATGTTTTATTTGATAAAAGTCTTAATAATGTTTACTTTAGAGATGTAAAAACTAATATTGTTTCTTCAAAAGGCACTACATCTATTTCATTCTTGCGAAATATTGGTAAACTTTATGGTTTATATAATTTATACAATGATTCCAACAATAATGTTAAGTTCGATAATGCTAGTTCATCTTCTAGCATAACCTTAAAATAATATAAGAGTGCCCACTTTTTACATGGTGCTGGCACTTCTATATTCTTATAAAACATTCTGAGAGGAGAAATTTAATAATGAAAAAAAATCCAAAAGGCTATGTCAGCTTTGTACTTCACGCACATCTCCCATTCGTCTATCATCCAGAAAGCGAAAATTATTTAGAAGAACAATGGTTATTTGAGGCAATATCTGAAACATATATTCCTCTTCTTTTAAATTTTGATAAATTAGTGCAAGAACATGTTGACTTTAGAATCACCATGTCAATGACACCTCCATTGCTTAATATGCTTGATAATACATTGCTTCAAGACAGATATATAAAATATCTAATGTCACACATCGAACTTGCAAAAAAAGAACTTATTCGCAATGCTGGAAATAAATCATTAGAGGACTTAGCACAATATTATGTAGATAGATACACTAACGATCTCCACGTTTTCAGAGATATTTATAAATGCAACATTATTACTGGCTTTAAACATTTTCAGGATTTAGGAGTACTCGAAATTATCACTTGTGGTGCAACCCACGGCTACTTCCCAATCCTATATGTAAACGAAAAAACCGTTAGAGCCCAAATCGCTGTAGGTGTAAAATGTTATGAAAAATATTTTGGAAGAAAGCCTCGTGGAATATGGTTGCCAGAATGTGGTTATGTTCCTGAAGCAGATAAATATCTAAAAGAATTTGGTATTCAATATGTAATTACCGAAACGCACGGCATATTGTATGCAAACCCAACTCCAATTTATGGCACCTTTGCACCAATCGTATCACCTGATGGTATAGCTGCATTTGGACGCGATTTAGAATCTTCAAGGCAAGTTTGGAGCTCAATAAATGGTTATCCCGGTGATTATAATTACAGAGAATGGTATCGAGACATAGGTTATGATGCACCATATGACTACATAAAGCCATATATAGCTTGTAATGGAGCACGAGTTCCAACAGGTATAAAATATTATAGAATTACAGGGAAAGATTGCGAAAAAGATTACTATAACCCACAATGGGCTTGGGATTCTATCAATAAACAAGCCGGACATTTTTTTGATTCTCGTCAAAAGCAAATTACAGAAGCAAGCAAATTTACTTCAAACCCACCAATTATTCTTTGTCCATATGATGCTGAACTTTATGGTCACTGGTGGTATGAGGGTCCAAATTGGCTATATACATTGTTTAAAAAAATCTATTACGACAAATGCGATTTTGATTTAATCACACCTAGTGAATATATAGATAAATATCCTCAAATGCAGATTTCAACTCCTTGTAGATCTAGTTGGGGTGCAAACGGATACAGTGAAGTTTGGCTGAATCAGTCTAACGACTATGTTCATAGGCATTTGCATGTAGCTGGTGATAGAATGGTTGAACTTGCAAATCTATACCCGAACGAATCTGATGATTCATTGAAAGGACAAGCTTTAAATCAGTGTGCTAGAGAACTGCTACTTGCCCAAAGTAGTGATTGGTTATTTATAATAACTAATGGCACGATGGTTGATTATGCAAAAAAAAGAATAAAAGATCATATTGGAAGGTTTACAAAGCTATACAATGAAATAAAGGAAAATAAAATTGATAAAGAATATTTAAATACTATACAAAAAATGGATTGCATATTTCCAGAAATAGATTACAAAATTTATAAATAAAATTAAAATGAAGTGAAAAATCACTTCATTTTTTATTTGTGGTCAAGTTACTTTTTTAATTTTAATGAATATTATTGTATATCAAGTATTTTTTTGTAAATACTAATAAAAATATATACTTATTTATAGGAAGGAGCATATTTTTCTAAATGGTTTCACTATGTGTAAAAAGTAACAAAACAAACTGCATTAACTGTTTAATGTCAGACATATCTAATATAAATTTAGATAATATTGTTTTTTCCAAAAGAAATTTTTCAAAATATACCAATATAATTGTTCATTATAAAGGAAATGATATTTCTAATTTTTACAATGAACTCTGTTCTTGCTTAGTAAATTGTGTAGTTACATGCTATGAAAAAATGATAGTTAAAAACTTAATACAATTGAATTATTTTTATTTTGATTATGATGATATTTCATGTATTGAAAATATTTGTACAGCCCTACTTTCACGTTCTGAAGATAGACAATTATTAATTTCAGATTTTAAAAAAAATAATCTCTATATTAGCAAAAATATTTTTGAAAATAGTGAATTTGAACCAATATTAAAAGATATCCAATCAAGAAAGGAATTACTATGGTGTAGTATCTTAAAATATATTACTACACACAAAAATATTAATCTTGATGGAGTTATAACATTTAGGCTAAAAAGCTACATCTCTGTAATTGACAATGTTGTAGATTTTTCCGTAAATCAATTTGTAATAAATAGAGAATATTCTGAATTTATTGATCTATTAAAGACTTATATTAATTCTCGACTTTCCACAACGCCTCTCGTTCACCTAATATATGTAAATGGAGAATCCATTTTATTGGACCATCAAAAAAATATCATATCCTTAACAAAAAACAATTTAGATGCAAAATACCTATCAGACATTAGCTTTTCGTCTAATGATTATGCACTAAACTCCCTTCTTACCCTTCTGCCTCAGAAAATAATAATTCATGAAATTGACCCATCTGATGATTTTATAGATACTCTAAAATCAATATTTGGCGAACGTATATCCATATGTACAAACTGCAATATCTGCCAGACTTATAAATTATTGAACACTGTTCACCATAATAAAATTTAGACTGAATATTCGAAAATATAAAATGAAATTTTTAAGAGAGGACAATTGTAAAAAAAATTTTCCTCTCCACTTTCCACTGCATTTGCTTAGTTTTTACAGTTGCCTAATTTTTACAGTTTCAAATGCCAATTAAATATTCACAGCTCTAAACGTATAAACATTTTTGTAACCATTATTACCAAGTATCTCTTTTACAATTCTACTCCTTTTCCCGGTTTTACAATATAGTAGAATTACTTCTTCTTTATCTATTATCTCCGTAATTATATTATCCACTTCATAAATTGGAATATTTATAGCCCCAGCAATATGTTTCTTTTTATATTCTTCTGGTGACCTTACATCAATTATAACTGCATTCCCTCTCTGGTATATCTCAATAGCCTCTTCATATGTTAAATCTGTATTATCAAACCTTGAAAAAATCTTCATGTATATCTTTCTGCCAATTTTTTTCATTGCCATATTACATCACTCTCCAAAAAAATATCGGTGTATACTATATTGTATTCCCGATACTCTTTTATGTTAATTCTTTATTTTTTTATCTTCAATATTCTTTGAAAAATAAGCCATTGGCAAAATAATTGAAGCTATGTACACTATAACAGCAACAATTGCTGTCCCCCTGTTTATTGGCAATCTTGTAACAGCATAAACACTTGATAATATAGCTTGTGGAGCAACAATTGACATTAAAGTTTTGTAAAATACACTCCATACTCCCAATTTTCTATACACTATCATGGCATACACAATAGTAATTAAACTTATTATTATAATTGGTAAAATATATGGCTTTATTATCGTACGCAATCTTACATTAGAATTCTTAGTTATCTCCACAGAATCAACTTTATTCTCAATCTCAAATTTTTCATTAATCTTTGTATTCAATTCACTTATTTGTTCCTCTGTGGCATCCTTTACTGTTATTTGAACCATATCCTCATATAATTCAACTTTTTGAACAATAACTCTCTGCTTTCCAAAAACTTCTGAGGCAATTGCCTTCACATCCCTAACATCAAATTTCTTACCTATATTTATAGAAATCTGTGTATTTTCTGAATACTTTAACCCAACATTAAAACCCATTGTTGATATTAATATTATTCCTGCTATTAATAAACATATTAATAATATTGAAACTACTTTTTTCATTTTTTAGTGCATTCCTTCCTCAAGACACAGATCTGGTCGGAAAAAATTAGATTTTCATTGTCAAAATTATAATTATTTTCGACCTTATTCCATTGTCTTGTATATATAATATTTAGATTCTTTATACAGGCCTTAACTATAAACCTGTTTATTATTTGTTATCGCCGTATTTTTCACTCTCCAAAAATCTTGTATAAACGATTATTGCATTATAAATTACCATTATTAAAATTGCCCAAAACATAACCATTCCAACACTCGCAATCTCTTGCCATCTTAACACAGCAAAACTTACAGATAATATTACAAATGGAATTAATGAAATTACAACCTTTGATAATAGCTTTCCTATTTTATTATTAGTTTGTTCCCTAGTTAAATTAGCATTGTAAGCACTTAACATCAACATAAGAATAGCATATTCAATTATATAAGCTACCGCAATTGCAAATATACCAGAAAGAGTAATTACAACATTACCAATTCTAACAGCCAATAATAAAATTGCTAAAAATCCAATATTTGTAACAGCTGCCAAAAGTCCATTAAATTTAAACTTAGCAACCATAGCAATTAACATTATAGTAGCTATTACTACAAGCACTATTATTATAGCATTTATAACATCTTCAGTTATATCTGAATATACAAATCTATTTATATCAATTTTATACGTTATTGGCATTGGATCTGTATTTAAGAAAATTGCTATATTATTTGCCTGTTGAGCATAACTCTCTAACTCTGAAGTTGTCTTAGCAGAACCAATAGAAAGTTGTATTTTACCATCAGGAATCTCCTCTTCAAAATACGTAGAAATAATCGTTTGATCATCAAGTGTCATCTTTACTTTTTTTGTTACGACATTTCCCTCACTATCAGTTGTGCTCACATATGTATTAGAAATTTCTTTCAATTTTTCTGCTCCAGAATCAGTAAATTCTATAGTTAAGTATATTGAATATGTATTACTTCCATTCTGTATTCTTTCAACAGATGCTTTTTTTACATCACTATTTGAAAGTAATATCTCTGAAGTTTCATCATCTGAAATTGTAAATACACCTTTAGTAACAACATATTGAGAAATATAATCAGTATTATTATCTTCAACTAGCTCCAAACAAATATCCCCATTATCTTCATTAGCTCTTATCAAATAATCCTGAACATTCATATATTCTAATCTCTGCTCTACTATCTTCTTGACCTTTTGATAATTTTCTAATGTTAAGCTTTCCTCATCATTTTTTCCTTCACTATCATCAACTTTTATTATAACATTTCGTGCTCCATAAATATCCATTCCCAATTTATAATCAGGAATTAGATTTTTCATTGTATTTTTGTTCTTTACAAATATTCCTACAAAAGACATAATTGCCAATAATATTATTACAGTTATTATAAGAATTCTTCCCAATAATTTAAAAGACACTTTTTGCTTATTTTTTTCCAATTTATTCTCCTCCAATTTTATAATTTTTTAAATTATATTTAACTTCTCATTACGATTACTGATTACTTAACCATCTCTTATAAAATCTTTGATCCGTTTATATATAATTCATACCATATTTCTAGGTATTTTGCTGCATATTTACTCATCATCGTTCTTTCCATAAATATTTCAAAATAATCCAACACAGGACAAATTTTTGTATCTATAGTAAGACTTAGTATCGCTTTTCTATCCTTAGCATCTATTGTAAATTGAGATTGCGTAACAGCATAATTCACTTTATCATGTTTATCAAATGAAGATATATTGGTATTCCTTACTCTATCTCTATGAACATCGGACTTGTCCGCCAATATAAGAGCAGCTGAAATATCACTTACAGCTGTACCAGTGGCTTCATCATGATTGCCTATAGCCATCATTATCTCTGTTCTGTCCTGAATATCCATTCCCATTTCTTTTAAAATATTATAAGACAATACAGCTCCAGAATGAGCATGATCAACCCTATTTACACAATTACCAATATCGTGCATATATCCTGCAATTTTAGCAAGTTCTATTCTATGTTGGTCATATCCCAGCTCTTTTAAAACATACGCAGCTCTATTTGATACTATTGTAATATGCCTTGTTGCATGCTCGGTATACCCCAGTGCATCAAGCTGTTTTTGAGCTCCAATAATTAAACTATTTACTTCCTCATTATTTTTCACATCTTCAAAAGTTACCATACTCTACCTCGACATTTAAATTTTATCCCATTTAATAAAAAATATCAACCATTTTATATTTATTTTATAATGTTCTTTATCTATTTTTTTATATTTATTCCTATTATTCCACCAATCATTCCCATTATAATCGATGTAACAATCATAATTAAACATT
The DNA here is from genome assembly GCA_934130025.1 of uncultured Clostridia bacterium. Classification (GTDB taxonomy): domain Bacteria; phylum Bacillota; class Clostridia; order TANB77; family CAG-508; genus CAG-245. The sequence goes on from CAKOXG010000014.1 coordinate 13,559, forward strand.
TAACATTAATCTCAAAATTTTGATTAACAAAACTTGATATTATGTACAATATAATTATATAAATTAATCCAACAAGAGCTCCATTTAATAATCCTTTTTTAGAAACCTTTAAAGTACTTATAATACTGCCAATTAATAAACTCATTGCCGAAATTATAATAATTCCTGGAATAATTGTACTTTCCTTTACATTAGTATTTGCAATTACTAAAGAAAATATAACTAAAAATACTAGTGTGATTATTATTGAAATAATACTGCCCTTTAATATATTTGAAAAATTTTTTTCATCTTTGTTATTATCTTTTTCAACATTTATTTTCTTTCCAATATCCTTAATATTCATAAAATCCCTCTTCCTTCCTTTACTAAAAAGTACAAATAATATATTTAAATTGTACCCTGATAAAATACATTCATTTTTATTATTAGTATATTATAGTTAAAGAGATTTTATGTTTTTGTTTTATTTATTTATTTGATTTTCTATGCTTCTATCATCAATTCCAGCAATAGCCCATTTTTCAATTGAAACTTCATACTCTTTTGGATTGGTTTTTAGTATAATTCTATCTTCAAGTACTTCTGAAACTACCCCCGATAATCCCGTATAAGTAATAATCTTATCTCCTACTTTTATTTCATCTTGCATTTTCTTTGTTTGTTCATTTTGTTTCTTTCTTTGCCATTCGAAAAAATAATATATTGCTAATATAATTAACGCTGTTATTATTATCTGTATATACTGTTGCTGCATATATTAATTATTCACCTCCACATTAATATTGCTATTATTACTTTCATTATTAATATTTTCACTGTTATCCGCGTTATTAATGCTGTTATTGTTGTTACTGTTAATATTATTGCTATTGCTATTGTTATTGCTATTGCCGTTATTGTTATTATTATTGTTGTTGCTATTATTGTTGTTACTATTATCACTACCGTTATTGGTTGCAGATGAATTGTTACCACCATTTACTGGCTGAATTTTTCCTACATTTAATAAATAATCTAGAGTGTCTATTGTAATTCCTTGATAAGTTAAATAGTATTTTTTTTCTCCTCCAGAAGTTATTGAATACATATCTGTTACCAATGCTTGAATCAATTCTTTCCCTGATGAATTATATATTCCATACAAATTATTTTTACAAACAACAATCGCTTCATATTCTGGTATCAACAATAAATTCTGTGCTAAAGAATCTTTTGAAGTATTCTTTGTACAACCTAATCCATCAAAATCAATTGGCAATATTGTATTACCATTTAAATCAAGCAATCCCCATTTTTCATCTTTTTCAACAGGAATACATTTATCATATAATAAATAAGGATTATCTATATCGTCAGCAGAAAAGCTTCCTTGTTCTATTCCTATTTTATCATATTCTAAGAACACAACGACTTTTCCATTCTTATTAATAACTCCATATTTTTTATTATTTGATACTACATATAGTCCTCTATTCTTATCCATTATTTTTATAGAATCATACTCTGGATTTATTTTTGTTTCGCCATCACCCGTAATTATCCCAAACTTACCATTATCAGTTTCAACAACAAACTCTTGAGAGTTTTCTTCAAATGTAATTGTCTTATATTTTTCTCCAATTATGCTCTCATTATTTAGATTTTTTACACCATATTTGTCAGAAGAGTTCTTAACAATCATAAGTCCATATAATACAGCTTTCTTATTTGTATAAGATACATCTCTTTCATTTAACGCTGAATCTTCTATTTTTTTAGAATATAAATCTACTAAATATGGCAAAGTGTACATTCTAATTGTATTATTCTTCTCAGTATATGAAAAACTCAAATTGCAGCCTTTCTCCAACCCATCATATGAAACATATAATTTATTATTTATTAACTGAACTGGTTTCTCAATTTTGTAATATTCGTATTCATACTCTGATGCTTTTTTGTCTTCAGTTAAAACCTTATATATTGAATCTGCATCTTTAATATATGATACCGTTTCATATCCATTATCAAGATAACACCTATCTGTATTTTCTGAGTATGGATTTTTATATTCTCCGTTATTTACCGTATACCCTATCTTACTCGATATATCCTTTATAGACACATATACTTGTCCATCTTCTATTACAAATAAGTCCTCTGAAAAACTGGTTTTCTTTCCATCTATATATAATTTAAGTTCTTTATTTTTCAAATAGTATATTGCGCCTAAAGTGCATAATGAAAGTAAAAAAACAATTATAAGCGCAATTATTATTATTTTTATCAGCATCTTATTTTTTCTTTTTTCCTTCTCAATATCAATGTTACTTCCATCAAAAAAATCCATAATTCCTCCTCTTACTCTTCTGTATAACCATATTTTTTATAAAAATCTTTTCTAAAATTCAAAAGATTATCATTTTCAATTTCAATTCTAACCCTTTCCATCAGCTTAGTCAAAAAGTACAAGTTATGTATCGATAATAATCTAACACCTAATATTTCATTTGCCTTTACTAGATGTCTAATATAGGCTCTTGTATAATTCTTACATGTATAACAATCACATTCAGGATCAAGAGGAGAAAAGTCTCTCTCATATGTTGCATTTCTTACAACAACTTTTCCATTCCACGTCATTGCAGTTCCATTTCTAGCAATTCTAGTAGGAAGAACACAATCGCACATATCGATTCCTGCAATTGCCGCTTCTATTAAATAGTCTGGTGTTCCAACTCCCATTAAATATCTTGGTTTATTTTCAGGCATCAATGGTGCTGTATATCTTAGCATTTTCAAATACTCTTCTTTTGGCTCTCCAACACTTATTCCTCCTATTGCATATCCAGGGAAATCCAGTTCAATCAAATCTTCTGCTGACTTTTTTCGTAAATCCTCAAAAAATCCTCCTTGTATTATTCCAAACAATCCTTGTTTTTCTTCATATCCTTCATGTGCTTTCTTACATCTTTTCGCCCATCTGGTTGTTCTTTCCATTGAATTTTTAGTATATTCATATGTTGATGGATATGGACAGCATTCATCAAATGACATTATAATATCAGCGCCTAAATCTTGCTCTATTTGCATTACCTTTTCAGGTGAGAAAAAATGTCTACTTCCATCTAAATGAGATTTAAATTCAACTCCATCATCTGTAATTGTTCTTAAATCACTCAAACTGAACACCTGGAACCCTCCGCAATCTGTTAAAATTGGCTTTTTCCAGTTCATAAATCCATGAAGTCCACCAGCTTCCTTAACTATTTTTTCTCCTGGCCTTAAATATAAATGATATGTATTTGAAAGTATAATCTGTGCTCCAATATCATTTAATTCCTCTGGAGTCATTGACTTAACTGTTGCTTGAGTTCCAACAGGCATAAATACTGGAGTCTGGATATCTCCATGTGGCGTATGTACAACTCCTCTTCTTGCTCCTGTGCTTGTATCCTTATGTAATAATTCATATGTTATTGCTTGTTTCATTTTTTATTCTCCTATTATACTCAACAATTTATAATTGATAATCTTTTTACTATATTTATTTAATAAACATTGCATCTCCGAAAGAAAAGAACTTATATCTTTCTTTTACAGCCTCGTTATAGGCGTTTAACACATTTTCTCTTCCAGCCAAAGCAGATACCAACATCAGCAATGTAGATTCTGGTAAATGAAAATTTGTAATCAGTGCATCCAGACATTTAAACTTATATCCCGGATAAATATATATTCCTGTGTCTCCTTCACATGCTTTTACAAATCCATTTTCATCGGCAACTGTTTCTATTGTCCTGCAAGAAGTCGTTCCAACAGCAATTACTCTGTGTCCAGATTTCTTAGCATTATTTATTTTCTCTGCATCTTCCTGCTTTATATAATAATGCTCTGTGTGCATATGGTGTTCTTCAATGTTTTTTTCCTTTACGGGTCTAAAAGTTCCGATTCCTACATGAAGGGTAACATTTGCAATACTTATTCCCTTATCCTCTATCTTTTTTAGTAACTCCTCTGTAAAGTGAAGTCCTGCTGTTGGTGCAGCAGCTGAACCATCAAACTTTGCATACACAGTTTGATATCTGTCATTGTCCTTTAAACTCTCATGAATATATGGTGGCAATGGCATTAGTCCTATTTTATCAAGAATTTCATTAAAAATTCCGTCATATTCAAATTTAACTTTTCTTGTTCCATCTTGTAATGTTTCAAGAATCTCTGCTCTTAAAATTCCATCTCCAAAAACAACCTTTGCACCAGTGTGTAGTTTGTTTCCCGGTCTAACCATGGCCTCCCACACATCATTCTCAATATTTTTTAACAATACAAACTCGACTTTTGCACCAGTTTCTTTTTTGCCATATAATCTTGCTGGAATAACTTTAGTATTATTCCTTACCAAACAATCTCCTGGCTCTAAGTAATCAATTATATTTTTAAATACCTTGTTTTCTATTTTTCCTGTGTTTTTGTCCAATATCATAAGTCTTGACTCATCTCTTTTAGCAATTGGCGTTTGAGCTATCAATTCTTCTGGTAAGTAATAATTAAATTCTGATAATTCCATTTTAGTTAGTCCTTTCCGTGTAAAATTCTTCAACTTTTTTATTTTCATCACTTACATTATCTTCCTTAACAAATACCCTTTTTATTTGATACACTACACTTTCTAATTTTTCTCTTGGGGTATTTGGTTCATCCAATTTATCAAGTTTATAAGAATACTCAAAATCCCTACTTTTTGCAGGCTTTAATGAATAAATCTCCTCTGGTAAGCCTTCATATTTTCCATTGTTCGTTATTTTTTTATTCATATAATCTTCATACCACTTTCTAAGCCCATCTACGCTATCTTCTGCGTAACCATATTTTTTATAATCATGCAGTGCAGGTACCGCATACCCATACTCTGCAGAGTTTCTTTCAAGTGTATGTAAGAATTCATGTAAAAAAACTTCTTCTGGAAACGTATTTCTGATTGATATCGTGTAATCATTTTCAGTTATTCTTATATTAGAAAATCCCTTAACCTGATACAACATATTTCCAAGTCCTACCCACTCACTAACATCATCATTATGTAAAATTTTACTTTCTAGTGGCAAATCAGTACACACAAATATATGGTCAAACTCCTCATTTTGCACATATGTATCTATTAATTTAACAACATCTTTTTCCCCAATATAATATCCGTTATCTTCCTCATAGCTTATAGTTGTTAGTGGAGCATCAATTTCGATTATTTTGTAATTTATCGACATCTTTCCATGTGAAACATCTTTAATAGATGTATTTAATCTTCTCATGTTATTGTACACATAATTTTTCATCTTTTCTGACATTGTTTGCTTTATACTACTTCCATCAATTAACTTAATATCAATATTATTCAATATAAAGCATCCGAAGTTCCATTCAGTACTTGTATCCTCGACACCTTTTTCCAAAGTAAAGTCTGAAAACCATGCTGTTCCTTTTGTTTTTAATAAATTTCCTCCTAATCTAAAACCTATTTCAACGGTGCTGTTACACTTTGAATTAAAAAAAAATTCTACCTTTGTCCAATCATTGTTTCCAGTTAATACCTCTGAATGCTCTTCTGTTCCAGATAGACATATCTGTGCACCAGCCAACGGATTATTCTCGTCATTACCGACAGAATCAGTTTTAATCATACAGGTCACCCTATACGGAGTAAAAGGCTTAACTTCAATTTTTTTATAAAACATGGCATCGTTTTGTTCCTCGTTTTCCAATTTGTAACTTCTAGTTTTTGAATACTTTATCTGTGAATCTCTGGAAAATGATGTCTTATCCTTATCCACTACACCTTTTGTATATAAATTAAAATCATATTTTCTATATACAATAATGGCAATTATTATAATAATTATTGCCATTATGTTTGATGAAATATTTCTTATTCTTTTTCTGTCTATTATTTTTTCTTTCATTTAAAATATCCTTTTATCTTCAATCATGTGTTTTTTTAAATTATGCTGTTCCCTTTTTCTTTGTGGTAATATTTCTTTGAGATCTAGCTTTTTTAGGAACTTCTCTGTTATTATTTATTATTAATTTTGGTGCTTCCCCATTCTCTATTGTAGCTCTTGTAATAATACATTTTTCGATTTTCGGATTTGATGGTATTTCAAACATTATGTCACGCATCACATCTTCCAATATAGCTCTCAATCCTCTTGCACCAGTTTTTCTTTCTATTGCCTTATCAACAACTGCATTTATAGCATCTTCGTCAAACTCAAGCTCTACCTTGTCATATTTAAACAACTTTTTATACTGCTTTATTAAAGAATTTTTAGGTTCTATTAATATTTTAACAAGTGCATCTCTATCAAGCTCCCTTAATGTGGTAATTATTGGTAATCTACCAACAAACTCTGGGATAAGCCCAAATTTCAATAAATCTTGAGGTAACAATTTATCAAACACCTCATATTTGTCGAATTCCTTACTTCCAGAAATTGTAGCTCCAAATCCTATTGTCTTTTTATCTACCCTTTCCTTTATAATTTTTTCTAATCCATCAAAAGCACCTCCACAAATAAACAATATATTCTGTGTATTTATTTGTATGAATTCTTGATGAGGATGCTTTCTGCCCCCTTGTGGTGGAACAGATGCTACTGTTCCTTCTATAATTTTGAGTAAAGCCTGTTGAACACCTTCTCCACTTACATCCCTTGTTATAGATGGATTTTCTGATTTTCTTGATATTTTATCAATTTCATCTATATAGATAATTCCTCTTTGAGCCTTATCTATATCATAATCTGCTGCTTGTATTAATTTTAATAAAATATTTTCTACATCTTCTCCAACATATCCAGCCTCTGTTAATGTAGTAGCATCCGCAATTGCAAAAGGCACCTTTAAAATTCTAGCAAGAGTTTGAGCTAAAAGAGTTTTTCCACATCCAGTAGGCCCTAATAGTAATACATTACTTTTTTGTATTTCAACATCATCTTTTTCAGATTCTATATTACTATTAATTCTTTTATAATGGTTATATACTGCTACAGACAAAGTTTTCTTTGCTTCATCTTGCCCAATAACATATTCATCAAGTATTTTTTTTATTTCTTCTGGCTTTGGTAACTCCGAATCAATTTCTTGGTCGTATGTTAATTCGCTGTCTTCATATAAATCGTTCTCAATTATATTTGTACAAACCTTTATACATTCATCACAAATATATACTCCTGGACCTGCTATAATCCTCTCAACATCATCTTGCGTCTTTCCACAAAAAGAGCATCTAATATCCTTTTTATCTGTTTTTGCCATATAAATATTTTCTCCTTTATATTTTACCTCTTTAGTTTATTTTCTTTTTTCCATAATTCCATCAATTAATCCATATTCAAGTGCTTGTTGTGCAGTCATGTAATTGTCTCTTTCTGTATCTTTGTTAATTACTTCAATTGGTTGACCTGTTCTATCGCTCAAAATCTTATTTAGCTTTTCTCTTGTCTTTACCATATGGTCTGCATGAATTTTTATTTCAGTAGTCTGTCCAGATAGACCTCCACCGCCTATTAAAGGTTGATGTATTAATATTTCTGAATTTGGTGTTGCAAATCTTTTCCCTTTTTCGCCTGAAGCAAGAAGTACAGAACCCATGCTTGCTGCCAATCCAACGCAAATTGTAGATACAGGACATTTTATATAATTCATTGTGTCTACAATTGCCATTCCATCTGTGATTGATCCTCCAGGTGAATTTATATACAAATCTATTTCCTTATCAGGATCTTCTGATTCTAGGAAAAGTAGTTGTGCAACAACAAGTCCAGCAGAAGTTGCATTTACTTCTTCACCTAAGAATATAATTCTATCTTTTAATAATCTTGAAAATATATCATATGATCTTTCTCCTCTTGCAGATTGTTCGATTACATATGGTACTAAACTATTTTTTTCTAACATACTTAAACTCCTCCATAATAACAATATAAATTAATTTAATAATACTAAAATTTATAGATTACAAAATGCAAATAGTTAGTGAGTACAATAATATTTACATATTATATAAATAATCCCCCCTAACTATTTTCATTTTTTACTATTTTAATTAGCCATATTAAATTATTTCTTTATTTTTGCATTTTTTATTATTAACTCTATTGCTTTTTCTGTTTTTATACTATTAGCAAGGTATTCTTTTAAAGCTTCATTTTTGTTTAAATCATCTTCTTTTCTGCCATAGTTTGATGCCATCTCTTTTATTTTTTCTGATATTTCTTCTTCTGAAGCCTCTAGTTTTTCCTCTTTTATTATTTCTTCTAATATTAATCTAGATTTTACATTCTTTTCAGCTTGCTCTTTATAATTGTCTTCTATTTCTTTTCTTGTCTTATTCATTATGTGTAAATATTGATCAAGGCTTATTCCCTGATATGATAGTTGTTGTTCTAAATCTCTAATCATTGCATCTATTTCAGTTTCTATCATTCCAGATGGTATATCAATATTTGTTTCAGCTGATACAGCCTCAATAGCTAAGTTTTCTGTTTCATGTTTTGCTTTTTCATCATTTTCTGCTTGTTTTTTATCTTTTATGCTTACTTTTAAATCTTTTAATGTATCGAATTCAGATACATCTTTTGCAAATTCATCATCTAATTCAGGTAATTGTTTTTCCTTTATTTCGTGTAATTTAACTTTGAACATTGCATCTTTTCCAGCTAAATCTTTTGAGAAATAATCTTCTGGGAATTTAACATTTATTTCTTTTTCTTCCCCAATTTTCATTCCTATTATTTGATCTTCAAATCCTGGTATAAATGTTTTGCTTCCAATTTCTAATTCGTGTCTTTCAGCTTTACCACCTTCGAATGCTTTACCATCAACAAATCCTTCAAAGTCAATAACAGCAATGTCTTTTTCTTTAACAGCTCTATCTTCTACAGTTATAATTCTTGCATTATGTTCCTGCATATGGCTTAATTCATGTTCAACATCCTCATCTGTTACAGGATATTCTACATTTTTAAGTTCTATGCCCTTATATTTTCCAAGCTTCACTTCTGGTTTGGTTTGAACAATAGCAGTAAATACTAGGTTTTCTCCCTTTTTCATTGTTACTATATCTATATTAGGTTTGCTTACTGCTTCAATTTTGTTTTCTTCAATTTCTTTTTCATATATTTCTGGAACTAACTCATTAAAAGCATCTTCGTAAAAGATTTCATCTCCATACATTCTTTCTACTATATTGAATGGTGCCTTTCCTTTTCTGAATCCAGGAATATTAAAGTATCTTGCACTCTTTTGATATACTTTTAATATTGCATCATCAAATTTCTTCGCTTCTATTGTAAATTCAAGTTTTAATTCGTTTTTGTTTTCTGTTTTTTCTATTTTTATACTCATTTAATTCAAATCCTTTCTTGTTTTTATAAATGCTAGTCTATTATACCACAAATTACGTATATTGCAAGCTTTTTTCATATTGAATATCGTTTTTATAACTATTTTTTACCTTATAAAATTTCATGTTCACATTGTTTCGTACAAATGTTATATAAAAATTAAAGATTCACTATTTATCTTAAGATAATCGTTACTTTTTTATATTTTTATAAGCTTAAACCCTGTATAATCACAGCTTGCCATTATGTACTCAATTCCATCCGCCATCCCCTCTACAGCATTTTCATGAGCCTTTCCATGAAGATGACCATAAATACATTTTTTGACGTTATATTTTTGTAGTATCCTTGTAAATACATTATATTTGTTTTCTTTAGATATTGGTGGATAGTGCATACACACAATAATCTCTTTAGAATTTTCATCGTCTTGAAAATTTTCAATTCCATTTTTTATTGATAATTCTAATCTCTTTTCTTCTCTAATTTGTATTTTCTCATCATTTGGTTCTTCTATATTAAGATTCCAACCTCTGGTTCCAGCTATAATTTTATTTTCAAATTCATAACTATTATTATATAAAAAATCTATGTTTTCTATATTATTAACCTTTAAAAAATTTTGCATACTCTTTAAGGTTGTCCACCAATAGTCATGGTTGCCTTTTAATAATATTTTTCTTCCTGGTAGCTTAGAAATGAATTCAAAATCCCTATATGTGTTTTCCAATTTCATTTCCCACGAAAAATCTCCTGGTAGTAAAACAAGGTCCTCTTCATTGACTTTTTTTAGCCAATCTTCTCTTATTTTTTCTTCATAATTGTTCCAACCAAATATATTCATTGGTTTATCCGTATTAAGGGATAAATGTAAATCGGAAATTGCATATATAGACATTTTAATTATTCACCTCCAAGAGTTAAGTTTGGAATTGCATTCAAATCCAATCCACTTACTTTTCCATTAATAAATTCGTAATACCCTGCTGATGCAATCATTGCTCCATTATCTGTACACAACTTTAGCTCAGGATAATATATTTTTATATTTTTTTCTTCTGATAGCTCATCAAATTTTTTTCTTATAAATGTATTTGCAGAAACACCCCCGGCAAGTACTATTTTATCCATTTTTGTTCTAATTATAGCTTTTTTCGCATTGTCTACTAGCGCTTCTGCAACATTTTTTTCAAAGCTTGCTGCTAAATCTGCTTTATTTATATCTGGTTCTTTATGGTGTAAATTTATAATAGCCGTTTTTATACCACTAAAACTGAAATCCAATGTCTCTAGGTGAGTTTTTGGCAAATTTATAGATGGAGTTCCTGTTTGTGCAAGCTTGTCTATTTTAGGTCCTCCTGGATATCCTAATCCAATTACTCTCGCAACTTTATCAAAAGCTTCCCCTACAGCATCATCTCTCGTCTTTCCTAAAACTTCAAATGATGTGTAATCCTTAACATGGATTATCTGTGTATTTCCTCCGGACATCATCATACACAAGAATGGCGGTTTCAAATTACTGTGTGTAATATAATTAGCTGCTATATGTCCTTTTATATGATTTACTCCAATTAATGGTTTATTAATTGCATAGCTAAGAGCTTTTGCATATGATACACCAACGAGTAGGGCTCCTACTAGCCCTGGTCCATATGTGCATGCCACAGCATCTATTTGTTCTAAATCCATTCCAGCCTCTCTAAGGGAAAGCTTCATTACATTTGAAATTGCTTCAACATGATTTCTTGATGCTATTTCTGGCACAACGCCACCAAATTTTTCATGTATACTTATCTGTGTATCAATTACGTTTGATAAAATCTCTCTTCCATTTTTTACAATAGAAACTGATGTTTCATCACAACTAGATTCAATTCCGCATTATGTATATATCTTTTTTCATTCTTATACCTTCTATATCTATTAAAAAATTCTGAATATTGCTGCAACTAAGGCATATATTCCATTTGACACAACACTTATTACAGGTGATATAATATAGCTGATTAGATTTGTCACCCATAATGCAACAAATACAATATAAAATATTTGTCTTTTATCCATAAACCAATTTCTTGCTTTATAAGGTAAAAAGTGTATTAAAATTTTTGAACCATCTAGAGGTGGTAAAGGTACTAAATTAAATACTCCCAATCCTACATTTACCGCTACCGCCATTTGTAATGCCAGTACAATTAGAGATCCAGCAGTAGATATGCTAAAAGCAGGTGCAAATGTCACAACAGAAAATAATATTACTGTTAATATTATAGCTACTAATATATTCATCACTGGCCCTGCCAATGCTACTATGGCTTCTTGTGCTGTCATTGACCTTTTTCTATTAAAATTAGTCGGATTAATTTCAACTGGTTTTCCCCATCCAAAGTGAACAAATATCAACATTAAAAAGCCAACTGGATCTATGTGTGCCAAAGGATTTAAAGTTAATCTTCCCTGCCTTCTTGGTGTATCATCTCCTAATTTATCTGCTGCAAAAGCATGTGCAAATTCATGAAATGTTATTGCTATTATTACACCAGGCAAAGTTAATAGTAATGCCACTAGTTCCATTGGATTAGCCATGTATTGAGCCAGTGTAATTAAAGCAAATATACCTATAACTATGTATAATGCCCTTCTATCTATATCAAACATAAAAAATCAATTCCTTTCTTATATTGCTAAAAGGCATACATCATTATGAATAACGAATAATAAATTATTTATAACTTTTTTACCTCTTGATGTTAATCATTATATAATATAATTTTGTATCTGTAAATATGAAAAACTATTTATTTTTCAATTCCTTGGCATGTGATAATGCAATGTCAGTTATCTCTCCTGATGCTATTCTAGCTATTTCTTCAATTGTTTCTTTTTCGTTTAAAAGTTTAATTCTTGTGTTTGTATTTTTCCCTGTAACCTCTTTATATATGTAATAATTATACTCTCCTCTTGCTGCTATTGGGGCTAAATGTGTTACTATTAGTACTTGATGATTTTGGGCTATTTTCTTTAGTTTTATTCCCACAGAATTTGCTGCCTTCCCGCTAATTCCAGTATCTATTTCATCAAATATTAATATTGGTACTTCATCTATATCTGATAATACTGTTTTTATTGCAAGCATTATTCTAGACATTTCTCCTCCTGAAGCAATTTTGTTTAATTTTTTCTCTTCTTCTCCAAGGTTCGTAGAAATCACAAATTCGACATGGCTATTTCCGTTATATGCAAATGTTTCATCCTTAATTACTCTTGCATTAAATCTAGCATTTTTCATTTCCAGCTCTTTTAATTCATTATTTATCTTTTCATTTAGTACTTTAGATTGTTCTATTCTCTTAGCATTAATTTTGTCACACAATATGTCCATTTTTTCTTTTATTTTGGCTATTTTCTCTTTCGTTCTTTCATTTTCTTCATCTATGTTTTCAATTTTATGAATTTCTTCTTCTAACTCAATCTTATAGCTGCATATCTCTTCTATTGTATTACCATATTTCCTTTTTAAAGAATATATTTCATCTAATCTTTCTTCAACTTGATTTCTTTCAGCTTCATTAAAATATATCTCTCCATTCATATCGCAGATATCTCTAGAGAGTTCTTGAACTTCATAATATATATTTTTTAGCTCGTTTAATTTTTCTTCATATTTTTTATCAACATTTTCAATCTTTTCAAGTGCTTTTATAGAGTCATTTATAACATCAATTGCAGTCTGTTCTAAATTTTGATTTACTGTATTAAGCGATTCTGCAACCTTTTCAGAATTCATTATTATTCTTCTTTTTTCTTCTAATTCTTCATCCTCACCTTTTTTCAGATTAGCATTTTTTATCTCTTTATATTGATACTTTAATAAATCCAGCCTTCTCCTTTTTTCCATGTCGTCACCATAGTTATTCTTTAAAATCAAATTTAATTTCTTATACTCATCATATAAGTTTATATATTCTTCCATTTGATTGCAAATATCTTGACCTATAAATTTATCCAAATATTTTGTGTGAAAGTCAGTATCCAATAATGTTTGATTATCATATTGCCCATGTATGTCGATTATATTTTTCATAAAATTTTTAAGTTCTGCAACAGTAACCAACCTGCCATTTATCTTGCATACATTCTTTCCAGAAGTATTAATTTCTCTTGAAACAATTACATTCCCATCAATAGAGTTTTCATAATTTGGTAGATATAAGGAAATCTCAACAAAAGAAATATTTTGTCCTTTTCTTATCATCTCTTTAGCAAACCTTCCTCCAGCAATTATTTCTAAAGAATCCACTATCAAAGTTTTTCCTGCACCAGTTTCTCCAGTTAAAACATTTAGGCCTTTATTCAGGTCAATTGTCAAGTCGTCTATTATTCCTATATTTTTTATATGAAGTGATGTAATCATTTTTACCTCCAAATTTTTGTTCGTTATTATAATACTACATTGTAATACATTTGTCAATACATATTAACAAATTTTTGTTCGACAAATATTGACATTTCAAACATTAATTTTGAACTTACTAATTATGCTAAAATTACATTTAGTGTCTTCCTCTGTTTTCAAACCGAATATTTCCAATCAATATTATTAAATTTTAAAATTTTTATTGACGAACTTCCAAAAACATGATATAGTAAATAAGTACTTAACTGGCCCCTTGGTCAAGCGGTTAAGACGCGGCCCTCTCAAGGCCGAATCATGGGTTCGATTCCCGTAGGGGTCACCAAAAAAATTAGAACTATTTTTAATAGTTCTTTTTTATTTATTTGTATTTATCTATCGGGAATCGAAAAGGAGGACTAGCAATTAGTTCTGTGGACTAATTGCCCGACGCGGCTCGCCGATTCCCGTAGGGGTCACCAAAAAAAAATTAGAGACATTTTGTTATAATTGTATTTATAAAAAAGACTATTGGCAAAATATTCTTATATACTTTGCCAGCAGCCTGAAAAAGCTTTTTCGCAGGGCATTTTTATTTTATTATTTCTCTTACATCACTCATTCCATCTTTCCATTGTTTTCTTTTTTTTGCATATATGGCAATTGCTTTTATTGTGTAGTACACCACAACGCATCCCATCATTATTATTATTGTCTTTGAAAATAGTTCCTTATGTAATAAGAAAATGTATATTGATAATAGTGTTATTATTGCTATCATTAATGATTCTATCCCCATTAATGCTGGCTTTCCATTGTCTTTGCTATATGCGTACTCAAACCAAAATATTGCCATTGCTAGCACCAACATGCTAAATACTTTTAGGTCTGCAATGAATATTTTTTCTGGTATATTTAACATTCCAAATTTTATAAATATAAAATAACCTATAACTAATAATAAGCTCCAGAAATTTTCCATAACACTTTTTCGTATATTTCTTTTTTCTTCTTTTGGGATTTTATTAGCTTGTTCTATTTCTTCATCTATTTTCTCTTTATCAAATTTTTTTATAGTATCTTCTGTTCTCTTAGTATCATCCTCATTTATAATTTCATCTATTTTTTCTATATTTTCTATCTGTTCTTGTATTATCTTTTTTATTCTTGTATCGGTTCTTGTAGCTCTTTTAGTTGTATCGCTTTTTTCGATTTTTTTTGTGTTTATTCCTTTTTTACTTGAATTTGTCCTTTTTTTATTTGCATTGCTATTGTTTTGCGTCACCTTTGTTTTTTTCTTATTTCCGTTGCTATCATTTTTTTGTGCATTTACTTTTTTCGTGTTTCCATTGCTATCATTTTTTTTAGCATTTGTTTTTTCCTTTGTATCTTTCTTACTTGTGTTCTCCTTTTTTACATTAGTTTTTCTTTCTTTCGCCGGTTTTGTGTTTTCTTCCATTTTCTTCCCTCTTTTCAGTTTTACTTTTTATCTATCCTTCAAGTTCATAGAATATGTTACCCGCCATTATAATTCCAGCTGTTTCTGTTCTTAATATTCTTTTTCCCAGTGAAACGCATTTTGCGCCTATTTTCTGTAACATTTCTATTTCTCCTTCTGCTATTCCACCCTCTGGTCCAATTATAATTGCTATTTTATATTCGTTTTGCTCCGCTTTTTGTAACTTTTTTAATTCTTCTTTTAATAATGTTTTCTTTTCATTTTCATACGCAACTAGAATAGCATCATATTCCTCCAAATTTAATTTTTCATACATAAATTTCATTTTTATTATATTATCAACTTTTGGAATTCTATCCCTTTGTGATTGTTTAGATGCAATTTCAGCTATTTTCTGCCATCTTTCTAGTTTTTTATTAGACTGCTTTTCATCCAATTTTACAACGGTTCTTTCCATTACAACTGGAACAATTTCATTTACTCCAACTTCTGTATTTTTTTGTATTATAAGTTCCATCTTTTCGAATTTTGGCAGTCCTTGGTATAAAGTTATGCTTATATTCGATTCCGCCGTGTCGTTTATTTTTTCCTGTATATCACAAATTATAGAGTTGCTTTGGGCATTAATTATTTTAACTAGATAGTTTTCTCCCGTATCTTTATTGCAAACTTTTAAAATTTCACCATTTCTCATTCTAAGTACATTTATAATATGATTTACATCTTCTCCAATTATTTCTATTTTATTATTTTTTATTTGATTTTCCTTAACAAAAAATTTAGGCATTTTTTCCCTCTCATCTTATTTTTTCTATTGAAATTATATCAAAATAAAACCTATAGTGCAACTATAAGTTTTATTTCTTATCATACTATTCTTTTATTTTAACCAAATATTCCTCTTTTTTTGATTGGTGGTTGTTCATTCATTGTTTTTGCAAGCTGTACAAGCAACTCTCTTTGCTCTTTTGATAAACGTTTTGGAACTTGTACTTGTACTGTAAATATAAGGTTTCCTCTGCTTCCAGAGTTTATACGAGTAAATCCTTTGTCTCTTATCGTGAATTGCGTTCCAGTTTGCGTTCCCTCCGGAATTTTGTAAGTTGTTTTCGTTCCATCTAATAGCGGAATTTCTATTTCTGCACCTAGTGTTGCCTGCGTGAAAGTTATTGGTATTTCACAATATACATTTTCGTCTTTTCTTGTAAAAATGCTATGCTTTTTCAAGTTTATTGTAATGTAAATATCTCCATTTCTTCCACCATTTTTACCTGGCTCTCCTTCACCTTTTAATACTATTGTTTGCCCATCATCTATTCCTGCTGGAATTTTAACATTTATTTTTGCTTGTTTTCTAATTGTACCTTTACCCAAACACGTATCGCAAACTTCTTTTATTACTTTTCCTGTTCCATGACAATTTGAGCATGTGGTTTGCACTCTCATTTGCCCCAGTAATGTTGTTTGCATTTTTGTTACTGTACCCGTTCCTCCACATACGGAGCATGTTTCTGGGTGTGTACCAGGTTTTGCCCCATTTCCAGAACATGTAGGACATTTTTCATTTCTCAATATATTTATTTCTTTGCTTACACCAGTATACGATTCTTCAAATGTTAAGTTTACACTATACCTTAAGTCTGCTCCTTTTGAAGGCGCATTAGGATTTCTAGATGATGACCTACCAGTTCCAAACCCAAATAAGTCTCCTAAATCTCCAAATATATCTCCAAATCCATCAAATCCTGAGGTTGTATATGTGTATGTTCCTCCTCCAAATGGGCCACCAGCTCCTCCAAAACCTTGGCTTGGGTCTGCAGTTCCAAATTGGTCATACATTTTTCTCTTTTGAGGATTAGACAATACTTCGTATGCTTCATTTACTTCTTTGAATTTTGCTTCCGCTTCTTCTTTATTATCTGGATTAGCATCAGGGTGATATTTTTTTGCTAAGCGTCTATATGCTTTTTTTAGTTCATCGTCTGTTGCTGTTTTTCCAACACCTAAGACTTCGTAATAATCCTTTTTTTCAGCCATTGCTTTCTCCTTTTCTACAATTATCTTTTCTAAATTTTACGCACAATTTTCGTTAAGTAGTAACAAAAGTCATCCGCAAAAATATTTAGAAAATCACCCAAAAAGGGGCGTCCCTATTGGGCGATTTATATCTACTAATTATTTATTTTCGTCTTTTTTATCGTCTTCTACTTTATAATCTGCATTGTATACATTTCCGTTTTCGTCTGTTTGTTGGCCAGCACCTGTTCCAGCATTTGCTCCTGCTGCTCCGTTTGGATTTGCCTGTGCATATAGCTTTTCAGACATTGCATAGAAAGCTTGTTTTAATTTTTCTGTTGCTTCTTTTATCTTATCAATATCAGAACCTTCTAGGGCTTTCTTTACATTTTCTATTTCTGCTGTAGCTTTTGCTTTTTCTTCTCCGCTTATTTTATCACCTAATTCATCTACTGTTTTTTGGCAGTTGTACATTAAGCTTTCAGCTTCATTTCTAGCTTCTATTTCATCTTTCTTTTTCTTATCTTCTGCAGCATGTGCTTCTGCATCCTTAACAGCTCTATCTATATCTTCATCTGTTAAGTTTGTTGATGCTGTAATAGAAACTTTTTGTTCATTTCCTGTTGCCATATCTTTTGCAGAAACGTGAACTATACCATTTGCATCTATATCAAATGTAACTTCAATTTGTGGAACTCCCCTTGGTGCAGCTGGAATTCCTGTTAATTGGAATCTACCTAATGTTTTGTTATATGCAGCCATTTCACGTTCACCTTGTAATACGTGTACCTCAACTGATGTTTGACCATCTGCTGCTGTTGAGAATATTTGTGATTTCTTTGTTGGTATTGTTGTGTTTCTTTCAATTAATTTTGTAAATACTCCACCATAAGTTTCAATACCTAATGATAATGGTGT
>CAKOXG010000015.1 GCA_934130025.1 uncultured Clostridia bacterium
TGTTTTTTGCAGTAATTGTGTATCTAATTGTTTCTCCAACTTTCGCATCTCTATTTTCTAGAACTTCTTCTTTGTCAATTGTTGTAACAACATTTGCTGTTTTTACAGCTGTTATTATTGGAGTTTTTGTTTCAGGTGTTTCTTCTCCATTTACTTTTGCAGTATTTTTAATTAAATTTACAGAGTCTGCTGTAACTATTACTTTGAATGATACTGTTACAGTTTCTCCTGCTTTTATATCATTTTTCCATACAATTTTTCCATCATTATTAAGTTTTCCACCTTCTGAAATAGAATCTAATTCTGTTCCTTCTGGTATTGCATCTATTGTACGGATTCCGTTTACATCTTCGTTTCCTTTATTTGTTATTTTTATAACATAAGTGATTGTTTCACCTTTTTGTGCTGCTGTATTTACTGGTAATTCTTCTAAAGAATCTCCATCTAAATACGCATATTTTTGTAATTCTAGGTCTGGTTTATGTACTTTTAATTTTGATGCTGCTGTGTATGCTGCAACGCTTATTGGGCTCCAGCCTATTTCTGTGTTTTGCTCAACTAATACGTTTTCTCTTCCTGGTATTACTGTTGTTTGTGTATAGTCTTGGTTTGGAACATTTGCACCGTTATTTCCAGTTGTTGTAGTTCCAGTTGTTGTTCCTGCTGTTCCAGCATTAGCTCCTGTGTTTGAACCATTTGTTGTCCCAGTTGTAGATTCATTGGCACCGTTTGTACCAGTAGTTCCACCATTTGTGGTACTACCGTTGTTTCCATTATTGTTTGAATCTGCTGGGTTTGTGTTGTCTCCTACTTCTGGTAATGTTGTTCCATCATTGTTTTTGGCATCACCATTGTTTTGGTCTCCATTATTTGGTAGTCCTGCATTTGTTCCATCATTTTGTGATGTTGAAGTTTTGCCTTCTGTCATTGCAGCCGCTGAATTTTTATTACCTTTTACAAAGGCTACTGTTCCTGCGATTGCTGCTATTAATAGAACTATTGCTGCACTTATAATTATAATGTTTCTTTTACTCTTATAATCAATTCTTGCTTTCAATTCCTTTCCCCCCATATTAAAAATCATAAAATTTGTCTTGCTTTAGTTACTAATCTATTCTTATGTCCGTTTGTACACGTTATTAGCGTAATTTCTCTAGTTCCACTTTCCACACTTTCTACACAGCTTACATCGTCTGGATCTATTGAATATATTTTAAATACCCCGTATTCAATAGTTTCATTTTTTAGGTTTGTTAATTTTATTTTGTCCCCTATTTGCAAATATTTTGTTTTTCCAAACATTGTGCCATCTTTATTGTTGTGTCCGGCCACTGTGTAATTACCAATCTCATTTGCTTGTGGTCCCCAGAACTTTGTTATAGAAACTTTCATTGTTTCTTCATTTGTATGGTCAATTATAGGATACTTGATATTTATTTTCGGAATTTCTATTATTCCTTCTACCTTGTATCCTTTAAATTCTAACTCAGGCAAACTTTCCGATTGCTGTGTTTCTTTTCTATTTAACTCTTCTTCTATTGTTGCAAGTGAGGCTGATACCTCTTTTTCGTTTAAATAATTGCCACCATATCTTATAACTATCATTGCTATTACTACGATTAGTGCTACAATTAATACGGCAATTATAAGATTATAGATCTTCTTCATAACTATTTATTCTCATCTTTTTTATTAGTTTTCATTTTTACAAATATGAATATTGCTAATGCAATAATTATAATTCCTAATGCTGTGAATAAAATTGCACCACTATCAAATGTAACGGGAAGTTTAACAGTTTCTGTTATCACCTTATCTTCTTCGTCTATACGTTTTTCTTCATAGTCATATCTACTTACTAATAATTTTGCATCTACAGTTGTTTCTCTGCCATTTTCTTCTTTAATGTAAGCAATATATTTATCTCCAGTTCTTGCAGTTTCTGGTTGAAGTATTTCTGAATTTTCAACTTCTGTCCAATCATTTTCTGCAGGAGTTAATTTTTCATATAAATCATAGAATCTTTTTTCATCTGACAAATTTTCGTAAGTATCTTTTCCTTTTCCCATTGTTTCAGCTAAGTTGTACATTTCTGTAGCGTCAGCATTTTCATCAGATACTTTAATTAAGCTGTAATAGTATTTTGAACCTTCATTTTCTTTTACTACTATTTTTCCAGTTCTTACTGTTGTAGTTATTCCTTCTACCTCTGGATTTGTAACATATTCCTTAGTTGTATCTATTTCTATTCTATCTGTTGATTCATTTGCTTTAGTTGTCGTATTAACTAAAGTAATCATTTTCTCAGTTAGTGCATCTTTTAAATCAATTTCTTCTGCTTTAATTACTGTGTTGTCATCAGCATCTTTTATCCAAATATAAGCTACTAAGCTTGTTGGATTTTTTCCAAATATGTTCTCAAATGAAGCTTCATTAATGTAAGCTACATTTAATGCACCCGCTTCTGATGCAGGTTGGTCTTTAGCAGAATTTACAAAATTCAAGTCCGATTCTGCTGTGTTACTGTTTGTGCTAATCGCGAATTGAAACTCTTTTTGGCAGAATTCTTTAAAATAAATTAAATATTCATTAGAAGAATTCTTTAAAATTACTTTTTCATTAGTTGCCGCTAGTACAGGAATGCTAGCAATGATTATTAACATTAGTGTTACTGTTAATAATACTCTAAATTTTTTTAGTTTCATTCTCTCTACATCCTTTCACTTAAAATTTTATATCAGTATTATATCTCATCAGTACTGTCTAAGTCAATTATTTTTCTGTAAAAACTTGCCATTTTTTATCTTTTTTTACAATATCTGTAGCATTTATCCTTTATTCATAGTTATAAGACATAATACATCATCGTTTTTTATCCTTAATTATCGCTTTTTCTTGACTTTTATATTACCTATGTTATAATTTATTTATAAAATCAAAAGAAGGAGCTTATATTATGATTGATTGTTCTCAAAATGTTGAGCTTGATAAAAATGTTGAAAATTCTTCTATTGTAGAAGAAACAAACTTAGAGCCAGAAGCACAAAAACAAATTTCTGATAATAACTCTTCTCCTGAGGTTAATTGCCTTGCCTTAACTGTGCAAAAGGATTACAACCTATCAGTTGTAAAACATGTTTTTGTTAGAACATGGAAAACTACCTGGCGCGTTGCACTTAGCATTTTTATACTTAACTTTTTAACATTCTTCTTTTAATATACCTTTTTATAAATTATTCAGAATGATATATATTATGATACAAAAAAACAGATTATCCTTTTAATCTGTTTTTTAGCTTTTATAAAGTTTACAGGCTATTCATCATTTTTATTCCTTTAGGAAGCCAAGCCTGCTTGCTATTCTTCTTAAAAAATTTATTATTTTGTTTTGGTTACTCACAACAAGTGCTTTTTTATATTTCTTTTGGTATAATTCCATATACTTTCTATTAAATTTGCTTTCAATCTCATTTAGGTATTTACTTAGTTCATACTCCTTCATGCTTGTGCCAAGTATGCTAGCTGATATTTTCCTTGCCTCTTCTAATTTTTCTGTGTAGTCTCTAATTTCTTCCAGGCTATTTACCCTGTTACACATTTTGTTAAAATATGTTTCATACATTTCCTTTTGAGCTTTTAAATATAGCTGTATTATTTTCCCTGTATCTTTATCAGTTTTATTGTTCTCATTAAGTATTTCATCAAAGTACTCTAATATTTTTTCCGTGTTTTCTTCAAATGTATTGTACAGGTTATTCTCAAAATAATCTGTTCCATCTATAATTTCCTTCACGACCCACTTTTTTCCTGTGAAGAATACCAACTCCATTGCCAAACTTGTTAAATATGGGTAATAGTCATTGTTAAGTGTATAAATTGATATTTCATTGTTTTGCCATCTATGAGGTGTTTCTCCATTTGCCTTTGAAGCAATACATTGTATTATTGCTTCGTTTAAGCCTAATCCCCAAATTTTGAATTCCGTAAAATTACACATTCCAATTTTTTTTTCGTTTCCATCAAAGTTCTTAAAATTTTGTAGGTAATGTAAGCATTCATGAATAACATATTCATTTATTAGCTTATTTTCTTTAAAGCTATCATCAAAATATAATGTATTATTTGGATAAAAATATACCACATCACCAAATTTTTCATCTATATGAGCATAGCTCATGTTGCAATTAAATATTCGCATGTACAGTTCGTTGTATGAATCTGAAAGTTCTTGAATGTTATCTGCCAACTTCTTTGCCACAGTTTGCGATATATAGTTAATTTCATTAAATTCCATTTTCCTGGTCGGAACTATATCCAGTTCCTTTAGCCTTTTATCAACATTCATGCACACGTTTATCCTTTACTATAAATATCTTTTGATTTAATTTTATTTTAATTTAATCTATAAGTCAATATTTTATACAATTTGTAATAAAACCGTAATAATTGTCAAAAAAGGAAGGCTCTCGGCAAAGCAGCCGAAAAAGTAGAAAAAAAATAGCGAATTAGAAAATATTTTCCTAATTCACTATTTTTTTAAGCAAATTTATAAAACTTCCAAGGTTATTGGATATTTCTATCCATTATTTTGCGTAGTCCACAACTCTTGTTTCTCTTATAATATTTACTTTTATTTGTCCTGGATATTCCATTTCATCCTCAACCTTTTTAGCAACATCTCTTGCTAATATTGTCATTTCGGCATCTGTTATTTGGTCTGGTTTTACAATTATTCTAACTTCACGTCCAGCCTGTATTGCAAAAGATTTTTCAACACCTTTAAATGAATCTGCTATTGATTCAAGTTTTTCAAGACGTTTTATGTAATTTTCTAGAGTTTCTCGTCTAGCACCAGGCCTTGATGCTGAAATAGCATCTGCCGCTGCAACCAAAACCGCCTCAACAGTTTGTGGTTCAACATCCCCATGGTGAGCTTCTACTGCATTTATTACCAATGGATTCTCTTTATATTTTTTCAATATATCCACACCTATTTGAACATGAGTTCCTTCAACATCATGATCTAAGGCTTTTCCTATATCGTGAAGTAGTCCAGCCCTTCTTGCAAGTTTTGGATCTAAGCCTAATTCATCAGCCATAATTCTTGCTAAATTTGATACCTCTATTGAATGGTTAAGAACATTTTGTCCATAGCTTGTTCTATATTTCAATTTACCAAGTAAATTTACTAAGTCCGGATGAAGTCCTATAACGCCTGTTTCCATACAAGCCCTTTCTCCTTCTTCCTTTATAGTTTCTGCTATCTCTTCTTTTGCTTTTTCAACCATTTCTTCAATTTTTGCTGGGTGAATTCTTCCATCTTCCATCAATTTTTCCAAAGCAATTCTAGCAACTTCTCTTCTTAAAGCATCAAAACCAGATATTACAACTGCCTCAGGGGTATCATCTATAATTAAATCCACACCTGTTAATGTTTCTAATGCTCTGATATTTCTTCCTTCTCTACCAATTATTCTTCCCTTCATTTCATCATTTGGAAGTGGAACAATCGATACAGTAGTTTCAGCAGTATGATCTGCTGCACATTTTTGGATTGCATACCCAATTACTTCTCTTGCATTTTTTATAGACTCTTCCTTTACTTTAAGTTCTGCATTCTTTATAAGATTTGCTTTTTCCATAGTAAGTTGCTTGTCCATTTCTGAAAGCAATAATTTCTTTGCTTCATCTTTAGATAATCCAGATATTCTTTGAAGTTCTTGAATTTGTTTATTAAGCGTTTCATTGATTTCTTGCTTTTTATTTTCAAGTTCTTGTTTTTTGTTATCAATCTCTCTTTCTTTCTTCTCGATTGATTCCATCTTATTCTCTAGATTTTCTTCTTTTTGTAATAATCTTCTTTCTTGTTGTTGTACTTCGCCTCTTCTTTCTCTAACCTCATTATCAAGATCTTTTCTGGCATTCATTATTTCCTCTTTTGCCTTAAATATCTCTTCTTTTTTTCTATTTTCAGCTTCTTTTTGTGCAAGTTCTATTATTCTTTTTGCTTCATCTTCTGCACTGCCTACTTTTGATTCTGCGATTCTTTTTCTTATTGTTATACCAACAAAGGTAAAAATAATTGCTGAGACTAGAAAAATGGCGATATAAATTATGGTTTGCATAATTCTACACCTCTTTCTATTTAATTTTCAATGTGCATAAAAAAATTTATCCTTTTCTATTTTATCTTTTCTATGAAGAAGTGTCAAGTGTTTTTTTATAATTCACTCTAATATGCTCATTAACTATTACACCATTTTTACAAAATCTAAGTTCTTCCTTCTTATTGTTTTTCCATTATCTTCTTTATTTCTTCAAATCTTTTTATTTTTGCAGTAGACGTCTTTATCATAGGCTCATCTGTAATTATCAGTTTCTTTATGTGCTTATAATTTGTAAGTGCTTTATTTATTTGCTTAACATCTGACCAGACTTTTTCGTATAATTTTTCATCATCTATGTTTCCATATTCATTTTCTATGTATTCTTTATTATATACAATTTTTACAGATACAATTAAATCATCATCTTTAGGATAACCAAATACCATGCTTTCCTGTACATATGGAAGTTTATTTATTAGTGTTTCTAATTCTTCTGGATATATGTTTTTACCATTTTTAAGAACTATTACATTTTTCTTTCTTCCCGTTATAAAAAAGTATCCGTCTTCATCAACCCTGGCCAGGTCTCCTGTGTGGAACCATCCATCTTTTAAAACTTCCTCTGTTGCTTCTTTATTTTCATAATATCCAAGCATAACATTCGGTCCTTTTGCAATTAATTCTCCAATGCCTTGCTCATTTGGTTTATCTATCTTTAAAGTTACGCCTGGCATGGCAAAACCTATTGACCCATATTTTATGCAGTTTTCATTTTCTGCTGCTAACACTGGTGAAGTTTCTGTTAATCCATACCCTTGAATTGTTACTATTCCAAAATCATTAAATGCTTTTGCAACTTTTTTATCTAATGCAGACGCTCCGCTTATTATTAATCTAAGGTTTCCTCCTAGGTTATTAATAATACTTTTAAATAATTTTCTTCTTACATCTATTCCCATTTTTA
Source organism: uncultured Clostridia bacterium (assembly GCA_934130025.1). Taxonomy (GTDB): domain Bacteria; phylum Bacillota; class Clostridia; order TANB77; family CAG-508; genus CAG-245. The sequence continues at coordinate 7,072 of CAKOXG010000015.1, forward strand.
ACAAGAAATTGCTAATTCCCATAGCTTTTTTTATTAGTTCAGTTTTTCCCTGTTTTTCTATTTCTTTCTCAATTTTTTTATATATTGATTCAATTAAAAGTGGTACACATACAAATACTGATACTTTGTATTCTTTTAAATTGTTCTGAATGTGCCTTATACCATCACAAAAAACATTTGTGCAACCATGGTTTAAAAATATTAAAATTCCTGTACTTCCAAATGTGTGATGGAATGGCAAAAATGCCATATTTATGTCAGTACTTCTTATATCTTCCACTTTATTCATTGATGTAATGTCTGCTGCAATATTTCTGTGCGATAATGCCACAGCCTTTGCTTGTGAAGTAGTTCCTGATGTAAATAGTATTATGCTCATTTTATCATTGTCAATTTCTGAATTTTCAAACTCCTTATTTCCTTGCTCTACTAATTTTTTTCCTTTAGATAACAAGTCATTTAAATCAAAAAATCCCTCTTCTTTTGCATCTTCATTCAAATCATCCATGCAAATATATGTATTCACATTTGTTTCACTTTTCGCCTTTAATTCTTTCATATAATCAATATATTCTTGGGCAAAAATTACGCAATCAGATTTGCTTCTTATTAATGATGTTTTTATTTCCTCCTCTGGAAGGCCCTTATCCAACGGAACAACTATCCCTGTACCATTTACAACAGATATGTAAGACAAAATCCATTCGTATCTGTTCTTTCCAATTATAGCAATTCGCTTATTCTTTAATCCCATGTCTATTAACGCAGTTCCAAGGTAATTTATTTCATCTTTAAATTCTCTATATTTTATTTCTCTATATTCCGTTTTGTTTTTTTCTGCCTTAACTTTTAATTTAAAAGCAACATTATCAGGATAATTATCAAAGGCATTTTCCAAAACTTCTCTTATATTTTGGTAATCCTTTGTTTTATATATTTCATATTTCCCATTTTTACTCATTTCCCTTTTTCCTTTCCAAAATTAGCTTCAATATTCAACATTTCTTGGACTTAAGCATATCACATATTATATTTTTATACAATGTTTATGACCAATTATTCGAAATTAATTGGCTCATCACAAAGCAATAATCTCTCTAAGGTCTAGAGAGCCTTATTTATTCCCTTAGATACTATTTTACTCATATTTTCTATTAACTGATCAATTTCTTTTGGTGTAACTATCATATTAAGGTTTTTGGGCACTAAAGCTTCCTTTATATTTTCATAATTATCCTTTTCCTTTAGTGTATTTAACACATCATTTGACATAGCTTTTTCTTGCAAATTTTCTATAAAAATATTTATGCAGTCATTAGTAATAGAAGCTAAATCTACAACAGTTGGCACACCCAGTGCAATTACCGGAATTCCAAGCGTTTTTTTGCTTATTTCTTTTCTGGTATTATCTACTCCTGCTCCTGGAACTATTCCAGTATCTGCAATTTGTATGCTACTACTTATTCTTTCCAATTTTCTTGTTGCTAAAGCATCTATTGCAATAAGTAATTTGGGCTTAATATTCTCTACTATTCCTTTTAGAATTTCCATTGTCTCTATTCCGGTTATTCCAAGTACCCCAGGCGATATTGCAGATACTGGCCTTGTATTTTCTGGCATTAGTTTTGGCATGTACTCTAGTATATGCCTCGTAACTTCTATTTCTGGAGCAACTTTAGGGCCTAGAGCATCTGGAGTAACATATCTATTTCCCAGTCCCACAACTAGTATATCTTCTGTTTCTTTAATATGTTCATTTATAACGTCTCTTAATTCACCAGCCAATACCTCCGAAACTTCTTCAATTTCCTCATCATCCACATTTTTTACATTCTTTACATCAAGTGTTATATAATTTCCAATTGGCTTTCCTAAAGCCTTTTCTCCCTCGGAATTTGTTATTTTAACTTTAGTTATTTCAATACCTTGTTCTTCTCTTTTTTCAGTTTCAACTCCATCAATATCATTTGAAATACTGTTCTGCTTTTTATAAATATCATTTCTCTCTACAGCCATATCTGTTCTAAAATTGTTCATAAAAAAACCTCCTGCACAAATAAAATCTATATTATTTTGTGTAGAAGTTTCTTTTTTATTCATTTTACGAGCAATACTTACAAAGCATAGCTTCCAATCCAACATTTATATCAATCATTCCATTTTTAGATTTATAATCTAAGTCTATAAATTCCAAAAGCATGTTTTTTAAATCTTCCTCGTCAAAATATTTTGCCTGCATTGAATATTTACCTACCAAAAAAGTTTGATTTGGTTTTAAATTCAAACTTTCAGCTACATTCAATTTCTCCCTTAGTGCAATTTTGGTGATATATATCTTTTTAAAATGATTGTATAGTGTTACAAATATCTTTTGAATTGGCTCTTTAGCATATAACAGGTTCTTCAATACAATAAGCGAATTCTCTATGTTCTTTTTGCCCAAGCTATCTGTTAAATCAAATATTATGCTTTCAAATTGTTTTATAGCTAAAAGGTCTATTGTTTTTTTTGTAATTGTTCCATTCTCTCCAACAAATTCTATCTGTTTCCTTATTTCGTTTATTAAGTCCTGAAGCGATGTTCCGCATGTTTCTATAAGATAATTTAATGTTGCTCCATCAACATTTACCTTGTAGGCATTGCAAATAGCTTTTAATCTTTTTAAAATATCTATTGGTTTTTGCTTTTCAAAATTGACAACTTTACCGAATTTTTCAATTGTTTTATATAATACATTCTTATCAACATCATTTTCAACAAACACAAGAATTACAGAGTCATTTATCATCTCTATGTTTTCTTCTATGTATTTTGCAATTCTGTCTTCTAATTTATTTTCATCCTTTTTTGTAGCCCTTTTTTCTTGTTTTGCTTCTTTTTCTGTACTTTTTGCTTTTCTTGTAGTTTTCTTGAAAAGCTCAGTTTCTTTAGCAATTATTAATTTATTTGGATACCCAAAAGCAGGAGTTTCAATATCACTAATAAGCTCAGACACATTTCCACTGTCTATTTGAATATAGTTTATTCCATTTATAGCTTCACCAAATAGTTTTTTTATTTTTTTTATGGAATTTTCTAGCAAGAATCGTTCTTCCCCATAAAATAGATATATTCCACTACATTTTTCATTTTTTAATTCTTGTATTGTCTCTCCCACTATTTTCTCCCTTCATTTATTTATTTGCAATTATTCTAAATATTTCTGCCACACTCCAGGCCTGTGCAAAAGCTCCTCTTTCTTCATATGGTTTACATGAATCATATATTTCACTTATTGTTCCTATGCTTGATCTTTGTGTCATTTCCACTTCAAATGTTAAACTAACTTTCTCTATAAATCCTTTTAATTTTCCCTCTAGTTCTTCTCTCTTCCTTCTGTCCTTTTCCATTATTATTAAATTTTTAAGTCCATCATAATATAAGCCAAAAAGCCATGGCCAAACTATTCCCTGGTGATAGCTCATATCTCTTTTATATGGAGCTCCTTCATATTTTTCCACATAGCAATCCTCTCCTTTTGCAAGAGTTTTTAATCCATATGGAGTCATAAGTTTTTCTTCAACTATTTCTATTATTTGCCTTGCAATTTCTTTATCCTCAATTACAGGATGAGATAAACTTATTGCAAATAACTGGTTAGGTCTTATTTTTTGGTCTCCTATTACATCATACAAACATTTTTTATCTTTATTGTAAAATTTTGCTTTAAATGATTTCTGAGTTTTTTCAGCCATGTTCAGGTATTTTTTACAAGAATCTTTGTCATCAAACCTTTCTGCAAGTCTAGCCATTATTTTAAGTGCATTATACCATAAAGCATTTAGTTCTACAGTTTTTCCATTTCTTGGAGTCACAGCTTTTCCATCTATTTTAACATCCATCCACGTTATCTGAGTTTCTTCAGTTCCAGCTGATAAAAGATTATCTTCTTTATCCAAAAATATATTGTTTCCATCCACATCTATTCTTTCTGAATATGCTTCCATTATTTTTACAAGTGAAGGGTATATTTTCTCTTCTATAAATTCTGCATCATTTGTATATTTTAGGTATTTGTGAACTTGCTCAATAAGAAGAAGTGAGCTATCAGCACTATTATAAAGTGGCCTGTTATCATATCCGGAGTACCCATTTGGAACTAGGCCAAATTTCATATCTTTTATATTTGTAAGTAGAACTTCCCTTGCTAATTTATATCTTTTTGTAATTAAAAGTAATCCTTCAAATGATATTAAGCTATCCCTTCCCCAATCCAAGAACCAAGGGTATCCTGCAATAATCGTATGTAGATTAAACAATGGTCTGTTTACTATGAAATTATCTGATGCAATTGTTAGCATTTTCAGAATATTTATATTAGAATCATTCATTTTTCTTTCTTGCAGAATTCCAGTATCGTATATATCCTCACTTAGGCGCATTATTTCTTTATTTATTATCTCTATGCCATCAATTTCATCTATATTTTCTTCAAGTGAACAAACAAAAGTTATATCTTTTTCTTCATTTGCAGGGATATTTATACTGTATACTCCAGGAACATAATGGTTCTCTGTACTTGTAAACCCTCTTTCTTCTTCTCTCGGATAATACATGTTATAAAACATATCATCTATATGTTTAAAATACTTGCCTTCAGAACAATTCATATAAATTGGTGTTGCAGAATTTCCATCTAAAACTACTCTTAACTTGTTACCAACATGCCTCTGCTCTGCCTTAAAAATATGTTCATTATTTATAGTGTGAAAATCCCTAAAGTTTACGACTGGTGCCAAATTAAATTTAGCAGCATCTCCGTTATTTTGAATTCTATATAATACAACAACCGTATTTTTTCCATACTGCATACATATAAATTTCTTTACAATCACATTATTAACCTTATACGTAAATATCGGAATATATTCTTTCTTAAATTCTGTTAAATATGTAAATCCTTCAGACATATCTCCATTTGCTATATTGGTAAATAGGTTATATTTTTTTTCATTTATCTCTATGCTCTCATCCAATTTTGAAAGCACTAAAAACCTTCTAGCTGGCGGTGTAAGCGGTGCTACGAGCAAGCCATGGTACCTTCTTGTATTACAGCCTATTTGTGTTGAACTACAAAAACCACCTATTCCATTTGTTATAACCCAGTCGCGTTTTAAAGAATTCTTTATTTTATCATTTATCTCACTATACTTCATCTAATGTTTACCTCACCAATCTACAAATTTTTAATTTTTCTTATTAAGAGTTTCCTTCATTTTTTTTAAAATTTCTTCATTATTAATCTTAGCATTTTTCTTTGTTTTTGCTGTTTTTACATTTTTTGTTTTCACTTCAGAACTCTTTATTGAAGCAATTCTGTCATTATATTTTTCAAAAAACTTACTGTTATGCTTTTCCTTATTTTTAACATTTTTCTTCTTTTTATTGTTCTTTTTTAATTTTTTATTTGTATCCTTAACCTTAGAATCCAGCATCAAATACTGTGTATTGTTCTGCATGTCTCTAAATCTCATATCATCACATATAAGCTCAATTATACTTGTTGCAATTGCGTCAGGATTATGCCTTATCCTGTCATTTTCTATTGTAGATAAATTCCTTTGTATTAATTTTATTCCTGCATCCTTAACCTTCGAAACGTCTTGTTCAACCAAATCTGAGCCTTCCTTATTGTACTGCCTAATGTACTCTGGTACAATCTCCCCAGTATCATATATACAATAGTCTATTATTCCCTTTCCAGCATGGTCAGTTATTGCTTTTATATGATCATATAATGAATAATTATCTGTTTGTCCATACTCAGTCATTATATTGCTTACATAAATTTTAAAACCCTTGGCCTCTCTTATTGCTTTTGAAACACCCGGTACAAGTAAGTTTGGAATAACATTTGTATATAAGCTTCCAGGTCCAATTATAATTGCATCAGCTTCATTTATAGCATCAAGAACTCCTGGTGCCACTCTTATATTTGTTGGACTAATATAAATTCTGTTTATTCTACTAACTTTCTGGCTTACTACCTCTGGAATTTTATTTTTGCTTTCTACAACCGTTCCATCCTCTAGCTCAGCACATATTTTTATCTGGTCAAGCGTAACTGGAATTACCTTACCCGTCATATTCAATATTTTAGAATTTTCCTCAATAGAACCTGAAAAATCACCAACAGCCTCTTGCATTGCAGTTAAGTATATATCTGCGAACTTAAGTCCTGCCACATTTTCACTCTTCATATTATGATTTAATAAAGCACTCATCTCATCTTCATTGCTAGCCAATGCAATTAAACTGTCTTTTATATCATCCATTGGCAATGGGTTTATATTTTTCCTTGCTTTATGAGCGTCTTCTCCATAATCTGATATTGTAACTATCGCGGTAATATTGTCAGTATAATTTTTCAAGCCTCTTAGAACAGTGTTAAGTCCAGCACCACCGCCAATTACCACAATTTTTGGACCTTGGTTATACACCCTTTTATTAAATATTAAAGATTTAACATTTCCCTTTGCATCTATATCCCTAGTATCTGTTTCGGCAACTAACAATTCTAAAGTTCTTCTTTGAATATTTATTATACTAAAAACAGTGAATATAAAACCACAAACAAAAATAACAACAATCTTTGCAAGTTTTACAAAGCTCATCTCATTTGTCACAATAACTTCTGCAATTCCATAGCAAACTAACACAATTCCTATGAGCATTAGCAATATCCAACGTTTAACTTTTGTACTTGATTTAAACCATTTAAAAAATCCTTCCATTATACTTTTTTCCCCATAATATATTTAGGTTTTTCACAAAAGGGTACCCATAAACCTTTATATCAATTTTAATTTAAGTATCTGTTATGACCTTTACTCTTCTCCAAGTACCTCTATTTCTAATTCTACTTTTTTCCCATATTTTTTCCAAATTTTCTCTTGTACTAATTTTGTAAGCTCTAAAACGTCATCTGCTGTTGCATTTCCGTTATTTACAATAAATCCTGCATGTTTGTTAGATATTTCCGCACCTCCAATGCTCATACCTTTTAAACCTGCTTCATCAATTAATTTAGCTGTAACAAAGTCACTACCTCTTTTAAAACTACTCCCTGCACTTGGCTTATCTATAGGTTGTTTTTCTTTCCTAGATTCAGAAATTTCAGCCATTTTAGCTTCAATTTTTTCTTTTTCTCCCTTTTTTAACCTTAGTACTGTTTCCAGAATTATAGCATTCTTTTTTGAAAAAATACTATTTCTATATTCAAAACAATGCTCTTCATTATCTATTACTTTCTTTTTCCCATCATCCAAATCCAAATACATAGAACTGACAACAATATCCTTTATCTCTCCACCATATGCACCTGCATTCATTCTAATTGCTCCACCAATCGTTCCTGGTATTCCAGATGCAAACTCAAATCCTGTAAGTTCGTTCTCCATTAAAATTCGTGCAAGTTTTGCATTTAACATTCCAGCCTCTACATTAACAGTACATTCATCTATAAAATGGTAAGAATCCATACACATCTTTGCAACTATTCCTCTTATTCCATTATCCCTTACTAAAAGGTTGCTTCCATTTCCAACAATGTTCATTGGAATATTGTTTTCATTGCAAAATTTCACAATTTTCAAAATTTGTTCTTCATTTCTTACTTTCACAAACACATCAGCATTTCCGCCAATTTTAAAAGTAGTGTGTTTACTCATTGGTTCATCTATGTAAATATCTTCTTTAGGTAAAATTACCGATAATTCTTTCTTAACATCTTGTTTAGAAAATTCCATACCATTTTTTCCTTTACATAAATTTAGCTTTAAGGCTTAACTATAACCTTATCTCTTTATCTTATTTATAATTGGCTGCGTAATTTTCTTTAACAAATTCCAATTTGTAAAAATGCAGTAAGCTAATACCACTATAAAGGTAATTACATTCGTAATCATATTATTATAATAGTAACTTGCCAAAGTAATTACAAGCAATATCCAGAACACATAATTAAACTTTTCCTTTAATCTTATATAATCAGTCAATCTAACTCTTCTGTAAACATAGACTATAAAATTAGAAATCAATGTTGAAAAAGTTGCAGCATAAATTCCAAATTTAGGTATAAAAATCAAATTTATTACAATATTTGTAATAGCAGCCATCACCGTTGTAGACCCCATTATCTTAGTATCCTTATAAGCTGTAAAAATTCCTCCATAAAAATTTGACATATTCGTATAATAAATTGAAATTACTAAAATCGGTATATACACATACGCATCACCATAACTTGAATCTACTAGAATAGGAAACGCAAATGGCATAACAGCAATAAGACCTAACACTATTGCCTTCAAGAAAAACTTAATATCTTTGTAAATACTATTATAATATGCCGATTTATTATCTTCCTTTAAAATTCTAGCAGCTGATTCTTTCCATGCAGTTGAAAAAAATCCATAGCAAGTATACACAATATTTGGAAATTTATTTGCAACCGAATAAATACCATTTGCATCTGTTCCAGTCATAAAGCTTAGCATCAATCTATCTGACAGACTAATTATAATCCAAGAAAGATTATTTGGAACAAGTGGTATTGAATATCTAAGCATTTCAGAAAGGGTCTTCCTGCTTAAATCTTTCTTACTTATAAACTGTGGTAAGTGCAGCTTTAATAGTACTATTATGGCAGTTGCGCTGTTTGCAATAGTATTTGACCACAAAAGTCCACTTACTCCAAGCTTCAAGCTAACTATAAACACTATATTTAAAACAATTGTAGACGCTCCTAAAATAAAGTTAGAAAGAGAATACAATTTTATCTTTCCCATTCCTCTTGCTAAGGCATTACTCAGCCCCAAAATAATATTAGATAGTATAAATAATATGAAAACAGCAGCATATTCATACTTCATAATTGCAAGGACAATTCCCGAAATTAAGCAAAATACTAAAGCTCCAACTGTAGTATAAAAAATAGTTGCAGTTATAACTTTTTTCTTAGCCTTAAAATCCTCTGCATCAATCAAGAATCTAAACATAGATTCTTCCATAAGCATTGTAATAATTGGAAGTAAAAATGTTGAGATTGTTACCAATAAATCATACGTTCCATATTCGCTAGGAGTTAGTTTAGAAGTGTATAATGGCAACAATAAAAACGAGATTACCTGTGTACTTAATTTTCCTATTGCTATTATAATTGTATTAACTAATAATTGTTTTTTTTGATTCATTTTCTCTCCTTTTTCTCTGTATAATTTTATCATACTATTTCGGTATGTCAAGGCTAAGCAATGAATATTCTATCATACAATTTTGTATGAATAATTTTAAAATTTACAATATTAATTATAAAAGATTTAGGCTTTAAAGAAAGCCTTTCCTGCATAAGTGGTTTAAACACAATAACAAAAGGCTCTAATTTTTTGTATCTACTTTATAAATTTTTAATTGTTTAGAAAATTTATATTATATGCTGTTATATAATTTCCAGACATTGAAATATTCAATTTACCTGTTTCGCCAACGCCAAGTGCTCTTATAACTCCTTTCACTCTGCAAAGCTCTTTGTTTTCTTCATCTACTAAACTCGCTGTTATTGTTTTTATAGATGTTGCCTCGTTGGAGTTGTTTGTAATATTTGCTGTTAAGCTTGTTATTCCTGAATTATATGTTAATTGAATATTAGTAATCGTTAAATTATCTAAGGTTCTATCCGTATTTATCTGCATACTTGTATTTATTTTTGTTCCATATTCTGTTTCTTTTATTTCTTCTCCTAGAGTTGTATTATATAATGCTAGTCCTTCGTTTTCATTTTGTAAATTATTGTTTACTGAATTTTTTTTGATAATAAAAAGTATAATTATACATGTTAGCACAATAATTCCAATAATGGCAAATATTAATTTTTTGTTATTTTTACTTTTTTTCCTTTTTTCTCTCATCCTTAATAAAATTCCTTTCTAATGGCACATAATTAATCATAAATAAATTTGAATATTGAGGCTACTTATGCTAAAGTAGCCCCGTTTTGTTTTAGTAATATTATGTTTTTTTATTTTTACTAGTCTTCAAATTGTTTTCTAATAGATTTCTTCATTTTTTATTTTAAATACAATGCACATCGAGTTCCCATAATACTTGTTACTCCTGTGCTTCCAGAAATTCCACGATCACTTGAAATAGTATTACCATTTATTCCATAAGTTCCTCCACGGTATACTCTATTTGCTGTACTATATGCTTCTTGGGTTGCATCTCTTACATTTGAACTTGTATCAAATATATTATTTATATAATCGCTTCCATATTTTCCTGTAGTAGCTACAGCACCTTCATGATTTCCAATTACTTTGAATATTTTATCAGCATCATTTCCTGTAAGTACCCAGTTAAGCATTGCATCCCATTGACTACCAAATACCATAGTCGACACAACATCAGAACTATTATGATAAGGATTGTTGCTATTTATTCCACTTTCTTGATAATAATACATGTTATACCAATTATCCGTATAAGTTTTTTTATTATTAATAGATTGCATTTTTCCATCAGATGTTGCAGATGTTTCATATCTAGCAAACCAAAAGCCACCATTTTTGGCTACAGATTTAACCATTTGAGTATATTCATTATTCATATATGTTCCAAATTCAGTTACTGAATTAAAATGTAATATTTTATTATAATACTTTGCCGATGCATCATAATTTGTTCCACTTATGTAATGCCAGCCTAATTGTGTACTACTTCCAGTAATTAAACTTACTTCTCTATTTTGTAAAGAAGTTCCTAACACACTTTTTGTAGATTTTACATAAGATCCTGTCTTGTAATTTATTGAATAATTGTATAATATTCCTTCATAGTAATTTGAGGCTGTTGTAGCATAGTCACTTTGTAACCTTGCCATTGGCTTATACATATTATTACTTGATGAACTACTTGCCAATTCATCTTTCTTTGATTCATCATATATTGCATTTTCAACAGGAATCCATACAAATTCGTCACCATCTTCTATGATGTTTCCATTATTATCTTTTATTCTTTTTATAATCAAACCATCTTTTATTTCATTATGTAAATTATTTATTGCGAATCCAGTAGGTATTTTAGCTATATCATCATTTATGTCTTTATAATCTGATTTAGTTTCATAAGTATTAGAATAACTTTCAAGCTGAGTTATATTAAAAGTATATATTGATGTTCCTAAATTCGTTATTGTTTCATTGCCTTCTTCATCAATTGTTTTTTCTTCTATTTCTAGGACATTTGTTCCATCTGTTACTCTTGCATATACAATATCTCCAACTGACAATCCATCAATTTGTACTCCTGTTTGAGGATTTTTTAGTGTAGTCTTCATCCATTTTCCATTTTCGTTATATGAAGCACCTTGTTTCCCCACTTGATATTCTATATAATAATTGTCTGTTTCTTTAAATGAGTCAGCAAAATCTACATATATTGTTCCATTTCCATTCGCTCCGTATATTGCATCTATAAAAACTTCCGACTTATCTATATTGTAATATGTGGTAGTTGCAGTTCCTAAATCAATTTGTGCTGTTCTTCCACTATGATCATATACTGTAACCTTCATATTATATGTTGTTCCTTGGCTTAGTGCTTCATACGTGTATGTATTTCCAAAATGAATATAATCTTTATAATTAATATAATTACCATTTTCATCTGTTGTACTACTTATACTATATACAAATTTTGCTATACCAGAACCTAATGTTCCATCTGTATTATCTGGGTCATAAGCCGTAACTTTTACATCTATACTATTAGATTTTACATAAGGCTCAGCATAAGTTACATTTCCATCTTTATCTTTTCCGTTTTCTCTTTTAGCCAAATATGGGCTTGTGTCATCGTTTTCATTAACAATATAAAGAGCCATTCTGGTTCCATATTGATTACTTAATGTTCCTGCATCCTGATTTATATATTTTACAGCATTACAGTTTTTTCCATTTCCTCCTCTTACAATTTTATAAGAAGCTGAATTTACACTCATGGTCGTTTCTGATATATTGCCTGCTAAATCAAATATATTATTTATAATATCTGTTTCTGTACTTCCAGTATTAGCTATTTGTGCATGAGAACCAATTTTTGTATTGGTTAATAAACTACTATTTTTTCCTCTAAATATCCAATTTATTGTTGCATTATATTGAGCATTCCATATCATGTTTGCCACAACACTTTTTGAATTGTAATACGGATTTGATGTATATCTATTGCTGTCTTGATAGTAATTCATGTAATACCAGGTAGCACTTTTATATGGAGTTTTATTTGGAAGTGAACTTACAACCATACCATTCTTTTCTGTGCCAGTTACGCTAGTTTCATATCTTGCTATATAAAAGCCTTTGTATTTATCTACAGAATTTATCATATTGTAATATTCTTCATTCATATGTTTCCCAAATTCTTCAGCAGAATCATATCCTGCTCCAACTTTGTAGAACCTTTTATTTGTGTCTCTATTCGCAGTCTTTATTAAAATATTTTCAATGTCCCATGTATATATATTTGCCCCATTTACGTTAATTGTTACTAAAGATGGTTCTCTATATCCATTTCCACCAATTTTATATCCTAAATTATAAGAAAATACTCCACTATCCGATATATTATAATAAATGCTTTCATAATATTTGCTATTATTGCCACTTTGGTTCATTGCCATTGGAGTATATTTTTCTGTTATACCTGTTGAAGCATTTTTTATTGCATTTTCTACTGGAACCCATACAAATTGATTTTCATTTTCGTCTTGTATTACAAGCCCTTTTTCTATTGTGTTTATTCCACTTGATATGCCCACACTAAAACCTGCTGGAATATATGCTGTATTTCCATCTGTGTCAGTATATTTACTTGTTTTTGAATATATTGGCGAAAATTCTTCAGAATATCCATCCAAATAAAATACCGAGTAATCGTCTTGCTCATTTCCATTACTATCTGCCAATTTTGCTAATATCACATTACTATCTGATAAGTTTTTAATTACATTCCCTGTATTCCATGTACTTGAATCTAAATTAGTTGTATCAATTAAATCTTCTTCGCTTTCCAACACTTTATATTTAATTTTAAATCCCGCTTCTTCATATGTTTGTCCCATAGCAAGTATTGCAACGCAATTTGGATTCTTTCCATAAAAGCTTCTAATGTATAAATCATCATTTGAAATGTTCATAGAATTTGTATTTGCACTTTTTACAATATATCCACTTTCATTTCCAACTTCATCTGAAACCTTTACTCTTATATAATATAACCTTGATTGATGCAAATTTTCAAAAGTGTGTGTACTTGAGGTTGATACAATTTCGTCTTCCCACGTTGTACCATCTCCAGATAATGAAATTGAATAATAATATTTTCCTATAGCTGACTCATCTTTTACATTTATAACATCCACTTTTATGCTATTTACTCCTGGAGTTGTTTTTACTTCAAATGTAGGCGCTGTTTTATCTGTTGAATCTAGCAAATATATTGCCATTCTCGAACCATAAGCCTCTGCACTATCATTTGAGTTCATTCCAGTTCTTATTGAAGCTGATTTTCCAGTTACATTATAGAAAAATGCTCCACCTCTTACAATTCTTTGTGATATTCCACTTGACTCTATTGTCTCTTCATAAACATTTGAAATCAAGTCATATATATTGCTAATTTTATCATTTTCATAACTGCCGGCTACAGCAATACTTCCCGTTTTATTTCCATACTCTAAACTTGTTGATGTAACTTTTGCTTTATCTTTTCCACTAATGGCAAAATTCATCATAGCATCATATTGGCTTCCTGTTATCATTGAAGTTTTTACAACTGTTGAATTATGATATACGCTGTTTCCATTTAACCTATTATCTTGAGCTTTATATAGCTGGTACCAGTTTTGATTACTAAAAATTTTTTCTCCTGATTTTGAACCTATTACCCCAGTACTATTTTGGGTTGTTTCATATCTTCCAACTAAAAATCCGCCATTTCTATCAACTGATGTAACCATTTTAGTATAGTCAGAATTTAAATAGCTTCCAAAATCTTGCAAAGAATTAAAGCCTAAAATATTGTTATATGTTGTTTTTTCAGCATCATACATACTGCCCAATGGATTTCCAATATTCCAAGTATACTTATCAGCAGTACTACCTGTAATAATAGCTGGTTCTATGTAAGCTCCTCCGCCCAATCTATATATTGAATCTTTAACATTTCCGTTTGCAATATTTCCATTGAAAGAATAATATATCTTTTCAAAATAATCTGAATTGTCTTTTTGTCTTCTTGCCATTGGAGTATAATATTGAGTTGTTGATAATTCTTTTGTTGTTTCATTATATATAGCATTTTGTACTGGTATCCATACAAATTCATTATCATATTCATCTTTTAATACCAAGCCATTTGATATTGTATTTTCCTCTGTTTTATTAGATACTTTAAAACCTTTAGGCACAACTGCAGTATAGTATTCACTATCAATATACGTTTTATTTTCATCTGCTATAGTATCAGTTTCTATAATTTCATTTGCTATTGTTACCGTCTTATTTTTACTTCTTTTTAGTGTACCTTGCTCGTTATTACTTAGTTGAATACAAATAGTACTATACAATTGATTTTCCTGTGGTTGGCTAATCGTTACTTTTTCATTATATGTACTTGATGTCATTACTAAATTATATTCATTTGTTTTTACATTTTTCATATAATAATTATATGTTAATGTATTTGAATTATATGTTGAGGTGTCTACTTGAATTTCATCTTTATTAACTGAATATGTTAATATATTGAAATTTGCTATTGCAATTTTTTGTACTTGCTCTTCTGTTAATGTTGGATAATTGACCATCATAGCATTTATAACGTTATAAGTAGCCCAATTGCTAGAATTATTTGTACCATCATACAATCTAACATATAATGTATCTCCATGTTCTAAGCCCGTAACCTTGGTTCCAGTTGAAATTGCTTCACTCCAATACGCATTTGAAAGTTCTAACGTTCCGTTTTGTTTTACTATTTGGTATTTCATTTTATAATTGGTTGTTGTTCTTAATGTTACAGTTTGAGTATTTCTCGTCCAAAACGCATTTGTAAATGTAATTTCTGAATTTTCAATATTAATTGTTAAATCATTTGTTTTTATAGCTGTTTCAACTATACTTGTTCTTCCAGCAATATCTTGTGTTTCTACTTTTAAATAATATGTTTTATTATGTTCCAAATTAGTAAAAGTGTATTTTGTGTTTATTGTTTCTATTGGAGTTGCATCATATATTCCTTCTTCTTTTCCAATATAATATTTGTAATTTTCTGTTAATCCAGATTCTATATCCTCTGCCGCTACTACTAATGTTATTGAATTTGTATTGCTAGAAATATTAGTTATTTCTAATTTAGGCTTTGTAACATCAATTTTAGATATTGCCTCTCCTCTAGATATATTTCCAACTCTATCTTTTACATATACATAATATTGTTTATTATATAGCAAATCTTTTCCCAAATAATCTTTTGTTACATCACATTCTAAATTATTTGTATTTGAAACAGGCGTAAAATCCACTTTTGTAATATCAGTAACCTCTGTATCTGTTACAAAATATCCTATTATTCCAGAGCCTTCATCTTCTCCTGTTATTTTAATTTTGTCATAGTCTGATGAAACATTAACTTTTGGTGCAATTTTATCAATATTACTTACATTTATTTTTCCTGCAATTTTATTATTTCCATCTTGCAATATATAATTCACAATTGTATTTTCATAAATTTCAATTCCAGTTGTCTCATTATATGAATAATTAGTTTCATCTCCCAAATTATATGTAAGTGTTGCATCTTCCAAATTACAAAAATTTATTACAGTTTTAGTGCTAGTCCATATATCTAGACTTGGGGTTGTTTCATAAGTTAAATTTAATGTTTTAAATTCTTGTGATGTTACATTTCCAACTTTATCTTTTACCCATATATAATAGGTAGTATTTGTTTTTAAATTATTAATATATGTTTCTAATTTCTGGTTAGCTTCTTCTAATATATTGGTATATGTTTTTGGCTCACTATTTGTTGTAGTTATTGCATATTCTTTTACTCCAGATTTGTTATCAGATAAATTTATTTTTACCCTTGCAAAGCTCGGTGTTAATTCATTTATTTTGGGTTTAACATTATCTATATTATCAATTTTGAATATACTAGTTATTTTATCTCCTGATAAATTTTCTGCTACAGCATATATATAATACTCTGTATCTATTTCTTCAGTTGTTATTGTTATGCTATCTGCCGTATCTGAACTTGCATTTGCTATGGCTTCTTCTTCCGTTTTTCCATAACCTGCTTTTGTATTATATTTATATTCTCCCACATATTTTATTTGAGCTGTTACATCTCCTGCTAAAAATTCGGAGGTATCATCAATTATTATTTTTATATCTCCTAAAACTACACTTACCATTTTAGAAGTTTTTACTATTTCTTTTTCTTCTCCTATTTCTGAAATATACTTGACTTTTATCCATAAATAATATGTTCCAATTTCAGCATTTTCTTTAGTAATCTCGTGCTCATTATTTTCAAAACTAAAGTCTGCATAGCTTTCATCAGTTGGAGCAACATTGGTAGTTGTCCAAGCATAATACGAATTTGTTTTTATATTATATTTATTTTGTAAAATTACTTTGCTGGATATTGTAGTCTTTTCATCATTTTTTGAAACATTATAGGTATTTTCATTGTTTTTTATAGAAAAATCTAGTGTTCCTGCATCAGATGGTGGAGCATAAATATTTACATCAATAGATTTATTTAAAACATATCTTGCATATGATATTGTTGCTACAGATATTATTAGCATAAATAAAGCAAACATAAATTTTGTCTTATTTCTTAATTTCATCTTTATACCTTCTTCTATTGTATATTTTTTTGAATAGAGTTAAGCTCAATGTTAAAATCTAAATTTTTATATGTCTCTAAAGATGTCTTTATAAAAATTTTAAATTTTTCTTCTTCTTTTTTCTCATTTCCTAAAGAGTATGTATTGGTTGTTTCTTGTTCTTCATAATTACTTATTCCATCACTATATTTAGTACTACCTTCATTATCTATTTTCTGCCATATATATGTACCTTCATTACCACTCTTGTTTTTTATTGTAAGGTTGTAGTCAACAGCAACAGCCGTTATATTATTATTTTCATCATAATTCTTTACTGTTACAATTACATATGGAATTCCATTAATTACATATGAATCATTTTTATCCACATCAAAATTACAAATCATTTCACCAGAAACAGTACTATATTTTACAGATATGCTATTTACATAAGCACCATACACAATAGTTGATAATATAGCAATAAATAATACTACAAAAAATGTAATTATATATTTTCTTTGAAATATTTTTTTCACTATAAATCCATTCCTTTCTTTGTTTATAAAAAAAATTATTCCTATCCAAAAGTTTTAAATTTTCTTCATACTAATAAAACCATTATATTGCAATTTTAAACATATACGTAATTTACTTATTATTTGCTTATTCACAAATAATAATGTTCTTATAATTTTATTAGAAAAACCTTAATTAGTTCTCTGCTGTGCATTAATATTTAAAGCTATAACAATGTTTTTTTTCATCCATTTACTTGTTTCATCAACAGTAGTATAGTTCCATTTCCAGTATATATTTCTTACAACCTTATTTGTTCCAAGCTCTGTTATTCCATTATAACCTGAAAATTCAACATTGTACGCACTATCTGTATACAATTTCATATTTTCAGGAATCTTTGAATTTAATGTGTCTAACGATACAGAATACCCTGTAGCAGTTTCTATATCCGAGAAGTCCATTTCCAATTGTAGTACTCCGTTACTTCCGTGGCACCAATTTGTCTTTCGAATACAAGTTTGCAGTTAAGGTCTCAGAAAGATTTAAATCAACATTCGCTAATTCATCTGTTATTTTAAAAGAAAATTTAGAAGTTTTTATTTTAGCTTCCCCAGTTGCAGTCATTTTGTATTTTGAAAAAGTAATACCACTTATTAATAAAATTAAAGCAATAGCATAATATATAAAAATTATTTTAAATTTACTATTCTTCTTTTTTTTCATCTTCTTATCCCTTCATACTTATACATCTTGTTCCACTGTAACAGTTACCGGAACAATAACATTTAATGGTGAATACCCATTAGCTGTATCTTGTTCATCATTTGAACTTATCCATTCTGCATTAATCGTTATAGTAACAGGGCTTCCATCTAACTCAATCTGTCCTTGGTATGTTCCATCTGAAATTTTTTCTAAAATACCAAAATTCGTTGTTACATTATTTACCACTATATTAGGAACATTTTCTGTAACGGTTTCATTTGTTTTTGAATTCGTGTAATATATCTTGCCCAATTCTATTTTATACTTAATAGCAACTTCTGTACCATTTGGATCTATAGTAAAACTTCCCTCTACTGATGTATTTGGAGCAATTGTACCAGATTTTACCTTTGCTGTATTTGTTGTTTCTAAAACTAACTCTGATGAAAAATCTTTTTCCCCACCTGCTAAATCAACATTACCTAATTTTACAGACCATTTTGCAATTCTGGTTGCTGTATTGGAATCTGCCACGCTTACATATCTTGAATAGGTCCCTGCTACAAAATACAAACTTACCTCTACAGCTAATATCAAAATTATTCCAAGTATTTTTATTTTACTTTTTTTCATCGTTCCCATTCCTCTCTTTTGTTTTCAAATTTAATAGAAATAGCTTGTTTAAATGTCTTTTACTTCATAAAAACTCTGAAATTTTACAAATTAAAATAGATTTTATTATTCTAAAAATATATTATAATGTGTTATAAAGTTTTACACCTTTTTTTCTAATTTTTCTTTATTCCTTTTTAATTCATAATTTAGCCTTTTTTCCCTTCTTCTACTTCTTCTTTCTTCTTTTATTTTCTCATTATACATAATCAAAATAACTAATAATATAGGTATTGTAAATACAATCACTATGCCATATGGTTTTTGCATAAAATTAATCATTTGACCAATTAATTTTAACTTTTTTACGTACATTCCTTCAATTTTAGAGAACATTATTTTTTCGCTGTCTTCTGTATTATTTGCATCACCTTTTAATGTATAGCTTAAATTTTCACCAGTTTTGCTTATGTACACTATTCTGTGAGTAACCAATGTATTTTTTGCAATTTTATATGTTACTACATCTCCTATTTTTAAATCACTTTCATTTTTTATTTCTTTAATTAAAATTGTATCGCCTGTTTCAAACTCTCCAGACATAGAGCCAGACATAACTTGTAATACTTTATAACCAAATACATCTGGTACTTCTTTTTTTAATACAAATTTTTGAATTATTAGTGATAAGGCACCAACAATTATTATAGAAAACATAATTGAAATAATAATATTAATTATGCTTTTCAAACTTTTCCTTAATCCTTCTCTTCTTTTGTCATTCATATTTGTTCCTCTTTAACATTACGTGCTCTCTTTCTGTTTTTATTTACTCTTTTCATTTGTTTTTAGTATTTTAATTTTCGACTTAGTTAAATTTAATCATAGCATATCTAATAATATATTTTTAAGTAATCAATATTTCTAACATGCTTGTATGAAATTTTTGCATATATTTTTCTCTTAATTTGCCTGTGTTGCAACTATGCTAACAGATAAACTAATTGTCTTATCTCCTTGAGAAACTAAGTTTCCTAATAAGGTGTCATTTTCATTATTTCCATCAAGATCCCATATCCAACCAATAGTATATGTGTCTCCACCTAAAGCCCCTGCCTGATGTATTGTATTTCCATCATCAATTTCATTAATTGCAGATTTTAATTCTTCAAATGTCATTCCATTCGTTGTAACTGTGAGGTTAGAAGCTTTATCATCACCTGTGTTAGGTTTTGTAAATGAATATTTTATTGGATTGTATCCACTAACGGCTCCATTTACTTCATCTTTTCCATCAGCCACAATACTTAATGTATATGCTGTTTCAACATCACCCTCTATAGTAAAACTATAAGTTCCAGATGTTCCTGGGGCAATAACTCCTTGCTCTTCAGTTCCAGCAACAACATTTGTATATGAAGATGCAAATAAATCTCTTATATTATTTGTTGTATTTATTTCCCAATGAGCCACTCTAGCTGAATCTACTCCATTTGCAGATGTAATATACTTAGCATAAGTGCTTGATAAACTCATCATAATACCTGCAACAAGTATCATTAATACAATAACTAACACTAACCATTTTCCTTTTTTCATAGTTTGTCTCCTCTTCTTTTGATTATATATTATTGTAATATTCTTATACTAATCTGTTTAAATTCCAAATCCACACTTTTATTATATCAATCCCCCATAATTTTATCAATCCTTTTTTTTATTTTATTGCAATGAATAATATTTTTTTTCTATCATACAATTTAGCATGAATAATTTTAAAATTTACAATATTAATATAAAATCAATTTATAAATTTTTAATGATAATTGCAGCTATTTTCATTTTTGGATATTTCTTTTTATATTTTATAACCAATCATAATAATTTAGATGTAAAAAATACAAGTTCCAATCTTTCTACTAGTGAAATAAGGCTTCCTATCGTAATGTACCATAGCATATTAAAATCTAGAAGTGGTGATTATATTATTCATCCAGACACGTTCGAAAATGATTTAAAATACATACAAAACAAAGGATATTCAACAATTAACATGAGCCAGCTTATAGACTATGTTTACAACGATACACCACTTCCAGAAAAGCCAATAATACTTACTTTTGATGATGGAAATTATAATAATCTAAGCTATGCTGTTCCACTTCTTCATAAGTATAACATGAAGGCTGTTATCTCAATTGTAGGAGCTTACACAGACACATATACTAAGAGTGATGAAGCCAATCCCAATTATGGTTACCTTAGATGGAAAGACATCTCTGAACTTATGACTGACAGTTGTGTAGAATTTCAGAATCACACCTACAATTTACATTCTTTAAAAACTGGCAGAAAAGGTTGCAGGAAGCTAAGTTCAGAATCTTTGGAAACATATACAGATGTGCTAACCTCGGACTTAACCAAGCTTCAAAATGAGTTTAAAGAAAATTGCAATGGCTATATTCCTAACACCTTCACATATCCATTTGGTTCTATCTCTAAGGAATCTGAACAAATTATAAAAGATTTAGGCTTTAAAGCAAGCCTTTCTTGCATAAGTGAAGTAAACACAATAACAAAAGACCCTAATTGTTTGTATCTTTTAAGAAGAAACAATAGAGTCTTTGGAATAAGCACAGAGCAATTCTTTAATAAAATATTAGAATAAATGAACAGTTTGTGGACGGTTTTTGGACGAAGGAAATTTTGCACCATTTCTTTTTATTATATTGCCGGTACAGCTGGAACAATTTTTCTTCCATCCCCGATTTGTACCGCCCCTGTTTCGCACAAGTTTTTAGGTTTATGACCCTGTTGATTTGTATTTTTTAAGGCCTATGCTCCAAACTGCATAGCATGGTATAACAAATAGCATCGCAACAAAAGGTAATAACATATAAAGTTTATTATTTGTCTTTCCAATTACATATAGTAATGGGTAATAATTTACTAATGAGATTGGAATTATGTAGGTAAATAATCTTTGCACCCATTTTTGATATATGCTTAATGGATATTGTGTTAGGTCTCTTGCACCATCTGTGAAAATATTCATGATTTCCAAGCTTTGTGTTGTAAAAAATGTTATTCCAGCTTTAAGTATGAATAACGCTGCATATACAACAATATTTCCAATTATCATTAAAAGCAGGGTTGCAAATTTAGTAGGTTGCATGAGTTCTGGCTTGCTAGCAAGTAATATAAAAAATATTACAATAGCCACAAAGGCTCTACCTATTCTATTAAACTCAACCTCTGAACCAAGCACCTGCAAAATTACACTTCTTGGTCTAACCAAAATTCTGTCAAACTCACCATTAGATAATATTCTGTCGAAATGATCAAAACTTCTGAAAAAGCATTCAGCAAGTGAGAATCCTAAAAACGACATTACAAAACATATCAAAACATCTTCAAATTTATAATCAGCAAGGCTTCCAAACTTGTCGAACAGAAACACTATCGAAACAAGTGCAGATAATGCAGACAACATTTTAAAGAATAATGATAATGCAAATGCTTTTTTATATTCTAAATCTGCCTTTAGTTGCATTGCTACATATTTTAAATAAAGTCTCATCTTCTCTCATTGTATAATGAACATATAACATTATACTAACTCCTTTCCTTTTTTATTTTTGTTATAATTTTTTTATAGACTCTGTGAATTGGTGTTTTCGCCCAAAAAGGGGCATCCCTAATGGGCGAATTTTCATTAACCTCCGTTTACTTCTACTTTCCTTATTTGATTCTTCATCATTTTCTTTCCTATTACAGTTAAAATAATCAGCCACAAAATCTGAAACAAAATTGCCTTAACAATTTCGCCAGTATTTGTTATATAACCATTGTAAATGTTTGATGAAATATTTTGCATATAATAGAACGGCGTAAATTTAAGGATTTTTACTATCACCTCTGGCATGAATGGAATCGGTACTAGTCCGCCTGAGCAGAAATCAAATACCAAATAGAAAGCCGTTCTCATTCCTTGTGAGGTAACCGTTTTCATAACCGCGACATACATTATCATTATATAAGCAAGCATTATTCCCGCTGATATAATAAATGTTAGTATTGATAGCAATAGTGCCCCGAAGCTTACCGGTGGCATCAATCTAAATTGTCCCATGAAAGGCATACTACAAATAACCAAAATAGGAACTGCCCTAAGTGTAACTTTTGCAAGTTTCGTTCCAAGTGTTTTGGAATGCCAAATGTAATAAAGGTCAACTGGTTTTATAAGTTCTGTTGATATTATTCCAGTTCTACATTCGTCCAGTATTTCATTGTCCAGAGCCCATATATTAAACATTGTAAAAAAGGCTTGAGTAAGCCAAATATATGTACACATTTGAGAAACCGAATAATCACTTGTTCCTTCTTTTAAAAATGCTGTGTAAAGCATTACATACATGAAGCCCCACGAGAATTGAGTTAGAATTCCTGCAATCGCCGCAATTTTGTACTGAATCTCATTCAAGAATTTCATTTTAAAATATGCAATATAAATTCTGCAGTTATTTTTTATTGTATTAATTTTTTTATTAATTATTGTGGTAATCTTTCTTCTGAAATTAAATCTCTTATTTCTAGAATCTTTAGTTACAATCAATGCTGTATTCTCCATATAAATCCTCTCTTTCTAATTTAATTTAATGTAATTTATTATTTTAATATAAATCTTAATTCATACTTCGTATTTTATATTGTAATATCTTGTAATATCGTTTTTCACATTAAATCTTGTATTCTTTATATAGATTTGCAACAATGTTGTCTATGCTTGTGTTTTTTATTTCTAAATCTTGAATTTCTAAATTATTTGATAAAAAATTGATTGCATCAGCAAGTTTTATCTTACTCTCATCAATCTGTATTTTCGCCTCGTTTTTAGACTTTTCTAATATTTCCATTTGAGGCATTGTAGTTGGCAACTTTCCATTATATTGAACATTTAAAATCTTATTGCTGTATTTCTTGGTCAAGCTGTTCAAACTTCCATCTAATAAAAGCTTGCCTTTTCCAATTAAAATTATTCTTTTAGTTAAGGCTTCTATGTCGCCTGTATCGTGCGTTGTAAGAATTATGGTAGTATTTTTTTCTTTGTTTATCTTCTTAATAAAATCTCTAACTGCAATCTTAGACGTACTATCCAATCCAATCGTTGGTTCGTCCAAGAAAACAATTTTTGGATCATGTAAGAAAGCTGCTGCAATTTCGCATCTCATTCTTTGCCCTAAACTCAACTGTCTAGTTGGAGTCCTAATTATCTCTTTAATATTAAGCATTTCAGTCAAAAGCTGTTTTTGCTTTTTATACTTTTCATCAGGAATATTGTAAATTTCTTTTAGTAGCTCAAATGAATCTTCTACTGGCACATCCCACCAGAGTCCTGACCTGTTGCCAAAAACGACTCCAATATTTTTTACATATTCCTTTCTATCTTTATATGGCACCATACCATTTACAATGCATTTGCCCGAATCCGGTGTTAAAATTCCACACATAATCTTAATTGTAGTAGACTTTCCAGCTCCATTCGGTCCAATGTATCCGACCATTTCTCCTTCGTTTATCTTAAACGAAATATTCTCAAGTG
>CAKOXG010000016.1 GCA_934130025.1 uncultured Clostridia bacterium
AATCGAACCGGCACGGTTTATTCAACCGCAGGATTTTAAGTCCTGTGCGTCTACCAGTTCCGCCACATCTGCATATGTTCATTACTGGTTAACAAATAATATTTTACTACAAGAGAATTATATTTGTCAATACTTATTTTTTATTTTTTGAAAAAAAGTGAAAAAAGTGAACTGAAAAGGTAAAAAATGGGTGAGAAAATTTATTATTACAGAAATATTACAAATGTGTTAAATTTTTGCTTTTTGATGACAATATAAAATAAAGATGTTATAATCGAATTAAAGAATTTTGTCGGAAGGAATAGAAAAATGCAAAAATTTAAGAAGATTGTTAGTGTATTGTTGTTACTTATATTGTTACCAATATTGTTTGTGAGTGCTACAATACTTGTGGATTCATATGTGCATCCAGATGAAGTGCCATCATTTTGGGGATGGAAGCCATTTATTGTGTTATCAGGCTCTATGGAGACTCAAATTTCACCAGGTGATGTAGTTATAGTGAAGGAGACTGATGCAGAAAATTTGAAAAAAGGTGACATAATTGCTTTTAAAGATGGTGATGTGGTAATAACTCATAGAATTGATGAAGTGGTTGAAAAAGACGGAAAAAAAGAGTATGTAACGAAGGGAGATAATAATACAACTCAGGATGTTGGATATGTGCTACCAGAGCAAGTTGAGGGTGTATTTAAGTTGAAAATTGCTAGGTTGGGAAATTTGGCTATGTTTGTGCAGACTCCAGCTGGAATGATTGTATGTTTATCTATACCAATTATTATTATAATTCTTCTTCAATCATCTGATTCGAGAAAAGAAAAAGAGGAATTGCTAAAAAAGATGAATGAGCATGAAAGAATGGAAGAAGAAATTGAAAAATTAAAAAAACAAAATGAAGAGTTGATGAAAAAATAACTTAGTTCTTAACATTATAATAGGAAGATAATTCTTATTATAGGATAAAATAAAAACGAAAGAAAGGAGGATAAAATGAAGGGGAATAAATTAGTAAAATTAATGGCATTTGTATTACTTGTTACTGTACTTGCAATTATATTGGTATCTGGTACTTATGCAAAATATACAACATCTGCAACTGGTACTGATACTGCAAAAGTTGCTTTATGGTCAATTAAGATAAATGATGAAGATATTGCAAAAGCAGAAACAAAAGAGCTTACAGTTGATTTATTTAGTACTATTACAAATACTGATGGTACTGATGAAAAAAATGTAAGTGCAATAGATGGAAGTTTAATTGCTCCTGGAACAATGGGAAGCTTTAATTTAGTATCTATTGAAAATGCTTCTGAAGTAAATGCTACATATTCTGTAACATATACATTAACCGGTGCTGAAGGTATTCCATTGCAATTTACAACAACTAAGGATAATGAAGATTCTTGGTCAAATTCATTACCAAGTGTAAATGTTACAAATGCAGACCTTAAAGCTGGAGCTAAGGCAGATGGTACAAAGGTATATTGGAGATGGGCTTTTGACGGAAATGATGAAACAGATACAAATCTTGGAACAACAACTCCAACGGTTACATTAAAAGCAAGTGTAAGTGTTGAACAAGCTAACTAAAATAAAAGTTATAAAAGCTCTACCAAATATGATAGAGCTTTTATAGAATATATTGACAAAAGGAGCCACTTTTTGTGAGTATATTCTGAAAATGAAATAATGTAAGAAATTTGATTCTAAAAGTTAAGAAAAGTAATCATAAAATGATTGATCTGAAATCGAAACGATGTGAAAAATTTAGCTCTAAAAGTTAAGAAAAGCAATCGTAAATGATTAAGCTGAAAACAAGATAATATGAAAAATTGGAGGCCATAGAATTGGAAAACAAAGGTGAAATTTCGAGAGAAAACTTAAAGAAAATAATTTATGTGTTGTTGGTTATTATAATGGTTTTGCTAATATTATTAGTGTGGAAAATTGGAAGGATTGGGATTAATGCTACAACAACATCTGGAAGTATTAGCACAGATGGAATAATTGTATCGGAAAATGATGTGGAGATAGGAAAGAATACAAGATTGAATATTTTTAATAATCAAAAATTTAATGGTGAAAAAATAATTGCTCCACATTCAAAGGGTTCCTATAAATTTTATATAAAGAATAATTCAAATGATAATATAGTGTATAATATTAAATTTTCAGATTATATGAAAAAGTTTGTTAATATGAAGTATAAGCTTAAGATGGATAATATTTATATTAGGGGAAATGAAGATAATTATGTGACAATAGATGGTTTGGACGTAAATAATGTTAATGTTGTGAAGGATTCTGTAAATATTTTTACTTTAGAGTGGTATTGGGAAGATAGGGATAAATTAGATACTGAAGTGGGAATCTCTGATGAAGGATATTACACTATAAACTTAGCAATTGATGCTACAAAAGATTAAAGATGCAAAGAGAGGCGGTATGGATGAAACTATTTA
Organism: uncultured Clostridia bacterium; assembly: GCA_934130025.1. Taxonomy (GTDB): domain Bacteria; phylum Bacillota; class Clostridia; order TANB77; family CAG-508; genus CAG-245. The sequence continues at coordinate 2,463 of CAKOXG010000016.1, forward strand.
CGAATGATGCAATAAAAAACTCCGAGCTTTTTAGGGATAAAAACCTATGTAATAATTTCAGGAAGTATGACTCCGGAACTCCAGATTGGTGATATTGTAATTGTAAAGAATGTCAAGGAAAATGAGATTAATGAAGGAGACATAATTTTATTTAGACAGGGACAGAATGTTATAGCTCATAGAATTTCTGAAAAGTTTGAAGAAAACGGACAAATACAGTACAAAACTAAAGGGGATAATAATAGAGATGATAACCAGGCAATAACATATAAAACTATTGAGGGTAAGGTAATAAGAAAATTCCCTAGAGCAGGGAATATTGTACTTGCTTTAAAAAATAAAATGATAATTATAATTGTAGCGATAATTTTACTTATGTATTTTATGCAGAGCGAAAAAGTAAGAAGTAGAAGGAATAAGAGGAGATTAAAGAGGTTAGCTTATGAGCAATTGAGGAGGAAAGATGAATAAAAAACAAAATAAAAATTGGGAAAGATGCTGTAAATGGTACATATAGAGTAATATACAGCCTTTGCAATAAAAATGGTGAAACATTAACAACAGATTCAATAAACTTTATAATAAAGAGAAATTAACAAAAAATGAGATTTGAAATTAAATTCAAGTCTCATTTTATATTTTATTTTTATAATAATTATTTGTTTTTATAAATAACAGGTGGAATCTCAAATACAATATTGAAGCATGAGAATTTGTCTGTCTCATCAGAATCAAGGCAATCAAGATAAATGTCTAACTCATCCAAATTTCTGCAAGCAGAAATAATTGCAGGGTGTAGATTATAATTAAAAAGTAGTTCAGTAGCTAAGTCAAAAGAATATTTTAAAGATTTTTTCTCCTTTTTACGAGCTAAATTAAATGCTTCTCTAAACCTTGAAATAGCCAAAGATTTGTAGTTTGAAATTGGAATAGAATAATCTTTTTCTATTATTTCTTCAATAGGAGAGTTATTTTCATTACTTAAATTTTTAATATCCTGTATGTAGTAGGGTAAAAAAACTTTTCCTCTTGTTTCCGAAATTATTAATGTATTTTCAATTAAATTAGGATTGTTTTTTGTATTTATTAAAGAATCTTTCTTATTAGCTAGTTCACTTTTAAAATGTTCTTCAAGCAATGGAATAATAGAGCAAAGGAAGTTTTCTATTACCTTAGAATTATCCGAAACTTTTTTTAAATCTGAGGTATCACAGTTTTTGTTATTTAAGTTTATTATATTATTTTCTAGTAAAGAAATATTTTGATTGTTCGTTATTAAAGCAATTTTTAAATTTTCTAAAAATTCATTACTAATTTTCATTTGTTTTTCTCCTTATAATAATATAATTATATTATCATAAAAATAAAAAATATACAATATATAAAAACATAATTAATATTGCTGGAAAAATATAATACTGTGTGTTAGAATATTAATGCATGGAGGAGAGAGATGGAAGAAAGATATAAAGAAAGTATGAAAAAATTAAAATTGTATTTGAAGGTCGTAAATATGATACCATCACAGCAACAATGGAATAGTTATGCAATGGAGGAAGGATTGTTGCTTAGTCAAACTCTAGAATTTTTAGAGGGAGTCAAGTTTAATAGAATGTGTAGAAAACTAATTAAGAAGAGAAAATAAAAAATTTCTAATAGGGCTAGACTTTTTTTTATAAATAGCTTAGAATAGTGAAAGGTTATGGATGCCTTTAAAATCTAAATTTATAAAAAAAGAGGTTGAAGATATGAATATTTGGCATGATATAAAAGAAGAAAGAGTTAAGAAGGACGATTTTGCAGCTGTAATAGAAATACCAAAGGACTGTAAAAATAAATATGAACTTGATAAAGAAACAGGCTTATTAAAGTTAGACAGAATTTTATATACAGCTACGCATTACCCTGCAAACTATGGTTTTATTCCTAGAACATATGCTGGTGACCACGATCCATTGGATGTACTTGTTCTTTGCAATGAGCCTATTTACCCACTTACAATAGTTGAGTGCTATCCTATAGGAATTTTGAGAATGACAGATAGTAATGAGGAAGATGAAAAAGTTATAGCTATTGCAAAAAAAGATCCATTTTTAAATTGTTATAATGATATTTCTGAGTTACCATCATCAATAACTGCAGAAATAAAGCACTTTTTTCAAGTTTATAAACAGTTAGAAGGAAAAGTTACAACTGTGGATGAAATGATGGGAAAAGAAGAAGCTGAAAAAATAATAGAAGAGGCTATACAAAATTATAAGAAAAATTTTGTTAATAAATAATGGAGGCAGAAAATGTTTGAAAAAATGATTTTTTACCTGTTTGCGTTCACATTATTTATATTGATGTTTATTGAATTGCTTAGAAAAAATGATACAACATATGTATATGCAATTGTTTTACAATTTATTGGAATTGTAATTAGATTTTTGGAGCTTATATTTAATAAAAATTGTAGCGTTTTTCTTAAAATATTAAGTTATATAATATCGGTTATATTACCAATATTGATATTTTGGTTAGAATATTCTAAAAAAATAGAATTCTCTGAAGTATTTTTTATATGGTCTGCCAGAATGTATGCTTACATAGGAAAAGTAGATAATGCAAAGAAATGCTTGCTTGAACTTACTGAAAAGTATCCAGATTCGATAAAAGGGCATAAATTACTTGCAAGAGTATATGAAAAGCAGAAAAATTTTGAATTAGCATTAGAAGAATATGAAAAAGTTGCAAATGAAGATGAAAATAATTCTAGTTTAATACTTAAAATAAGCCAGATGTATAATTATATAGGAAGGCAAGAAATTGCTATAGAAAATTTATCAAAAATTTTAAGGAAAAATCCTGAATGCTATGAAGCGAGTATGCTACTTGCAGATATATTGAGTGGACAAAGGGAATATAAGGAAGCTGTGCAAGTGTATATGAATGCACTGAAGCATAAGCCTTTTGATTATAATTTATACTATAATCTTGGAATGACATATACTTTTTTAAATGATTTTTCGAAAGCGAAAGAATATTATGAAAAAGCTGCAAAATTAAATGGTAGCTTGTACCATGCACGATATAGTTTGGGAAAAATAAATTTGCTATACGGTGATTTAGAAGAAGCAGAAAAGTATTTTATGGAATGTATTGATGTGGAAGAAATTGAGTCTGGAGCGTATTATTATTTGGCGAGAATTGCAATGATAAAAGGGCAGACAGAAAAAGCTAAAAATTATGTTAATATTGCAATAGAAGAAGATGCAAAAATATATGACAAAGTGTACGATGAAAATATTTTTGCACCAATAATAGATTTGATTAACAAACCAAAAATAAAACAAGAGGAAAAGAAAAAAGGAAAAAGAAATACACTGACTGGAAAAGAAAAAACGATAGATGCCCACTTAGATGATACATGCAGGCTGGTTGGAAAACTTAATAATAGTGATATAGAAGTAATAGAAAATATGAAAAAAACAAGACAACAGGAATTTTTAAATAAGTCAGATAATAGTTTTAATAGAGAAATATAATTAATAGGAAAGAAGGAAATAATATGCAAATATATCAAGCATTAATTTTAGGAATTGTGCAAGGTTTAACAGAACTATTGCCAATTTCAAGTTCGGCACATTTAACAATAATACCATGGATATTTAATTGGAATATACCAGAATCTTTCGATGTTGCACTTCATTTTGGAACATTACTTGCAATAGTAATATACTTTTTTAAAGATTGGATAGAGCTTATAAAAGGTGGTTTTTTGTATGTTACAAAGAAAGAAAAAACTGTACAAGGAAGAATGTTTTGGTACATTGTTCTTGCAACAATACCTGGAGGAATAATTGGATTTTTATTAGACCATTTTTGTTCAGGATTTTTAAATAGGCCGATAATAATTGCAATAGCATTAATAATTATGGGAATAGTGTTATATGTAGTAGATAAAAAATCAAAAAGTACAATTGACTATGAACAGATGAACCTAAAACAAACCTTTTTAATAGGTTTTTCACAAGCATTAGCGTTTGTTCCGGGTGTATCGAGATCTGGAATTACAATGACAACTGCAAGAGCAATGGGAATAAAAAGAGAAGCTGCAGCTAAGTATTCGTTTTTGTTATCAACACCAATAGTGTTTGCAGCAACAGTGCTAAAATTTTCGGAATTTGTGTTTGATATTCCATTTATAATAGGTGTAATTGCAAGCTTTATTGTTGGATTGCTCGTTATTAAATTTTTGCTTAAGTATTTACAAAAAGGAAGTTTTAAAGCATTTGCCATTTATAGGGTAATATTTGGAATATTAATCTTAATAATTGCGTTAATAAAATAAAAACAGATTGATAGATTGAAAAAATCTATCAATTTTTTTAGGCAAATATTACAAAAGTATTACAATATTACATTTTTTTTACTATTAGAAAAAAATGTTGACTTTTTTCGAAAAAACGATAAAATAGTAATGTAAATATGATTAAAACTTAATAATTCCAAAAATTGATAAAAGAATTTTGAATTTTTTATCTAATTTTGTGAAATATAATAATAAAAAACTAATGAAAGGAATTTTTATGGCTAGCTCTTTAGGTATATATATAGATAAGAACATAATTAAATATGCAAAGATCACCAGGGAAAAAGACGACCTTAAAGTTGATGCTTTTGGCATTAAATCATATACTAATTTGGAACAAACTTTAAAACAAATAATTTCTGAAACTTTTAGCTTTAAGATTCCTATAAGCGTCAATTTATCAGAAGAAATGTATGATTTCTTTTATATGTCAAATTTGTTAAGTTCAAAAGACTTAGGGAAAGCAATAGAGACAGAATTTGAATCATTGTGCTATGAAAAACAGAATAACCCTAACGCTTTAGAATCAAGGTATGCACTTGTAAATGACGAAGAAGACAAAGAAAAAATAAAAGTTATAAATATATCAGTAGATAAGGTGAAAATAAGCAAACTTACTCAACTATTTGATGAACAGAGATTAGGAACGATAACACCTATTTCTATGAGTATTGCAAACATTGCCCCACTAAACAAAAATGAAAATACAATAATAGTAAACATGGAAGATACAACAGTTGCTACTATATTAGTAGGACAAAAGATTTATGATGTAAGAAAACTACAAGTTGGTGCAGGAAAAATACTGGATAGCATTGGGCATAAGGTTAACTCTTATTCTAAAGCATATGAAATATGCAAAAACACAACAATTTATACCATGGATGGACAAGAGTTGCAAGAAACTGAAAATGAATATTTACAAGATATAATTCCAACATTGTATAGTATAGCTTCACAAGTTAAAGATATTATTAATTCAAGTATGTTTAAAATAAATAAGGTTTTAATCACTGGAACAGCTTGCGTAATAAATAATATAGATTTGTATTTTGAAGAAATATTATCTGGTGTAAAATGCGAAATTTTGAAACCATTTTTCCTAGAAGATAATAGAAAAATAAACATAAAAGACTACATTGAAGTAAACTCTGCTATTGCTCTTGCTTTACAAGGTTTAGGTTATGGAATAAAAGAGATTAACTTCAATAAGAAGAGCTTTTTTGCAAGACTTCCAGAAATATTGAATGCAGATGTTAGTGTTGGAGGGGGGAACCCTAAAAAACAAAATGATGGTAAAAAGGGAAAACTGAGTTTTGATATTCCTTCATCAAAAATAAAATTATGGCTTACTAGAGATTTGGCGGGGATGATAATATTAACAGTTGCTTATGTTGGAATTGCAAGCTATATTAAGGTGGAAATTGCAAAGAAGAATGAACAAATTGAAAATGTAAGAAATGATATAAACGCGCAGATAAAACTAATTGAAGCAGATACTTCTAGTGTTAAGACTAAAACATCTGAATATAACACATTGACAACTAATTTGAAAAATATAAAAGAGCAAATTAATAGTAAACAACAACAAAAAAACTCGATTCCTAATTTCTTAAATGGAATTATGTATAATATACCAAAAGCTGTACAATTAACTTCAGTTGAAAATACAACTGGAAAGAAAATTGTAATACAAGCACAATCAGAAAAATATGAACAATTAGCATATTTTAAAGCTTTATTAAAATCAAGTGGTGTATTAGAACCTTCAAGTGTTGTTTCTTCTGAGGCAACAAAAGAAGAAAACATAGTTAAGATTACAATAGAAGGTAACTTACCGATAGGAGGGGATGAATAATGAAAAGTATTTTAATGACAGTATTCTCCGTTCTTTTGACAGCCTTTATAATTATTGTAATGGTAAAAGGACTTACTATTGGAGATTTTAGAGTTTTTAGTATACCAAATATAAAAGTGGAAGATGCAAAAATTAAAGCAAGCATAGATGAATTAAATGAGCTAAAGAGCACAACCTACAAAAAAAAGGTAAGTGATTTAGATGATGCTACTAAGCTGTTAACTCAAAGCAAAAGTGATTATTTAGATATTGCAAGTTTAAGTTCTGATGATGAAATAAAACAAGCAAATCAAATACAGACGTATTCGATGGAATTCTTATGGGATAAAGTTGGAAAGTATGCTACAAATCAAGGATTGACATTAAAGTGGGAAGCAAAACCATCTGGAGCAGAAAATAAGTATACATTAACATTCAAAGTTGAAGGAGAATACATTCCAATAATAAATTACATTGAAAGCCTAGAAAATGATTCAGAATTGTTGTTTACAATAGAAAACTTCAAAATGACTTCAAGTGAAGAAAAAGTTAGCGCTGAATTTACGGTTTCAAATATAGGAATAAAACCAGAATCTATAACAAGTTCATCTTATAATTCAAACATAGACAAAGATTCAAGCAATTCAGATTCTTCATCATCTAATTCAACATCTACAGAAAATAATACTGAAACAGTAAAATCTTTTGTAGAAAAAAATAGCAATGTTGATGTAAATAGAATAGATGAAGCTGCAAAATAAAACTTTTGAAGGAGAGTATTAATGAAATCAATTTTAAAGGAAATAATTATAATTTTAATTTTGTGTGTTGCCATATTGGTAATATTAGGAGCAATATTTTATGATTATATACCAACAAATAAAATAATTCCGAGTACAGTTGAAGCTTACAAAACATCTAATACAATAAAAGATGAAATAGGTCAGAATGTTACCGATTATACAACTGGTAGCACAACAATAACAAAGGAAATAACGGAGTCACAATTGGATTTTTATAAGAAAAATAAATCTTATAGCCAAGGAAAAGCAAATCCATTTGCAAATGTTACTGAACAGACAAACCAAACTAACCAAACAAATGGTGAAACAGGAACAAATCAGAACACTGTTATAAGAAATAATACTTCAAATCCTGATTCTACAAATCATTTTTATAATAATACAGGATTGAAATAATAACATAGGTTATATTTAATTAAATAAATATATACAAAAAATTATCAAAGGAGGAAATTTATTATGTTCAAGAAAGAAAAGGGTATTACATTAGTAGCTTTAGTTGTAACTATAGTTGTTCTATTAATATTAGCAGGTGTAAGTATCAGCTTAGTATTATCAAACAATGGTGTTATAGGCAAAGCTAAAGATGCAAGAACACAATATCAAAATGCTGCAAACTATGAACAAAACGTTTTAGGACAAGGTAGTGATTTAATAAACAGCCTATTATAATAAGTTTTTTACGAACAAAAAGCTTTTTGTTTGAATGTAAGGTTACCTTACAAAATATTTAATATTTTGTTTGAGGTAACCTTTTGCTAATATTAAAGGATAGGTGAAATGCAGAACATGGCAGGAATATTATATTTATATATTTTTTTAATTGGAATAACATTTGGTAGCTTTTTTACACTTGCTGTGTATAGAATACCACTTGGAAAAGACATAACACATACAAGGTCTTTTTGCCCTAATTGTAATCACAAATTAGGATTTCTAGATATGATACCGCTTTTAAGCTATTTGGCTATTGGTGGAAAGTGCAGATATTGTAAACAAAAAATACGCCCAAGATATTTCATATTAGAATTATTATCTGGAATAGTTTTTGTTCTTTTTGCTGTATCTATAAAAATTTATACATTGGAAATACATAAATTAGTTTATTTTATATTTGGATTACTTTATATCGCAGGATTATTCATAATATGTGGAATTGATAAAGAAAGGATACAAATTCAGAATGAAGTAGTGCTGTATATGAGCATTATTGAAGTCTTGTATATAATATATCTATATGTAATAGAAAAAACTAGTATCTATAGATATGTTATATATCTACTAGTTCTTGCTATTTTACTATTTTTAAATATAATGTATTATAGAAAAAACATAAAAAATAATTATACAATCGAAGTTTTAATTTTAATTAATATAATGCTAATGTTTACATATGAAACATGTACAATTTTTACAATAATTACAACATTAATAATCATAGCATTTAAGTTGATTTTCGAGAAAGTAACAAAAAAATCTAAGTATGTAGTAAAAGATGAGAAGAAAAAAATTCCAATCGGATTTTATTTAGGTGTTTCAAATATTATAATGTTAATATATACTAATTTTCTTATCTTTTATGTAGTTAAATGATACCTCAATGGAGGAAAAGAATGAATAAAATAAGATTAAAAGAAAAATTAAATAGTCAAAAGGGAATAACTGGAATTGATATGGTTATTTCAATAATTATAATGGCTTTATTTGTGGGGCTTATATCAGGGCTTATATCTAAGACTTATAGCTTATCAATAGAAACCCAGAAGAGTGCCAATGCAAACGCATATGTAACTATGATTTTGGAAAAAGTAGATGAAAAGTCATATGATGAAGTGACAAATAATTTTGTAACAAACCTATTGCAATCTGGTGAAATAAAAATAGGAAGTAAGGCAGGAGTATTGCCAGATGAATATAAAATTTTAAAATTTGAGGTAAGCCCAATATCTATTGATGGAGAAGAATCAAACAATGTGAAAAATGTTGCAATTCAATTTAAATATTATATTGATAAAAAACATACAAAATCAAAAATAATAAGTATGAATAAACTCAAGGTAAGAGAGGTATATAAGAATAGTAATTAATACCCATCAAAAGAGAGGAATTAATATGGAAAAAAGAATTAAATCTGAAAAAGGTGTAACTTTATTGGGATTAACTGTATATATTTTGACTTTGTCAATTGTTGTTGGAATACTGGCATCCATAAGTTCATTCTTTTATGGCAATGTTAATTTAGTAATAGACAGTTCAAGGTTTGCTGCTGAATTTAATAAATTCAATGTAAATTTTGTAAATGATGCTAAAAAGAATAATCATGCAAATGTAAAAAATGGCAATACCGTTATATTTGAAGATGGTACAACGTATGTTTACAATGAAGAAGATAAAGGAATTTATAGAGGACAGGTAAAAATTGCAACAAATGTGCAAGTTTTTAATGCGTCTAAAAAAACAATAACTATAAATAATGTTGATAAGGATATAATAACTATAGATATAAGTGTTGGAAACTACAATAATAGAACACTATTTATAAAGAAAATAGATTATACATTAAAATACTGGTAATTAGTTCTTAAGATAAGACAAAGAAAGGATGAGAGTAATGGATAATAGAAGAAATCAACCTATAGGAATCGAACTTGTAAAGAGAGGAATTGTAACAGAGCAAGATATAAATAAAGCTTTGGAATATCAGAAAAGCCATTCAAATAAGAGAATTGGAGATATTTTAAATGAGCTAAACCTATGTGAACCAAGGCAATTAATTGCATCTATTGGGGATATTTTGGGTGAAAAATCAATATATTTAACAGTTGAAGATATAAAAATAGATGTAACTGATTATATGTCTCTCGATATTGCAAGAAGAAATAAGGCAATACCATTTGAAATTGATTCTGGAAAAATAAAAGTATGTTTTACAGATACAACAAATAAAAGAACAATTGATCAGATGAGGTTATTGTTCTTAAATAAAGGGTTTGTAATGGATACGTATATTACTTTTGAAAGCAATATACAAAGAATTTTAAACTCTCTTGAAGGAACAGCAACAGAAAATATAGATGTAAATGCAGATATATCAGGACTTATAGACTCAATTATAAAAACTGGAATGGAAAAAAGAGCAAGTGATATTCATATTGAGCCCGAAGAAAGTTCAGTAAGAGTAAGATATAGAATTGATGGAGAATTGGTAACTGCAGCTACAATAGAAAAAGAAAAACAACAACAATTGATTGGTAGATTAAAAGCAATTTCCAATATGCACCAAGAAAAGCAGGAATCTCAAGATGGTAGAATTTTAATGTACCAGGATTATAACATACGTGTTTCCTCACAGAAAAATGTGTATGGAGAAAAATTCGTATTAAGATTATTAAAGAAAAATGCTGATGTACAACAAATATTTGAATTAGGATTCCCAGAAGATCCAGCACTTGTAAAAAAGAGCTTTGATAAGAGGAACAGTATAGTTCTTATTGCTGCCCCTACTGGTGAAGGTAAAACAACAACATTATACAGTATTATAGATTTCTTAAACAGGCCAGAAATAAACGTAACGACAATTGAAGACCCAGTAGAAATAAGAATACCAGGGTTGAACCAAATTGAAATAGACTCAAAAACATCATTTTCAGATTCTTTAAGAACAGTTTTAAGGCAAGATCCTGATATTATATTGGTTGGAGAAATTCGTGATATGGAAACTGCGGAAATTGCTATGCAGGCAGGTCAAACAGGACATTACGTTTTATCTACAATACACACAATAGATAGTGTTGAGGTAATAACAAGACTTAGAAAAATTGGAGTTTCAAATTACGATATTGCAAGTACTTTGGCAACATCTGTTTCACAAAGGTTAGTAAGAAAAGTATGTAAAAATTGTGCAGTAGAAAGAGAATTTACACAAGAAGAAAAGGATATAATAAATGGTGTAGCTAGAAAATATGGAATTGAATATGATTTTACAGGAAAACATACCTATGATGTAGTTGGCTGTGAACAATGTAATAATAGTGGATTCCTAGGAAGAATTGGTGTGTTTGAAATACTAAATGTAACAGATGCAATAAAGGAAAAGATAGTAAATGATGAATCAAGCATTGAAATAAGAAAAGAAGCTATAAAAGAAGGGTACAGGCCTCTTGTAATTGATGGATTTAATAAGATAATGCAGGGGTATACAACATTAAAAGAATTGAATTCAAAATTAATATTTTATTAATTAGAAAGGAACATTAGAAAAATGGTAAATGTCGATAATATTTTAGCAGCAGCAATTGATAAAGGTGCATCAGATGTGCATTTAATTAGTGGAATAAGACCAATGCTTAGAATATCAAGAAATTTAATTGAATATGAAGGTTGCGGAGCACTAACACCAGAGGATATGGTGGACATCTATGATTATTTTATAAGAGGAAATATAGATAAAGATGCTGTATTTAAAGAAACAAAAAAATTAGATACTTCTTACGAATTTGGTGGATTGAGACTCAGAGTTAACGTATCACTTTCAAATGATATTCCTGTATTTACATTAAGAATTATAAAAAATACTCTACCAACATTTGAACAATTAGGAGTTCCAGATATAGTAAGAAGAATGATGTACCAACCACAGGGGTTAGTTCTTGTTACTGGTAAGACAAACTCAGGAAAAACAACAACGTTAAGTGCATTAATTAATGATATAAATGAAAATCAAAACAAAAAGATACTAACACTAGAAAGCCCAATAGAATTTAAACATCATTGTAAAAAATCAGTTATAGTACAAAAAGAAGTTGGAGTTGGACAAGATGTGCTAACATATCAAGATGGTGTAAAAAACTGTTTAAGAGAGGATTGCGATATTCTAGTAATAGGAGAGATTCGTGATAGAGAAACAATGGATGCAGCAATTGAAACTGCTGAATCAGGACACTTAGTAATAGGAACATTACACACTAAATCTTGTGCAGAAACTATCGATAGAATGATAAACTTTTATGATATTTCTGACCAACAAAGTGTAAAATTCTTAATTGCATCATTACTAAAGCTTGTTACATCACAAAGATTAATAAGAGGAAAAAATGGACAATTGGTACTTCTTCCAGAGGTTATGGTTGTAGATAATATTGTTCAGGGATTAATAAGAAAAGAAAAATTTAGTGTATCTGAGGTAGAGGATGCAATACAAAGTGCTTCAGCAAATGGAAGTATAGGATTAATAAATTCACTTGCAAAGTTATTTGTAGATGATATAATAACATTAGACCAGGCAAAAGCACAAATAGAAGAGAAAAATATAGAAACATTAAATAGAACAATAATGCAGCTAAAAATAAAGAAACAAAATAATGGTAATAGAATAGGGTTCTAAAATTAAACTGTTATAAAGGAGGAAAATATGCCGGAGTATGTATATAGAGCAATTACCAAAGAAGGTGTAATTGTTAGAAATAAGGTAGATAGTCCAAGCAAGCAAACTTTAATTAAAAGACTAAAAGCTGGAGAGCTGTTACCTATTGATATTGTTCAGGTTGGATATGGCTTAGGAAAGAAAAAAGTTACAAAGAAAAGAAGAAACGTGACAGATATAGACGAAATAATGAAAACCGCCAATTCATCTACAATCATACAGGGTAGAGGAAGAAAAAAGCAATCAACGCAAGAAAAAATAAACCTTGCCTTGGCTGGAACACAAAAAATAACAACAAGGGATATAATGATATTTACTCAAAACTTTTACTTATTGAAGAAGGCCGACTTTAATAATATACATGCTTTAAACACAATAATACAAAGTACAGAAAATATCACATTTAAAGGCATAATAGAGGATATATTAGCCGGAGTAGAAGCAGGAGAATATATGTATACAACAATGGAATATTACTCAAATGTATTTCCATATATATATATAAATATGATAAAAGTAGGAGAGCTTTCTGGATCACTTACACAATCACTTCAACAGGCAATAAAATATTTGGATAGCAATACTGATACAGTAAAAAAATTAAAAGGAATAATTATCCCCAATGTAATACAACTTGTTGCTTTGCTTGTATTGTTATTCGTTGGAAGTTTGTATACAGTTCCTACAATACAGAACGTTTATAACCAAGTTGGAACAACAGATACGCTTCCAGGAATCACTTTATGGTTTGCATCTACACTGCAATGGGTAGCAAACCATTGGTATGTACCTGTTGGAATTGTTGGAGTTATTGCAGCAGTTATAATTTCTTATATAAATACTCCAAGAGGAAAATACAACTTTGATTATTTTAAATATACGATGCCTATATTTGGAAAATTAAATTATATGTTAGATTTTTCAAGGTTGATGAGGGCAATGGTTTTAAATCTTGAAAACGGAATGAGAATACAAGATGCTTTGGATGTAAGTAAAAATGTTGTAAGCAATTATGTTATGAGGGCTATGGTGGAAACATCAATAAACAACATTCTGGTTGGTGCATCTTGGATAGAACCATTTGAAAAAGCAGGTTTAGGCTCTACAATGATTACAGAAATGTTAAAGGTTGGTATGCAAACCGACTTGTCAGAAATGATGCACAAGTTATTAGACTATATGGATATAGATATAAAAAATATAATGGACAACATAATGGCTGTGTTACCACAGGTTGTATACTCAATTGTAGGTGTATTATTAATATTTGTTGTTGTAGTTGTACTTGTTCCATGTATTCAAGTATATATGGGTAACTTCTTATTCTCAGCAGCAGGAGTATAAATTACAATAATTTATCTTAAGCTATGTAAATCTAAAGAAATTTGGATTTACACAGCTTTTTTGTTGATTTTGGTATCTTTTTGCTGTAAAATATTTATGTATTTACCTGTGAGAGGAAGAAAAAGAATGAAATTTGGAATTGATTTAGGTGGAAGCCATATAGCAATAGGTTTGGTTGACGATGATTGCAATATTGTTGAAAAAAGAAGTTATTATATGAATGATAGAAAAGATAAATCTCTAGAACACTATATAATAGAATCAATAGTGAGTGGAATAAATGAAATTCTTACAAGCAGTAAGATTAGTTTTTCACAGATTGATAAAATAGGAATTGCAAGCCCTGGAAATGCAAAAAATGGAAGAATTGGTAATGTGGTAAACCTTGGTATTAAGGAAATCTGCATAGAAGAAGAATTAAGGAGGGCATTTGGAACTTCCATAAAAAATGTTTCAATTAAAATAGAAAACGATGGAAAATGTGCTGGAATTGCTGAAAAGTTCTGTGGATCACTTAAAGAATATGATGATTGTGTTTTTGTGTGTATTGGAACTGGAATTGGTGGAGCCGTTTTCATGGATGGAAAATTCTTAAGACCTAAAAGAAATTCTGGTTTTGAATTTGGACATATGATGATTGGAAAAGATGATGAATGCAGATGTAAATGTGGCAATATAGGTTGCTTTGAAGTATATTGTTCTAAAATGAAATTTAAATCTCAGGTACAAAAAATTCTTGGAATAGATGGATATGTGAGTGCAAAAGAATTAACGGAAAGAATTATGGCCAATATAGACAATGATGAGATTAGAGTTTTATTAGAAGATTATATTAAGAATTTAACTGTTGGGGTTGCAAATATTGTGAATATTTTTGAGCCAGAGGCAATATGTATAGGTGGAAGCATGTCCCACTACGATAGTTTAATATTAGAAAAATTAAGGTCTAATATTCAGCGTGGCGAATATTTATTTAATAAAGAGAATCCGCCTAAAATACTTGTTGCTCAAGCTGGCAATGATGCTGGAATTATAGGTGCAACTTTAATATAATAATTGGAGAAAAATAGATGAATGTATATGATGAAACAAATCAAATTTTAAAGACTTATAAAATACAAGCTAATAAAAGTTTAGGGCAAAATTTTTTGGTAAGAGATGAAATTGTTTATAAAATAATAGAAACGGCTGAATTGGATAAAAATGATTTAGTAATAGAAATAGGCCCTGGCTTGGGTGTTCTTACCAATAGATTACTGCAAAAATGCAGTAATGTTGTGTGTATAGAATTAGATAAAAGAATGATAGAAATACTTCAAGATAGATTCAAATTTAACATTGATGGAACATATAGTTCAAAATTAGAATTAATAAATGAAGATGTTTTAAATATAGACTTGGAAAATATCATTAAGAAGAAAAAGAAGGAATGTAATATAAATAAAGTTAAGGTTGTGGCAAATTTACCATATTATATTAGTACTCCTATTATAATAAAACTATTGGAAGCTAGATTTGCAATTAATGATATAATAGTAATGGTACAAAAAGAAGTTGCAGACAGAATTACTGCTAAAACTGGTACAAGGCTTGCAGGGGCAATTACTTATGTAGTAGAATATTATTCTAAGGCAGAAGAGGTTATAGATGTTCCAAAAGAGAGCTTTATACCTAGCCCAAAAGTAGAATCTGAAGTAATAAAATTAGAAATAAGAGATAATCCAAGTATTAATGTTAAGGATGAGAGATTTTTATTTGACTTAATACAAAGAAGTTTCACTCAAAGGAGAAAAACTTTATCTAATTGTTTGTTAAACTATGGTTTCGCAAAGAAAAAGCAAGATGTGGAGCAAATGTGGAAAACTCTTGGAATGAATTCAAATGTAAGAGGAGAAAGTTTAAATTTGGAGCAATTTGCCCAAATTGCGGATTACCTAAAGAATATGCAGTAAGAGGAAGGAATAGAAAATATGAAGGTTATAGAAAAATATAATGAAGAAATAAAAAAAGCAAAAGAAAATGGAAGAAACATAATAGCATGCCTTATAAACAATGAAGTTAAATCATTGAATTATGATTTAAAAGAAAAGGATAAATTAGAATTTTTAGATACTACAACAAAAGATGGAAATAGAATTTATATAAGAGGAATTTTGTACATAATGGCTAAAGCACTCCACGAGATATACCCCGAGGCTCTGCTTAGCGTAAATTACCAATTATCTGATGCAATGTTTTGCAGGATTGATAATATGAAAATTACTACTGAAATGATTGAAAAAATAAAAAAGAGAATGCAGGAAATAATAGATGCAGATTTAGAAATTAGAAAGGTAATAATGAATAAAGATGAGGCCTCAAAGTTTTATGCAAATGAAAAAACTTTGAGGGGAATTGCACAAATAGATAATAAACAAAAGGAGAGTGTTTCTTTATATTATTGCGAAGACTACTATGATTATTTCTTTGGTGTAATGCCTGTATCTACTGGTGTTGTCACAATTTTTGATATTGTTGAATTCAAAGATGGATTCCTAGTAAGGTATCCATCAAGGAAGGCTCCAAATGTGCTAACAAACCACAAAACTAATAAAAAATTACTAGCAACTTTAGAGGAGTATGAAGATATTCATAGAGTTTTGGAAGTAGATACTCTATATAAATTAAATAAAGAAATAAAGGCAGGAAATACAAGGGAACTTATATTGCTTTCAGAAGCGTTACATGAAAAGAAAATCGCTAATATTGCAGACGATATAGCTAAAAGAAAAAATGTAAAAATGGTGCTTATTGCAGGGCCTTCTTCGTCAGGGAAAACTACATTTGCCAGAAGGCTTGGTGTAGAGTTAAGGCTAAATGGTTTTAAACCTGTTACCATTTCTGTAGATAATTATTTTGTAGAAAGAAAAGATAATCCAAAAGACGAAAATGGCAAATATGATTTTGAATGCCTTGAAGCCATTGATTTAGATTTGTTTAATAATCATATAAAAACACTTCTTGACGGTGGGGAAGTTGATGTGCCAACATTTGATTTTAAAGAAGGAACAAAAATATATAATGGGGAAAAAATGAGGTTGGCAGATGATGAAATACTTGTTATAGAAGGAATACATTGTTTAAATGATAAGTTAACTGCATCAATACCAATGGAGCAAAAATATAAGATATATATAAGTGACTTGACAGTTTTAAATATAGATTACTGTAACAGAATTTCTACAACAGATACAAGGCTTTTAAGAAGAATAGTTAGAGACAACAATTTTAGAGGCTATAGTGCACTACATACCCTTAATACATGGGCAAGTGTAAATAGAGGGGAAAATAAAAATATATTCCCATTCCAAGAAAATTGCGATGCAATGTTCAATTCCTCATTAATATACGAAATAAGTGTATTAAAGAAGCATGCTCTTCCATTACTTGAGCAGATAACAAATGCTGAACCAGAATTTGCAGAGGCAAAAAGATTAGTTGAATTTTTAAAATATTTTGAGGATATAGATGAAGAGTTCATACCAAGAAACTCATTGCTAAGAGAATTTATAGGAAATAGTATATTTGAATATTAAGAGAGGATAACTATGGCAGGAAATTTTACAAAAATAGATGAAGAATTTATATGTGAAAATTGTGGAAAGAAGGTAACAAAGTTAGGCTATTCTTGCAGGAATCACTGCCCATATTGCTTACATTCAAAACATGTGGATATAAATCCAGGAGATAGGGCAGAAGAATGCCAAGGGGATTTAGAACCTGTAGGGGCAGAAATAGATAGCAAAAAAGGATTTGTAATAATTTTTAGATGTAAAAAATGCGGAAAGATACGTAGAAACAAGGCTGCAAATGATGATAACATGGATTTGATAATAAATTTAACAGCAGAACATAATTATTAGAAAAGAAGCACACTTTAAATATTGAATTTTAAGTGTGCTTCTTTTACCTTAAGATTAAATTTCTCTATTCAAATTTCCATTGGTGTAATCTTTTCCTTCTAATTTATTACCAGTTTTGCAATTTTTAATTATAAAATTTATATCTTCAATGCTTTCATCCAAAATATTAATTCTCAAAGAATCTACATTAAAATCAGATGTCTCAATAGATGTGATTTTACTATTATAAATTGATGTTACTGTTTGTACATTATCTGGAATTATTCTAAACTTAAAGCCAAGTCGATCTTTTAAATAGAACTTTGAATTGTTGTTACACTTCATTTTACAATCTGGGTAACACTTATTGCTTTTTCCAAGAAGGCAATATGATGTATTCATCAATATATTTCTTCCATAACATATAAGTTCAACAGGCAGGCAACTTTTACTACATAATTGCTGTAATGTAATTTTATTCAGCTCCACTGATGGAGTTATAGCTGTTGTTCCAAGCTTTTTTAGCTCATCTACAGTGTGGGTATTAAAAATATTCATAGTATAATTTGCTATAATATCATATTTGCCTATATAATCTTTAAAGAGAATAAAGCCAGAGATATTAGAAATTATAAAGCCCTTTATATTAAAAGATGATAATATATTTTCTATATTATTAAGCAATAAATTCTTATAATTAGGTTTAATTATATTAGGTATGTATACATATAAATTAGAAACACTTTCAATTTCATGAATTTTAGGTAAATATTTTTTTATAGCGAAAAACTTTAAAGGAATATATACTCTATCTGCATTTACTATCTTTGTGTAGTCAAAAGATGGGGTTATTTGTTCCAACAACACAGATATTAGTTTATTATTATTAATTTTTCTGGATGGAACATCTAGCTTGTGCTGCATTGGTACTGATGAGTTCCTGGTATCTAAAAAATTGGCAAGTACAGTACTTTGTAGTTTTTCAATAGCAGTTCTTCTAAGATTATTCAAGCCACTAATGCTAGGAATATGTAAGTTTTCGTCTAAATCTATACGAATACTGTCTAATTCATAAGGAGTATTTCCAAGTTTAGATAACTGTTCTTTCAGTCTAGAAGAATCAATAGGGCTGTTTATGGACTCTGTAGGAATCATATCAGATACAGTTTCTATATAAATATTGTTATAAAAAGGTGGAACATTTGCAGTTATACTAAGTGAGATTGGCATATTCCTTTTTACACGTAGGTAACATGATATAGGAATTTTCTTTAGCTCTGAAGTAGCTGAATAGGTATTTTTAGTACCATCAATCAGAGTTTTACTAGAAAGTTTATATACCTTTAAACCAGCTTTAATTTTCCCCTTCATTCTGCCAAGTTTTACAATACTTCCAATTGGGGCACACTTTAAATTAGAATTACCTTTCATAAGTTCGGAAATAGTATATTTACCAGATTCTCCTTCTATAGAGATGCTATCTCCTATAGCAATTTTTTCATTTAATTTAATAGTGATTATTCCTTTATTAGGATTATAATTTGAAATATTTCCAAGGTATAGGCCCATATTATTAGGTTTGTCTTTATAAATTAAATTTTTATTTGGTTCAGATGACTGATGCCCAGTAGAAAAACCACCTCTATTGAAAACTTGCAATAAATCTTTTTTATCTTGTTCGTCAACACAATATTTATCTGTTAGTGCCATATCAATATATTTTCTATAAATTCTTGTTACTGTTGCAACATATTCAGGTGTTTTCATCCTTCCTTCAATTTTAAAAGAATTTATTCCTAAGCTAACAAGAGTTTTTAAATTTTCAAGAGAGCAAAGGTCCTTTGGTGATAAAATATAACCTTTATCTAGGAGAGAAGAGCCAGAAGAAGATTCTTCTAATAGTTCATATGGCAACCTACATGGTTGTGCACATTTTCCTCTATTTCCAGAACGTCCACCTACTAAACTAGAAAACAAACATTGGCCAGAATATGAAATGCAAAGTGCACCGTGAACAAATACCTCTAAATCTACTTTACAATTATTTCTAATATATTCTATTTCATTAATGGGAACCTCTCTAGAAAGAACAACCCTAGAAAAACCAAGTTTTTCTAGTTCAAGCACACCTTCTAAATTATGAACAGACATTTGAGTGCTGGCATGTATTTCCAAATTAGGAAAATTATCAATTAAATATTTTCCAAGCCCTAAATCTTGCACAATAATGGCGTCAATTCCAAACTCGTAAGCTTTTTTTGCAAGAAGCACGGCATCATCAAATTCTGCATCTGTGATTAGTGTATTTAAAGTTAAATTTGTTTTTACATTTCTAATCTTACAATAATCAATTACTTGTTTTAATTCTTCTAGCGAGAAATTTTTGGCATTTGCTCTAGCACTAAACATATTTGCACCAAAATATATGCAGTCAGCTCCATTTTGAACACCTGCCCTTACACAATCGAAGTCACCTGCAGGAACCAAAAGTTCAGGGGCATTCAGAAAACTTTCATTATCAGTATTACTATTTTTTTGCTTCATAAATTAATCCTTTCATATAATGTAAAATTACTTCTTTTTATATTGTAACACACTTTTTCAAAAATTCATACTATATAATATATAATAAAAAAAGGAGGAATGAAAAATGCAGGACGATAATAGAGGAAATTGCTCAAATAGCTGCGGATGTGATGATGGCCCAAGAGGAGGATGTGGATGCGGCAATGGACCTTTTGGTGGACTTTTCGGAGGAAACGGCTGCGGATGTGGAGATAGTGGAATACTATTCTTTATAATAATATTCTTATTACTATTTACAAATTGTGGATGTGGTTGTGGAAGATAAGGAAAAATAAAGTTGAATTTAGAAAACATATTAAAAAATCAGATATGTAAGTACATACCTGATTTTTACTGTTAATTATTAGTTCCTAAATTAAAAAAACTGTTTTAAAGGCTAATTAAAAAAATTCACAAAATTTTCATTGAATTGCAGTATATTTCATGATAAAATTGATACGAAATATTTAGAAAACAATTAATTAATGTTGAAATTAATTTTTCACGAGATATTGTTGTATATAAAAGTGTATACACCTTATTTTGCTAAATCTACATGTTTTCTAACTTAAAATGAGCCTTGTGAGAGGAAAGTAAATTATGGAAAAATCTCTTTTAAAAGATAGTATAAGACAAATAAAAAATACATTAAAACGATTTTTATCTATTGTAGCAATTGTGTTATTGGGAGTTGGCTTTTTTGTAGGAATAACAGCAACCAGCCCAGATATGAAAGATACAGTAGATAAATATTTTGATGATGAAAATGTAATGGATATAGAAATAATTTCAACTTTAGGACTTACTGATGAAGATATAGAAGCATTAAAGCAGGTGGAAGGAACAAAAGATGTTGTTGGGACTTATAGTATTGATGCTACTTTTAACAATGGTAAAAAAGAGTATGTGGTTAAAATTGAATCCATGCCAAATGAAATAAATAATGTAATACTTCAAGAAGGAAATCTGCCTCAAAATGCTAATGAGTGTGTTGTTGAAAGTTCCTTGCTAACTTGGACGGACTATAAAATTGGAGACTACATAACTTTAAATCCACAAAAGGTTGAGTCTTCTACAAGCCTTGTAGATATTGGTATAAGCAGTGATGACGAACAATCAAATGGCAGTAATATGGAAAATAATAAACCTGCAGAAAATGATAGTAATCTTGAAGAAAATAGTGATGAAGATTCAACAGCAAAAAATAAGAAAGTTAAAATTGTTGGAACTGTTCAATCCCCTTTATACATTTCTAGGTCAAGAGGCTCAAGTAAGCTTGGTTCTGGCTCTGTAAATTATTACATGTATATGCCAAAAGAAAATTTTAATATGGATGTTTATACAATTGCTTATATTACAGTTGATGGTGCAAAAGATTTAAAAACATATAGTGATGAATATAAGGACAAAGTTGAGGGTGTTATAGACAATATAGAAGACATATCTGATGAAAGAAAGCAGGCAAGATATAATTGTATTGTAAATAATGCTCAAAGCAAGTTAGATGATGCTCAGAAAGAATATGATGAGCAAAAACAGAAAGCAGAAGATGAACTTCAAGATGCACAAAATAAAATTGATAACGGAAAGGCTCAAATAGAAGCTGGAGAAAAAGAATTAAAAAAAGCAAGAAACCAAGCAAATACGGAATTTGAAAATGCAGATAAAAAGTTAGAAGAGGCAGAAGAACAGCTAAATAGTGCTAAAACTGAATTTGAAACAAAAAAACAAGAAACAGAAAAACAGTTAAGCGAAGCACAGAAAAATGTTGATAATTTAAATCAAGTAAAAAGTAATTATGAAAATCTTAAAAAACAGAAGAAAGACATTGAAAGTCAAGTAGGACAAATAGAAGAATCATTAAAAGCTTTAAATCAAAATCCAGAAGTAAATGCAGATAAAATAACAGAACTTACTAAAAATAAAGCAACTTTAGAGGCTACTATTAGTGAAATAAATGCAATGATATTGCAAATAGAAACTTCTCTTTCTAATCAAGGAATACAAGATTTAAGTAAAACAATAGCATCTATAAATTCTCAAATAGAACAGGGAAAACAAGAACTTTTAAATGCTGAAAACACAATAAACCAAAATGAGAAAGAGTTAGAAAGTCAAAAAGAAAAACTTGCACAAACAAAAACAAGCACATACAATACATTGAAAAATAATGAACAAAAATTGGAAAATTCTAAACAAGAAATTGCAGAAAACGAGCAAAAGTTAGAAGATGCAAGAAAAGAAACACAAGAGAAATTAGATGAGGCGCAAGAAAAACTAAATGATGCAAAAACTCAAATTGCTAAAATAGAAAAGCCAACTTGGTATATTTTAGATAGAAATTCAAATTATGGTTATGCAGAATATATTCAAGATACAGATAGAATTGGAAATTTAGCAAAAGTGTTTCCAATAGTATTTTTCTTGGTTGCAGCATTAATCAGTTTAACATCAATGTCAAGAATGATTGAAGAACAGCGTGTTCAAATTGGAACATTAAAAGCATTGGGATATAACAAAATTCAAATATCATTTAAATATATAATTTACGCATTTTTAGCGACTATAATTGGCGGAATAGCAGGAATGATAATTGGATTTAAACTATTACCTGCAATAATTACAATGATGTATGGAATGATGTACACACTTCCGAAAGCAGAATGTGTAATTCGTATGGATATTGGAATGCTTGGATTAGGTTTTGCACTAATTTGCACATTAGGAGCTACAATTTATACCTGTGTTAAGGAATTAAAGGAAAAGCCAGCAGAATTAATGCTTCCAAAAGCACCAAAGCCTGGCAAACGTATAATGCTAGAAAAAATAACATTTATATGGAGAAGATTGAAATTTACAAATAAAGTTACAGCGAGAAATGTGTTCAGATATAAGAAAAGAATGCTTATGACAGTAATAGGTGTAGCAGGCTGTACATCACTTATAATAGCTGGTTTTGGTATAAGAAATGCAATAGGAAACATGATACCAAATCAATATGGAGAAATTTTTAAGTATGATGGTACAATTGAATTTAAAGATGGTGTAACTAAAACTCAAATTCAAGAAGAAAATGAAAAAGTAAAAAGCCTAGATAAAATTGAAGATACATTGCCAAGTTACATGAAAACAGTTGAAATAACAAGCATTCAAAATTCACAAACAATAAACCTTGTTGTACCAGAGCAAACAGATAAATTAGATGAATTTATAGGATTAAGAAGTAGAAAACACAAAAAAGAAACCTACACATTAGATGATGAGTCTGTAATAATATCAGAAAAAATTGCTAACCTATTAAAAATAAAAGTAGGAGATACAATAACTATAAAAAATACTGATGATATAGAAAAAGATGTAAAAGTAGGAGCGATAACAGAAAATTACATATATCATTTTATGTATATGTCTAGCAATTTATATAATAAATTATATGGAGAAAACACATATAAACCTAACACATTGTTAATAAAAGAAGTAGAAGGCACAACAGAAGATGATGAAGAAACAGCTGGAAAAACAATTTTAAAAGATGATACGGTAGTTGCAGGAGTTAGCTTTTTATCTGGAACAAAAGATATCTTTGCAGATGTAATGGATAAAATGCAGTTAGTAGTTTATATATTAATAATTTCTGCTGGGTTACTAGCATTTGCGGTTTTATATAATCTATCAAATGTAAACATAAGTGAGAGAATAAGAGAACTTGCAACAATAAAAGTATTAGGATTTTATGATAAAGAAGTATTTAACTACATAACAAAAGAAACAAGAATATTAACTGTTTTGGGAATTTTTCTTGGACTATTTGGAGGATATTTCTTATCAATGTTTGCCGTAAAAACTTGTGAATTAGATATGATAATGTTTAATTATGACATAGGAAAAATGTGCTTTATTTATGGAATTGCAATAACGATAATATTTGCAGAAATAGTAAACTTAGCAGTGAATAGAACTTTGAAAAAGATTAGTATGACGGAGTCGTTGAAAAGTGTTGATTAGAAAGGAAAAAAGTATGGCCTACATAGAATTTAAAAATGTTGTTAAAGAATATACCATGGGAGATAACAAAATTAGAGCACTAGACAATGCTAATTTTGAGATTAACAAAGGTGAGCTTGTTGTAATTGTTGGACCAAGTGGAGCAGGAAAAACAACTGCTCTGAATGTGCTTGGTGGAATGGATAGTGTAACTTCTGGAGATGTTGTAATAGATGGGAGACATGTTAATAATTACAATGAAAAGCAACTTACCAAATATAGAAGAGAAGATATTGGATTTGTGTTTCAATTTTATAATTTAGTTCAAAATCTTACAGCTATTGAAAATGTTGAACTTGCAACACAAATTTGTAAACATCCATTAAGCACAGCAACAGTAATGGAAAAAGTAGGACTTAAAGAAAGAAAAAACAATTTTCCATCGCAATTATCTGGAGGAGAACAACAAAGAGTTGCAATAGCAAGAGCAATTGCAAAAAATCCAAAGATACTTCTTTGTGATGAACCAACAGGAGCTTTAGATTATAATACTGGAAAGCAAATATTAAAACTTTTGCAAGACACTTGCAGAAAAGAAAATATGACAGTAATTATAATAACACATAATAGTGCAATAGCTCCAATGGCTGATAAAATAATACATTTCAAAAACGGAAAATCTGAAGATATAATAATAAATCAAAATCCAACACCAATAGAAAAAATAGAGTGGTAAAATAAAGTATAAGTTCAAAAAATCTGAAGTATAATTGATTTTTTTGAACTTTTACTGTATAATTCCTTTTATGGAAATAATATTATATATGCAGTTTTTGTATATAATTATGAAAAAATAAGTGTAATAGAGGTAAAAAAATGAATGTAGGATTTGTATCACTAGGATGCAGTAAGAATTTGATAGATACAGAAATGATGATAGGCGTATTTAAAAATAATAATTTTAATATAGTAAATAATCCAGAAGAAGCGGATGTAATTGTTATAAATACGTGTGGATTTATAGAATCTGCAAAGCAAGAGGCAATAAACACAATATTGGAAATGGCTCAATATAAAAAAATGGGAAAATGCAAAATATTGGTTGCAACAGGTTGCTTGGTAGAACGTTATAAAGAAGAATTGGAAAAAGCCTTACCAGAAGTGGATATATTCTTAAAATATAGTGACTATGCTGAAGAAAAGGGAAAATCAGCAGAGGTATTTGCCAAGGTGTTAGAGAAGATTTATAAAGAAAAAAATAAAGAAAACATAAAAAATACAGAATTAGACTTTATGAATAGAATAGTTACTACTGGAAGGAATTATGCTTATGTAAGGATTGCTGAAGGATGTGACAATAGATGCACTTATTGCGCTATTCCATATATAAGAGGAGCTTTTATAAGCAGAAAAATGGAAGACATAGAAGCGGAAGTTAATAGAATAGTTAAATCTGGTAGAAAGGAAATAATACTAATAGCACAAGATACATCCAAATATGGCAAAGACATTTATGGAAAGCCAATGCTTGCAGAATTAATAGATAGGCTATGCAAGATAAAAGAATTAAAATGGATAAGGTTTTTGTATACATATCCAGAAGATATAGATGATAAATTGATAGAAGTAGTAAAAAATAATGAAAAAGTATGTAAATATTTTGATATACCAATACAACATATATCGGACAGAGTGCTTAAAAGAATGAATAGAAAAACAACAGGTGTAGATATAAGAAAAACAATAAATAAATTAAGAGAAAATATACCAGATGTTGTAATAAGAACTACGATAATGGTGGGATTCCCTGGAGAAACTAAGGAAGAATTCGAGGAGTTATACAATTTCGTTAAGGAGGAAAAATTTGATAAGTTAGGTGCATTTATGTATTCTAAAGAAGATGGAACACCAGCAGCAAGATTAAAAGAGCAAGTACATCCAATGACAAAGAAATCTAGATATAATAAAATAATGCAACTTCAACAAGAAGTATCAGGAGAAAATGAAAAAAGGCAAATAGGAAGAATATTAGAAATTCTAGTTGAACAAATAGCACCAGACAAAAAATACTATATAGGAAGAAGCTATATGGATGTTCCAGAAATAGATGGAGCAGCATATGTGAAAATAAAAGATGGCGAGAAAATTGATGAAAATTTAGTAGGACAATATATAAAGTGTAGAGTAAAAGAAGTAAAAAACTATGATATAATATGTGAAAAAATGAATTAAAAAAATTGAAGAAAAAAAGGGTAACTGAAAAAGAAAATTTTATTTAAAAAAATGAAAAAAAAATAAAAAATCTCTTGACATATTAAAAAAAATAATATATACTTGTAAATGCGTTGAGAGATGCACCTTTAGCTCAGTTGGTCAGAGCAACCGGCTCATAACCGGTTGGTCCAAGGTTCGAATCCTTGAAGGTGCACCATTATTTTATAAAAAAATGCTTTATAAAATATGAATTAGGGTAGATGGTCGAGTGGTTAAAGGCACCAGACTGTAAATCTGGCCGCGAGAGCGTACGATGGTTCGAATCCATCTCTACCCACCAAAATGTAACAGTATCTGAAAGATACTGTTTTTTTATTTATATAGGTATAATTCAAATGGATTCGAAAAGGAGGATAAGAAAAGCGTCCAGTGGACGGTTTTCCCGACGCGGCTCGGCGAATCCATCTCTACCCACCACAATATAACAGTATCTGAAAGGTACTGTTTTTTTATTTATATAAGTGTATTTCACTTTTCTATTGTTATATGGTCAAATTTATAGTATAATAGCATAGAAAATAACAATTACTTAGGTTACTTAATTGAATTTATTTTGCACTAAGAGAAGGGGATGCAGTAAAATGAAAATTTCGACAAAAGGAAGATATGCTCTAGTTGTAATGATTGAACTTGCTATGAGTAATGATAATAATTATGTTCCATTAAAAGATATTGCAGATAAACAACAAATATCTGTAAAATATTTGGAGAAAATTATAGCACTGTTAAATAAAGCAGGATTTGTTAAGAGCAACAGGGGAAATAATGGAGGATATAAACTTACTAAAAAAACAAGTGAATATAAAGTGGGGGACATTTTGAGAGCAGCTGAAGGGAACCTAGCGCCTACTGATTGTGTTCACGATGAGTGCGTTAGAAAAGATAAATGTAAAACCTTTGAATTTTGGCAGGGACTTGATAAGGCAATAGAGGAGTATGTAGATAGTAAAACGTTAGAAGACTTATTATAGAATAAGATATTAATGTGATATAAAAAAGAGATTTTAGTGTTATTAACTAAAATCTCTTTTACTGTATTCTATTTTAGTGGATATGTTGCATTGTCTATTTGAGCATTTAATGATGATGATTGTTCAGAACTTATGTAGCCATATTCTAACATGGAAGCAACAACTTTCTTTTGCCTTTTTTTTGTAAGGTTAAAATTTGAAGTTGGAGCATAAACGCTTGGGGCATTTGGAATTCCAGCAAGCATTGTACAATCATATAGAGTCATATCCTGTGGCTCTTTTTCCAAATATCCAATACAAGCTTCTTTTATTCCATAGTATCCGTTACCAAAATATATTGTATTAAAATATAGTTCAAGGATTTCATCTTTTGAAAGCTTTTTTTCTAGTTCAAAGCTGAGTAATGCTTCGGCAGACTTTCGGCTTATTACATCATCTTCAGAGATAAAATATAGATTTTTTGCAGTTTGCTGAGTAATTGTACTGCCGCCTTCTTTAAAATCCTTTTGCTTTATATTGCTTACAATTGCACGCACCAGAGCTATTGGATCTATTGCTCCATGCTTATAGTACCTGTGATCTTCCACGGCTATTACAGCATTTTTATATTGAACAGGTAATTCGGATAGTGCTATAAAACTATCGGAAGATTTTATACTTTTTATTTTTTCATCTAGACTAATAGCTGCAAGTTTTTCGTTGTAAAGTTTTCTTCCACTTAAATAAAGAACGCCACCAATAATTATAATAACAATTAAAATAAACAATAATATTTTTCTTAGTAACTTCATATAAACTCCATTTCATTTCTATTTATTTGATATATGTATTATAACATAAAATATGTGAATATAAAGTGACTTTTTTATTTTTAAGAAAAAATAAAACAAACTTTATTATCTTAATAAAGTTTGTTCATCTTGGTTGGGCTGGCTAGATTCGAACTAGCGCATGCATGAGTCAAAGTCATGTGCCTTACCGCTTGGCTACAGCCCAA
>CAKOXG010000017.1 GCA_934130025.1 uncultured Clostridia bacterium
TATCGCATGATTTATGTTTAAATGATAGTCCGGCAACAATGTTAAATTTAAATGCTGGAGCTTATGGAATGAATTCAAATACTCATATTGCATTGTGTGATATTCAAATGTTTGCACATATTCCAAATTTTATATATCTTGCTCCAACAAGCAAAGAAGAATATTTACAAATGTTTAAATTTGCAACAGCACAGAAAAAACATCCGGTTGGAATACGTGTACCGGTTAAATTTATAGAAACAGGAGTAGAAGACACAACGGATTATTCTATTTACAACAAGAACAAGGTTGAAATTCGAGGTGAAAAGGTTGCTATATTTGCTGTTGGTTCATTATTACCAATGGCAAAAGAAGTTGCAAAAAAGGTTAAGGAAGAATTAGGATTTGATATAACAGTTATAAATCCAAGATTCTTAACTGGATTAGATGTAGACTTGTTAAATGAGTTAAAGAAAAATCATCAATTAGTAATAACAATTGAGGATGGAGAATTAATGGGCGGATATGGTCAAAATATTGCATCTTTCTATGGAATGGACGAAATGTTAGTAAAAAATTACGGAATATCAAAAGCATTCCATACAGATTTCGTAGCAGAAGAATTATTAGCTGAAAATGGAATGTCGGTTAAGAATTTATTTAATGAAATAAAGAATATATAATAACTATCAATATAATATGTTGCTATTCAGAATAAGGAACGTAATAGGGCTGGTTAATTAGTAAAGGATGAAAAAGGTTGCAAAGATAAACATAATGTGGTATAATATACAATGATATGCAGTCGCATATCATTTGACTACTGGAAACGAATTCGTTTCCTACAAGAGAAAAGCGAGGAAAATATGGAATACGAAAGAGAAAACGATGCGATGATTTTAGTCCCTTACTATTTCAACGGGGTTTGGCATGGTGCCAGATTGCCGTGGGAAGAGTACATGGCAATGGAGACCAAGGTCGAAGGTCTGGCAGCGAGAATCTGCCAGAATGGCATGAACAGCCTGTCCGAGGTGGAGCAGGCAGAATACGCTTTTTTGAATGCGATTGTAGAATCGCAAATGCTGTTCGCAAGCTCGGAGAGCTTGCGGAAGGCAATCACTGAAAAGAGAGTCGTGAAAGACACGGCTCTCGAAGCCATGATGGTGAAGCCTAAACCTGAAGGGGAAAAAGCTCACCAAAAGGTACCTGAAGACGAAGCGTAAAGAGGACTCTACGGAAAAAAGCTGGGATGCTATCTTGCATCCTGGCTTTTTTGCATTTATCGTGATTATATGTAATAGAATTAAATATAAAAAGAAAAAGGAATAAAGTGATATGGGGATAATAGAAATTGTATTATTAAGTTTTGGACTTGGGATGGATGCTTTTGCTGTTGCTGTTTGTAAAGGTATTGCTATGAAAAAGATGGATTGGAAGAGTGCAATAATTATAGGAACATATTTTGGAGGATTTCAGGCTATAATGCCTCTTATTGGATATGCACTTGGGAATACATTTGAAAATTTAATTATCAAAATAGATCATTGGATTGCATTTTTTCTTTTAGGAGCAATTGGAATAGATATGATAATAAATTCAATGAAAAAAGATGAAATACAAAATGATAATATTGATGTGAAACATATGACCATATTAGCAATTGCAACAAGTATAGATGCCTTGGCGGTTGGAATTACCTTCTCTTTTTTGAAGGTTAATGTAATACTAGCGATTACACTTATAGGAATAATTACATTTATATTGTCTGTTATGGGAACAAAAATTGGAAATAGATTTGGTAGTAAATATGGGAAAATAGCACAAGTATTAGGAGGAATAACACTGATATTGCTTGGAACCAATATATTATTTGAACACCTAGGAATATTTCATTAAACCTAGAAGAATAAGAAGATAATAGATATGAAACAATTCTTGAAAAGTGGCAAATGAAAAAGTAAATTATATTTTTAAAAGAACAGATTTTAGATTCTTGAAAAAGTTTTTCAAGAATTATTTTTTCATTGATATTTGTGCTGATTTGTGATATTATATGCTAGACGGAAAGGAAAAGAGGAAATTTTAATGTCAAGAAACATAATAACAAATGCTATAAAACATTTTAACTTAATAAATAGGCACAGGTGGCTTGTATTTAAATTATGTTGTAAAGCTGGAATACCATATAGAGGCTTAGTTCATGATTTATCTAAATATTCTTTTACAGAATTTTGGGAATCAGCTAAATATTATAATGGAAATATGAGCCCGATATTGTTTGCTAAGAAAAAACAAGGGTACTCCAAAGCTTGGTTACATCATAAGGGAAGGAACAAGCATCATGCAGAATATTGGTTTGATCCAATGTCCAAAAGGCCAATGCCAGTAATCCCATATAAATATACAGTTGAAATGATATGTGACAATTTAGCTGCTGGAATGGTTTATAACGGAAAACGTTGGAGAAAAGACACACAGCTAAAATATTGGGAAAAAAGAAAAGATGAAATGCCCCTAAATGAACAAAATAAAGCTATGATAACAGAGGCTTTTACACAAGTTAGCATTAATGGAATAGATAAAACAATTAATAAAGAAAATTTAAAAAGACTATATAAAAAATACTGCGAGAAATAAGAAAATAAGTAAACAACAGGAGAAGATTGGAATTGTTGTGAAAAACAAAATTCTCACTTTGTATCAAAAAAGAAAGGTAGGAATCTAATGATGAATAATGGATTTTATGCGGGAAGTTTTGACCCATTTACGAGTGGCCATATGCACGTTGTTAAAACTGCATCAAAGCTTTTTGATAGATTAGTTATTGGAATAGGAGATAACAATCAAAAGAAAAGAAAGTATAATAAGGATGTCATGAAAGCTGCAATAGAAAAAACTCTTGTTTCAGAGAAAATAAACAATGTGGTAGTAGTAAATTATGAAGGCTTGTCTGTTGATGCAGCAAAAGATAATGAGTGTAACTTCCTAGTAAGAGGGATAAGGGATGATATGGATTATTATTATGAAGAAAATATTGCAGAAATAAATGAAGAAATTTCGGGACTTGACACAATTTATATAAGGGCTGGCGTACTTGGAGGTATAAGTTCTAGTACGGTAAAAGAATTGTTTGCAAATGGAAAAGACATATCAAGATATGTTCCTGATGATGTTTTGAAAATAATGTGAAAAACATTGAAAAATTAATATAAAGATGTGAAAATGGAGGAACCTATTGATGGATTGGAAAAGAGAATTTATGCAGCAACCAATGTGGAAAGAAGAAATTAAAAATAGAGAACAGAAAGAGTGCATTGCAAAAAAAATGGCACAAAAGGTTAAGGATGGGGATGTAATTGGATTCGGCTCTGGCTCAACAGCGTATTTAACTGCAATAGAAATTGCAAAAAAGTGTGAAACAGAGGGAATAAAAATTACAGCTATTCCTACTTCAAAGGAAATTGAACTTTTATGTGCATATTTAAATGTGCCAACCGTTAGTATAGTTGAAAAAAGACCTGATTGGTGTTTTGATGGTGCTGATGAAGTAGATAATGATAATTGGATGATAAAGGGAAGAGGAGCAGCTATGTTTAAGGAAAAATTGAACATAAAAACTGCTGAAAAAACTTATATTTTAATTGATGATTCTAAGTTAGTAAATAAATTGGGAACGAACTTTCCTGTTCCTGTTGAAATATATCCTGAAACAATAAATTATGTTATGGAAGAATTGTACAAGATAGGTGCAAATAAACAAGAACTTAGAATGGCCCTAAAAAAGGATGGACCTGTTATAACAGAAAATGGCAACTTTATTATAGATGTTAATTTTGAAAATATAACGCAGGATTTAGAAAAAAAATTGAAAAATATAACTGGGGTTGTAGAAACTGGATTATTTATAGGCTATAATGTAGAAATAATAAAGGCGTAAATGTATTTGTGGTTTGGAAAGGAATCTATTAATATGAAGAAAATATTGTTTAGCGCTGTGTCTCTCGATGTTGGAGGAATAGAAACGGCACTTGTAACATTATTAAATCATTTGGCAAATGAAAAAGAAAATGAAGAATATAAATATGAAATAACACTTTTTTTAGAAAAAAAAGAAGGAATATTTTTAAATGAAATAGACGAAAGAATACAAATAAAAGAATATGTGCCTAGTAAACTAAAATTAGCTCTGATAAGGAAATTAATAAACTTTATAAAGCAAACAATGCTAAGGATTAAGTATAAAGAAAAATTTGATTTTTCTTGTGCTTATGCAACTTATTCTAAACCAGCATCATTTGTCGCAAGGAACGGATCGAAAAACTCATGTTTATGGATTCATTTAGATTATCTTGAATTTTTTAATAATAACAAAAATGAAGTTATAAAATTCTTTGAAGGTATAAAACTAAAGGAGTTCCAGCATATAGTGTGTGTGTCTGAAAAATGCAAAGAGAGCTTTTTAAAGGTTTTTCCTTATGAAGAAAGTAAAACAATACATATAAACAACCTTATAAATTATAAGAAAATCATAAAAATGTCGAATGAGAAGATTGATAATAAATTTGAAAATAAAAATATTGTAACATTTATAAATATAGGAAGACAGGAAGAAGGGCAAAAGAGATTATCTAGACTAATTAAAGCATGCGATTTACTTCAGAAGGATGATACAACTAAGGGAAAATTCAGGTTAGTTCTAATTGGAGATGGAATAGATTCTGAAAAATATAAAGAAATGATAAAGACATATGGCCTAGAAAAAAATATAGAAATGCTGGGAAAGAAGAAAAACCCTTATCCATACCTAAAAATGTCCGATTGCCTTGTGCTGTGCTCTAGTTATGAGGGGTACCCTGTTGTTTATGTTGAAAGCATGGTTCTTAATAAACCAATAATTACAACATATGTGTCTGGAACAAAAGAGGTTCAAGATGAAAATTACGATGTAATGGTTGTTCAACATAATGAACAAGATTTGTTTGTAGCCATGAAGAATTTTATTAAGGGCAATGAAGAAAAAAAATCCACAGAATTTGACCCAGAGAAATATAATAAAGATATAATGAAAAAGCTTGAAAAAATGATTTAGGAGGGCTTGAAATGAAAATAGATGTAATAGTACCTATATATAATGTAGAAAACCAACTAAAAAGGTGCATCGAGTCATTATTAAAGCAGAATGCAGAAAATTTGGATGTACATATTATACTTGTAAATGATGGTGCAACTGATAATTCACGGTAACATTGCAAAAGAATATGCCGAAAAATTTTCAAGGCAAATTACATATTTGAAAAAAGAAAATGGCGGTCTTTCAGATGCTAGAAATTATGGGCTGGAATATACAAGTGGGGATTATATTGCATTTGTTGATTCTGACGATTATATAAGCGAAAATCTATATGCAAATTTGCTTCCATATATGAATGAAAAGTATGACATGGTTAAAATAAAGATTGAATTAGTTGGAGAAGATGGCAAAACTATAAAGAAGAATGAAAGCCCGGAATTTAAAGATAAAAATGGAGAAGAAGCTTTTGAAATACTATATAAAACTGATGTGATGACAGAGGTTGCATGGGGCTATATTTATAGAAGAGATTTTTGGATGAAAAATAATTTTAAATTTGCAAAGGGAATGTACCATGAGGATTTTGGGCTTATCCCGATAATCATACTAAATGCCAAAAAGGTTGCTTCTAGCCTGGTCGGAACATATTTTTACGTGCAAACAGAACATAGCATTACAAGAGGAAATCCTGAAAGAAAATGCAAAATGGCGGATGATCTGATTTTGCACTATGATAATATGTTAAAGACGATAGAAAATATGGATATTTCAAAGCATTCAAAAGAAAATATAAAGATATATTATACGAATTGCTTAATACTTGAAACTGATAATTTAAATGGTAAATTAAGAAAAGATTATATAAAAAAACTTAAAGAAAGAAAGCTGAGCAATAATATAAAACCAAGAAATCTAAAACAAATATTAAAAAAAATGTTACTTAACATGAGTGTAGAATTATATTTAAGTTTAAGATGAAGGAAAGGATGAAGGATGATAAAGGTTAGTGTTGTAGTTCCAATATTTAACGTAGAAGAATACCTCGAAAGATGTGTTAAATCTCTTTTGAATCAGACTTTGGATGATATAGAAATAATACTTGTAAAT
Source organism: uncultured Clostridia bacterium (assembly GCA_934130025.1). Lineage (GTDB taxonomy): Bacteria > Bacillota > Clostridia > TANB77 > CAG-508 > CAG-245. The sequence continues at coordinate 6,158 of CAKOXG010000017.1, forward strand.
GATGGCTCTAAAGATAAATCTGGAGAAATTGCACAAGATTTTTCCAACAAATACCCAGAAAAAATAATATATGTAGAAAAGAAGAATGGTGGACTATCAGATGCAAGAAATTATGGAATGAAATTTGCAACAGGAGAATATATTGCCTTTTTAGATTCCGATGATTACATAGAAAAAGAAGCATATGAGGAAATGTATAGAATTGCAAAAAAGGATGATAGCGATCTTGTTGAATGTGATTTTGTATGGGAATACCCTAAAAAAATTAGAAAAGATGAACAGATTAAATATACAAATAAAAAAGAACTGTTGGCTTTTATAAGGGTAGTAGCTTGGAATAAACTAATAAGAAGAAAAATATTGGTGGATAACCATATAGAATTTCCAAAAGGGTTAAGATACGAAGATGTTGAGTTTACATATATGCTCATCCCACATATACATAATTTTTCTTATATAAATAAGTTTTTTGTTCATTATACTCAAAGGAACAATTCAATTGCAAATGTGCAAAATGAGAAAACGGCTGAGATATTTACCATTTTGGATAATGTTATTAAATATTACAAAGACAATGGGCTATATGATGAGTATGAAGAAGAACTAGAATATAATTATGCAAGATACTTACTTTGCAGCTCATTAAAAAGAATTTGTAAAATACAGGACAAACCAAAAAGAGAAGAACTAATAAATAAAACCTGGGATAATTTAACCTCTAAATATCCTGAATGGAAAAACAATGAGATATTAAAAAATACTAATCTAAATAAAAATAAATATATGAGATCAATAAATAAAACAACTTATAAAATTTATACAAAATTATTTAGAATTATATAAAAACTAAGAAAGGACGAAATAAGAAATGAATAAAGAGAGGCTAAAAAATATATTTACAATAGAAAATTTGCTGTGTTTTCTTATAATTATTTGCCCTTTGTTAGATGTATCTAGTTTTCTTTTTAGAGATTTTTTTAAAACAAGTTTTTCAATTTCAACAATAATTAGACCAATAATTCCAATATTGGCTATACTGTATATCTTTTTTAAAGAAAAAATTAAACCACAAATGATTATTGCAGCAATGGGCTACTTAGTGTACGCTTTGTGCCATATATATATTTTTTGTAGAATAAAATCTGGATGCGCATATGGAAATGAGCTAAGGGAAATTCAATACTTAGTAAACTACACTTTTATGGTAATGAATTTATTCATATATGTTTATATATTCTTTTTAAAGACAAATGAAAAAAATGAGGCTGACAGGACTCTAATGTTAAACAAGATAAAAAAGGCAGTATTAATTTCATTAACTATATACATAGCATTAATTTATCTTGCTTTGATAACAGGAACTTCATCATATACGTACTCTGAGAGCAAACTTGGATATAAGGGATGGTTTGAATCAGGAAATAGTTTAGGAACAATAATTATATTATCTTTATTTATTGTATTGCCAATGATAAAAAAAGAAAATAGATTTTATATTAGAATATGGGCACTTATGCTTACTGTGCTTGCAGGAGGCTATCTTACAACCACACTTGGAACAAGGACAGGCTTGTTAGGATTTTGTATTGTAATTGCTGCATATGTAATACTAAATATATTGTATAATTTAGCCCAAAAAAAGAAGCTAAACAAAAACATTATAATAGCAGGAGTAATTATATTTGTAATTACAGGTACATTTGTTATATTTATGGGCTCGAAAACAATAGAAAGAAGAAAACAATTAAAAGACAAGGAAAGTGAGATATATGATTACATGCTGGGGCAAGATTCACATGTAACAGGAGATACTTTAGAAATTGTTGAAAAAATTAAGCAAGGCAAAATGGATGAAGAATATATGAAAGAAAGCATGCAGAGTGCGTATTTAGACTTATATAGCCAGGCCAATAAAGAAAATGTTTCAAATACTGATATGAGAAAACTGCAGCTTATATATCATTCAAATCTTGTAAAAGAGCAAGACAATATACCAATGTTGCTATTTGGAAATGGATACATGACACATTATTATGAAATGGTGTTTGAAATGGAAGTGCCAGCATTTTTATATAATTTTGGAGTTATAGGATTTTTTATGTATTTTATGCCCTTTATGGCAATAGCAATATATGGAATATATGTGCTGGCTAAGAAATTCAAATTGTCAAATATAGAATTCACAATGGCATTATTAGGGTTGTGGTTCGCAATAGCTATTTCATTTCTATCAGGATACACATTTTTCAATTCCTCATCAATGATGATAATAATAATTTTATGTGTTGTAGTTATTTATGGGATTAGAAAAATATCAGATTGTGAAATAAAAATATATAATCCAGAGAAAAGCAAAATGGGAGAAAGTTAAAATGAAGAAGATAATATTTGGAATAACTGGCCTAACATTAGGTGGAGCAGAGAGGGTATTGGTAGATACTGCAAATGCTTTGGCAGAAAAATATGATATAACGATTTTTACTATATATTCAAAGGGTGAATTGGAAGATGAATTAGATAAAAGAGTGAATGTTGTTAGCTTATATGATTTTAAATATGAGCAGATGAGTAAACTTAAAAAAATATTAATACCATTAAGAGTTTTACTTTTAAAAAAACAAATATTTAACAAATATGTTGGCTCAGAAAATTACGATGCACATATATCGTTTCTTGAGGGGCCAGTTACGAGAATATTTAGTACAAAAAGTAAGAGTAAAAAAATTGCTTGGATACATAATGATATGTCAAAAGTTTTTGGAAGCGGATGGAAAGCAAAATTAAAAAGGATATTTGACAGAAATATTTATGAAAGATATGATACTCTTGTTTTTGTAAGTATTGACAATTTGGATAAGTTTAATAAGATATATGATGATATGGATTTGCCACACGAGACCGTTATTTATAATTATATTGATTCAGAAAGAATTCTTGAACTTTCAAGCAAAGATGAAGATGCAAAAAAAATATTTAAAGATTCAGAGCTTAACATTCTTCAGGTTTCAAGATTAGTAGAACAAAAGGGAATTGATAGATTAATAAAGGTTCATGCAAAACTTATAAATGAAGGTTATAAACACCACATATTTATTATTGGAGATGGCCCACTAAGAGACCAGCTTGAAAAACAGATAAAAGAGTATGATGTAGAAAAAACATTTACACTTTTAGGATCAAAGAATAATCCATATGAGTACATGAAAAATGCAGATGCCGTATGTTTATTTTCAAAATTTGAAGGGTATCCAATGGTAATTGAAGAAGCTAAAATATTAAGAAAACCAATATTAACAACTAATACTTCTTCTAGAGAAGTTCTTGCCAATTATCCTGGGTATAATGTAATTGTTAAAAATGATGAAGAAGGAATAGAGAATGCTATAAAAAGCTTGAATAAGGATAGAATTAAATTAAATGAAGAAAATAACAATTATAGCTATGCAAATAAGAAAGTTATTGATAAAATAATAAAAACAATAGAGCAAACGAAAAAAAAAGAGAAAATAAAGGTTCTATGGAAGGATGAAAAATGAAAATAACAATATTAACACCAACGTACAATAGGGCAAATTTGTTGGATAAGTTGTATGCAAGTATTTTAATAAATAGTAACAATTGTAGTGAAGTACAGGTAGAATGGCTAATAATGGATGATGGTTCATCTGACAATACTAGAAGAGTTGCAGAAGAGTATGTAAAAGAAAATATAATTGAAGTACGTTATTTTTATCAGGAAAACCAAGGAAAGATGACAGCAATAAATAATCTAATGAAATATGCAGCAGGGGATTTAATAATTGAATGTGATTCAGATGATTTCTTTACTAAAGATGCTTTTAAAATCATATTAAATAGCTTGAGAGAATGCAAGGATTTAGCAGAAATTTATGCACTTGTTTTTCTAAAATATACAACTACTGGGGAGAATATGGGAAATGATTTTCCGGATGATAATTATACAAGTACTATGTTTGATTTGTATTTTAAAGAAGGTATAACAGGAGAAAAAGCTCTTGTTTATAATACATCAATAAGAAAACAATATGAATATGAATTGGAACATGATGAGAAATTTATAACAGAGGCAAGGTTGCACCATAAGATGGACTTAACACATACAGTAAGATGTTTTAATAAGCCAATAATGATTTGCGAATACAAACCAGATGGATATACAAAAAACATAAATAAATTATTTAAACAAGCACCATTTGGTTATTATGAATATTTTAAAGAAATATTTGACCAAAACCTGAGTGGAGTAACTTTAAAGAAAAGAATGTATATATATAAGCATTATATTTTATTTTCAGTTTTAACAAAACAAAAACATCCAATAAGAAATGTAAATGGTATTATAAATAAATTAATAGTTGGAGTACTGTATATTCCGGGGAAAATTGCCACAAGGTTAAAAATAAAATAATAAATTTTGACATAGTTAAAAATATATTATATAATTTGGCTGAAAGAAAGGTAGAATTATGAAGAAAAGTGATATAGCGATAAAAGTTGAACATGTGTATAAAATTTTTGAAGTGTATATGGACAAGGCCAATAGCTTGAAAGAAAAATTGTTGTTTTGGAATAGGAATAAAAAAGAGAAAAGAGAAGTGTTACAAGATATAAACCTAGAAATAAAAAAAGGTGAGGCTGTGGCTTTAATTGGTGTAAATGGAAGCGGAAAATCTACTTTGCTAAAATTGATGACAAAGATAATATACCCCAATAAAGGTAAAATAGAGACTAATGGAAAACTTACATCTTTACTAGAACTTGGTGCAGGGTTTCATCCAGATTTCTCTGGCAGAGAAAATATATATTTTAATGCTTCAATTTTTGGACTAACAAAAAAACAGATAGATGATAGATTAAATGATATAATAGAATTTTCAGAGCTTGGTTCATATATTGATAACCCTGTAAGAACTTATTCTTCAGGAATGTACATGAGGCTTGCTTTCTCTGTTGCTATAAATGTAGATGCAGATATTTTGCTTGTTGATGAAATCTTATCTGTCGGGGATCAGCATTTTCAAGAAAAATGTATTGAAAAAATGAAAGAGTTGAAGAAAGAGGGAAAAACTATGGTGTTTGTAACTCACAGTCTTTCTTCAGCAAGAGAACTATGTGATAGAGCAATATGGCTACACAAAGGACATATAAGGCTAGATGGTGAAACTAACAAAGTAATTGATGAGTATTTAAAGGAAACAGCTTAAGGGCTAAACGAAAGGAAATAAAAGCGAAAATGAAGGTATTTAAAAATTTATATGCTTATAGAGAATTGTTGAAATCAAGTGTAAAAAAAGATATTGGAGGGAAATACAAAAATTCCTTTTTAGGAGTATTGTGGTCTTTTGTTAATCCATTATTACAAATTGCAGTTTATGCAATAATTTTTCCACTTATAATGAAAAACAATATACCAAATTATACTGTATTTATGGTTTGTGGACTTATACCATGGAATTATTTTTCAACAGTGATAAATAGGGCATCATTCACAATAATAGAGAATGGAAATATAATTAAAAAAGTATATTTTCCAAGAGAAATACTGCCACTTTCTCTTGTTACAAGTGAAACAGTAAATTTCTTAATTTCAAGTTTAATAATTCTATGTTTTACATTAACGCATGGAATGGGGATAACAAAATATATATTAATTTATCCAATAATTTTAATTGTTCAGTATGTATTGTTGCTAGGAATATCTCTAATTGTTTCAAGCGTAACAGTGTATTTTAGAGATTTGCAGCATTTTATAGGTGTGTTGTTACAGTTATTTTTCTATGCGACTCCTATAGTATATGCTGTTGAAACTATTCCAGCAAATTACCAGTGGATATTAAAGCTAAATCCAATGACATATATAATTGATGCGTATAGAGCGGTATTTTATTATCAAAAATTACCAGATATGAAAATGTTATCAATGGTATTGGGTATAGGAATTATTTTATGTGTTGTAGGATATTTAATATTCAATAAATTACAGAGAAAATTTGCGGAAGAACTATAAGGAGGCAATATGGATAAAAACTTTTTTGATTTTTCACTAGAACCTGGAAAAGAATTAAAAGAAAAGATGAAATACATGGATAAAGAACCGATTGTTTCTGTTGTAATACCTTTTTATAATGATAAAAAATATATAAGACAATCAGTTAATGCTATTTTGAATCAGACATTTCCTTATTATGAATTATTGATAATTGATGATGGTTCGAAAGATGAGGAAAGTTTAAAAGAGTTAGAATGTGTAGCAAAATTAGATAAAAGGATTAAAGTATTTCATAAAGAAAATGAGGGACTGGCAGCTACAAGAGACTATGGAGCTAAGCATGCTTCAGAATGTACAAAATATTTATTATTCATGGATTCAGATGATTTAATAGAGCCAACATATATGGAATGTGCATATTGGACTCTTGAAACCAATAAAGGAGCATCATGGGCTTATACTGATTCGATTGGATTTGAAGGGCAAGAATACACATGGAATAAATGGTTTGATTCAAACAGAATGAAGAAAATAAATGACTTAGTCGAAATGAACATGATAAGGAAAGAAGATTTTTGGAGTGTTGGAGGATATGGATTAAGGGAAAAAGCCGTTAATGAGGATTGGAATTTTTGGCTAAAGCTAATTGCAAAAGGTAAGTATCCGGTTAGAATGAATTTTTATGCTTTTTGGTATAGAAGAAAAGTAAATTCTGGAGAGCTATTAAGAGCAAAACAAAACCAAAAAAGGTCGCTTGAAATTATAAATAGCACAGCTGCAACGATAAAGAATAAAGTTAAGGCAATACAATATCCTAAAAAAAGCGATTATAACTGGGATTTTTTAATTGATAGTTTTGAAGATGTTGTTGTTCCTGAGCCAAAAAACAATGATAAAATCAACATATTAATGATGATTCCTTGGATGACGGTTGGAGGTGCAGACCAATTTAATCTTGATTTTTTAAGATTAATAGATAAAAAAAGATTTAAGATAACAGTTATTACATCTGAACCTCAAGTTAACTTATATAGGCAAAAATTTGAAAAATATGCGGAAGTATTTGATTTAACTACATTTATTGATAAAAAATATTGGCTAGCATTTTTAAACTATATAATAAAATCAAGAAATATTAATTTCATATTTAACACAAATTCAAGGTTTGGATATGCTGTATTACCATATTTAAAGGGAAAATATCCTCAAATACCAATTGTTGACTATGTTCATATGGAAGAATGGTATAACAGAAATGGTGGATATTCAAGAGACTCAAGTGCAGTAGCCTCAGTAATAGATAAAACATTGTTGTGTAATAAGAACAGTGAGAATATTTTGGTGGATTTCTTTAAAAGAGATAGAAAAGACTTAGAAACTGTATACATTGGAGTTGACGAAAAGAAGTATGATCCTTCTTCCATATCAGAAGAATACAAGAAAGAAATTTTAAAAAAATATGAAATTAATAAACAAGGGAAATTTGTAATTGGCTATATATGTAGAATTTCGTTACAAAAAAGACCAAATTTATTAATCGAAATAGTTAAGAAACTAAAAAATAAAAGAAATGACTTTATAGTAGTTGTAGCAGGAGATGGAGATTTACTTCCAGAGATAAAGAGAAAAGCAAGAAAATTTGGATTAACAGAAAACATGGCATTTATAGGAAATGTCAAGGAAACAAAGGAAATCTATGCTATTTGTGATTGCACATTAAATTGCTCAATAAAAGAGGGTGTGGCACTTACATCATATGAGTCTCTTTCAATGGGGATACCTGTAATTTCTGCTGATGTTGGAGGGCAGAAAGAATTAATATGTAATGAAGTTGGAAAAGTTATTCCTTGTATGCAGAAAGAAAAGGAGATTACTAACTTTAATTATTCGAAGGAAGAAATCGAAAATTATGTAAATGCTATAAATGATGTGTTAAATAACCTAGATGGGTACAAGAAAAAGTGTAGAAAATACATATTGGACAATTTTACTCTGGAACATATGAAAGACAAGATGACAAATATAATTGAACATGTATATTCTGAGCCAAATAAAGAGAAAATTGAAAATGCAGAAGGATTAAAAAATTATTTGGATGTTTGCAAAGAGCATATATGCCTTTATTTTGAAGAAAGCAAAGATATATATACATGGCAAACAAAGGTGTACAATTCAAATTATTATGAGCTATCTGATAAATATAGCATAAGTATTGGCTCAAAAATAAAAGAAAGATTGTGGACACATCCATCATGGAGATTTTTTATAAGAATATTACAAAAAACAGGTATTATCAAATTTTTAAAGAAAATAAAAAATAGTAATAGAGAGGAATAAAAAGTGGATCCTAAAGAAAAAATTAGAAACCTAAAAAATAACACAAATATAAAAAAAATCATGATTTTTTTTGCAATAACAATGATTTTTTTTGGAATGCTCATAAACAGAGAATGCGCAACAGATACATATGCTGTTTTTACTACAGGGGCAAAAGAAAATATAATCCATTTTTTGGGTACTGGAAGATTTGTTACAGCTATTGCAATTGTAATGGTTAGGTTGTTAAGATTAAATGAAAACTGCATTTATATTTTATCATTTGCAGTAGCGTGCATAAGCTTAATAGCAAGTTTATATGAACTTGAAAAGATTATATATAAAGATGTTAAGAAAAATGTTATATCGATAATTTTAGCAACCTTGATAGTATTAAATGCTTTTATAATAGAATTATTTCTGTTTATTGAAAAAGGAATACTTATCACATCTATATTGTTTGTTATATTAGCTATAAAACATTTAACAAAGTTTTTCGAGAGTAGAGACAAAAAAGAATTTTTTAAAGTATTAGTATGGATGCTTTTAGCAAATGGCTCTTACCAGGGAACAGTAGCCTTATTTATAGCCGTTGCAACAGTGTATGTACTTAAGTATTCAAAAAACATTAAAGAATTTGTTCTGAATAATGTGGTTCTAGGGGGATGTTATGCCATTCCTGCAATTATAGATTTGATAATAGGAAAAATATTTGCAGGAGAAAGAATATCTGGGAAAATAATACTGTCAGAATCAATAAAAAAGGTAATGCAGGGAACAAAAAATATGTTCTATTCATACAATATGCTCCCTAAATATTTGTTTATTGTTTGCTTTGCCATAGCAATTGGGTTCGCATTATTTGAAATAATAAAAAATAAGAGCAATATAAAGACAAAGATAATTCAAGTTTTATCCTTAATTTATATAATATTAGGTACTTTAGTTGCTACTATTTTACCACAAATTATGCAAAATACTGAATCTATTTGGATGGTGGCAAGAAGCACATATGCCTTTTCATCACTTATAGGAATTACATTATTATATACTTTTATCAATTTTAATGTAAACAAAGCTGAATATGCAGTTGTACTAATGAGCATATGTTACTTAGTTATTCAATATAAAAGTTTTACTAATATTGAAATTTCAAGATACAAATTGAATTATATTGATAAAGAGGAGACTTTGAATATATTGAATTATATAAAAGAATATGAAAACGAAACAGGAAATAAAATTGAAAATATTTCAGTATATCAGGATAAGTTTGTTACATACACATATAATGATTTGTTCGTAACTGGTGATTTAAATGTAAGAGCATATTCATCTGACTGGGCTACAAAGGGAATACTTGAATACTATTCTGGTAGAAAATTTGAAAGAACAGAAAAGAAAAAAGAACTAAAAGAAAAATTTGAAAAGGAAAATTGGAATGCTTTTTCTAAAGAACAACTAGTATTTGAAAACAACACATTACATATATGCTGCTACTAAAAACAAGAGTAAAAACTTGAGGAATGGAAAGATAAATTATGAAAATTTTAGAAGAATTAAAGAAAAACTGGAAATTTTACACTATTATGACTGTATCAATAATATTAATAATATTATTGATGACATATATGGTAAATATTTCGGATAAATTATACAAGAAAATTGATTATAAGATTGGTGATTCATACGTAGAGGATATTGATACTGATACTACTATAACTCAGAAATTTATTGCAGAATATAATAATTTAGAAAAATTATACATCGAGTTCGAACCATTCAAGGATAGCTCAAATGTTGGCGGTGATGTTTTAATAGGTGTAAGAGATGAAGATGGAAATATTATAAAAGAAGAAAAAATTACAAGAAATTACATAAGAGAGAATACAACATATAAGTTAAAATTTAAAAAGCAAAAATTATCTCAAGGAAAGGAATATGAACTTTATATAAAGTTTGTAGACCATGAAAAATACGATAAATTTTATACAGTTAAATACAGTAAAGAAAATAAAATAGAAAATTATAAATTACTTATAAATGGTGTTGAAGAGGAAGGAACAATATCTTTTGCACAGCTATATAGTAATAATAAAAAAGTGTATGCTTATATACTAACAAACATAATTATGATTTTTGCTGTAATGTCAATTTCTATTTATATATTTAAAGGAAAAAACATAAAAGAAGAGAACATATTCTTGCTTACTGTTCCTGTAATTTGCTTAATGTTTATGGCAACAATGCCTACATTTAAAAACCATGATGAATTATACCACTGGATTAGAACATATGAAGTTTCAACAGGTGTGCTTGCAACTAAAGTAGAAGATGGAGTGCAGGGAACCAAGATGCCTGAAGCTATAACAGCAATAATGAAAAGCAACTGGGAAACAACCACATATTCAGATGTAAACTATGCTTTGGGAATAGAAATGGATAAGGATAATACATACACTATAGATTCAAAAACTGCTGCGGTGTATGCCTTTGTACAATATATTCCACAGGCAATAGGAGTTGCAATAGCAAGGGTATTTACAAGCAAACCATTAATAATGGCTTATGCTGGAAGGTTATTTAATATAATATTTGCAATGTTTGTATTATATAAAGCAATAAAGCTAATGCCTTTTGGAAAAAAGATATTCTTAATAATTTCGTATATTCCTATTGTGATTGAAGGATTCTCATCGCTTTCACCAGATGCAATGACTACATCAATATCATTCTTGTATATAGCATATATTTTGAATCTAGCGTTTGATGAGAAAAAAATTGTTGGGCTAAAGCAAAAAATATTTTTAACAATTTTGTCTATAATAGTTGCTTTATGCAAAATAGTATATTTACCATTAGTGTTACTATTATTCTTAATACCAAAAGAAAAATTTTGCAATACAGGAAAAGAGGATAAGTCTCCTATTACAAAAAAAATACTAAATATAATGCTAATTGCTGGAATAGCAGTTGTAATAAATTTATTGTGGTTGGGATTTTCTAGTAGGTATTTGCTAAATCTTAGAGATGGTGATTCAAAATATCAGGTACTACTGCTATTTAAGAATCCTATAATGTATATTCAAGAGTTAATATATACATTCAATTTATATGGAAACAACTATTTAACAGGAATGCTTGGGGAATCTCTAGGCTGGGGCGAACTTATAAGGCTTAACTTTATTGTTCCAAGCGTATTATTTGTATTGCTAATAATAGAACTTGTAACAGATGAAACCTTAAGAAATAAATTTAGCGGTTGGCAAAAATTTGTTATATTTATAACGTTCTTAATTATTTTTGGCTTAATTTTTACAAGCCTATATGTTCAATGGACAACAATAGGAAGTGAAAGCATATTAGGTGTGCAAGGAAGGTATTTTATTCCAATATTACCTTTATTAATGCTTTTAATAGGAAATGATATAAAAATTAAATCCGGTTACAATGATAAATCAGTTTTAAAAGCATTTGCAATCACCGGATTACTAATAAATATAATTGTTATTTTGACAATTATAATAAATCATTTATAAAAGAAAGCTACAATTCAAAGACTTGCAACAAGAAGTGTAATAATTGTAACGATAATTATATAAAGAAGGAAAAGAATAACAAAAATTTTTTTCGAAAAAATATTCTCTTTTTTGACATTTTATGATATGATTACATTGTCTATTATATTATAAAACAAAGGAGCAATATTAATTATGAAAAAAAATAAGATAAATATTTTGATAATAGCAGTATTACTAATAGGTTTGTTGTATCCTACTAGGAGTACTGCTATATCTGTAAAAGCAACGCAAACAATAGCAGATGGAACATATGTAATTAAATCGGCACTAAATGAAGAGTTGGTACTAGACATAGGAGGAGCTGTAAAAGAAAACGGAGGAAATGTTCAGCTATGGTATAATACAGATGTACCACAGCAAAAATACAAAGTTAAATATCTAGGAAATGGATATTATAGCATGACGGTGGAACATTCAGGAAGAATGATAGATGTTTCAGGTGGAGTAGGAAATGATGGCACAAATGTACAACAATATGATTCAAATGGAACAGATTCACAAAAATGGATAATACAAGATGCAGGAGATGGATATTACTACATAATATCAAAACTAGAAAATTTATACTTAACAGTAGCAAATGGAAAAGCATCAGCTGGAGCAAATATTCAAATAAATAATGTTCAAAATTCGAAAGCACAAAAGTTCAAATTCTATAAGAAAGAACCAATAAAAGGAACACAAACAGTAGCAGATGGAACATATGTAATTAAATCAGCATTGAATGAGGAGTTGGTACTAGACATAGGAGGAGCTGTAAAAGAAAACGGAGGAAATGTTCAGCTATGGTATAATACAGATGTACCACAGCAAAAATACAAAGTTAAATATCTAGGAAATGGATATTATAGCATGACGGTGGAACATTCAGGAAGAATGATAGATGTTTCAGGTGGAGTAGGAAATGATGGCACAAATGTACAACAATATGATTCAAATGGAACAGATTCACAAAAATGGATAATACAAGATGCAGGAGATGGATATTACTACATAATATCAAAACTAGAAAACTTATACTTAACAGTAGCAAATGGAAAGGCATCAGCTGGAGCAAATATTCAAATAAATAATGTTCAAAATTCGAAAGCACAAAAGTTCAAGTTCTATAAGAATGAACAAATAAAAGGAACACAAACAGTAGCAGATGGAACATATGTAATTAAATCGGCACTAAATGAAGAGTTGGTACTAGACATAGGAGGTGCTGTAAAAGAAAACGGAGGAAATGTTCAACTATGGTATAATACAGATGTACCACAGCAAAAATACAAAGTTAAATATCTAGGAAATGGATATTATAGCATGACGGTGGAACATTCAGGAAGAATGATAGATGTTTCAGGTGGAGTAGGAAATGATGGCACAAATGTACAACAATATGATTCAAATGGAACAGATTCACAAAAATGGATAATACAAGATGCAGGAGATGGATATTACTACATAATATCAAAACTAGAAAACTTATACTTAACAGTAGCAAATGGAAAAGCATCAGCAGGAGCAAATATTCAAGTAAATAATGCTCAAAAATCAAAAGCACAAAAGTTCAAGTTCGAAAAAGCAAATAATATAAATATAGATACAAAAAAATATCCAGGATACAAAGAAAAAATCGAACAGCTTATGGACTTGCATCCAAATTGGAATTTTAAATTCTTATATACTGGACTTAAATTCTCAGATGCAGTTGCTGGAGAATACGAAGTACGCTCTGCAAACCTAGTTCCTACAAGCTATAGAGGAGAATGGATTAGTGGAACAACATTGTATGATACTGGATGGTATGGAGCATCTGAAAAAGCTATAGCTTATGTAATGGATGTAAGGAATTATTTAAATGAAGTAGATGTATTCCAATTTCAAGATTTGAATGATTATTTATATGGAGTATGTACAATAGATGGAATAAAAGAACAAGTTAAGGGTACATTCCTACAAGATTTTGCTCAAGACATAGATACGGCTTGCAAAAATGAAAATGTAAACCCATATTACATAATTGCAAGATTATTTCAAGAAAATGGAAGAAACCCTAAAAATGGTACATATAAAATGGATGGTGGAAATGGCAAATATTATTACAATCCATTTAATATAGGAGCAACTGGAAATACAAAAACAGAAGTATATAACAATGCTTTAAAAAGAGCAAAAAGTGAAGGATGGGATACGATGGTTAAGGCCCTTCAAGGCGGAATTTATTTCTGTAAGAAAAACTGGCTTGAAAATTATCAAAACACATTGTACCAAAACAAGTTTGATATAGATTCAACAAACGGAACAGCATTGTACTCACACCAATATATGCAAAATTTATTTGGAGCATATAACGAAGCACAAATATTGCAGGGAATGTATAAAAAAACAAATAAGCTAGATTCAAGCTTTACATTTATAATACCTTTATATGAAAGTATGCCTAAAGAACTTTCAGCTACGCCATCTAATAAGCAAGAAAGCTATGCAATAAATGTAAAAACAACTGGCACAAATGTAAGAATAAGGAAAGATGCTTCAACAAGTTCTGAAATATTAAGAGAAATTGCCAATAAAGGCACAGTCTTATTATCAGTACAAAGAGGAGTAAACTCAAATTGGCAAAAAGTTATTACATCAGACGGATTAATTGGGTATATTTCAGGAAATTATATAGAACAAATTGATGATGTAAAAACATGTAACTATAAAGCAAAGGTTAAAACACATGATGGAGATGGATGCAATATAAGAATTGGCCCAAGTACAGAGTTAGATAAGATTACTGCCTTAACAGATGGAACAGAGGTTACAGTTATAGATGATTCTACTTATAAAAAAATAAACGGGTATAATTGGAGTAGAATCTTATTATCAAATGGAATTCAGGCATTTATACCAAGTGAATTCTTAGCTAAATAATAACAGGGGCACACAAAAATGCCCCTATAAATAAATTTTGAGTGAGGATATTTATATGAAGAAAACAGTAAAGATTATTATAATAAGCTTCATGGTTATAAGCTTAACTTTAATTTCAAATATAGCGATGGCATCATTTGCTGAATGGGACGATAAAGCTGCAGACCAAAGAAGAAATGAAGAAATTAAAGAGCAAGAAGAGGAAGATAAAGAAAATTCAGGAAAATCTAGTAATAATTTTTTAAAATCGTTATCTATAGATGGCATGGAATTAACGCCTGAATTTGATAAACAGACAGTAGATTATAAAATTACTAAAGAAGTAGATGCCGATGAGATAAAAGTAAAGGCTGAGGCTGAAGATACAAGAGCAACTGTAAATGGAACAGGAATAATTAAATTACAAGTAGGTGAAAATACTATAAATATAGAAGTAGTTGCCGAAAATAAAACAGCCAGAACATATAAAATAAAATTAACAAAATCTGGAGCTGATACTTCTATAGGAGAAAATAAAGAAGCAAATGATATAGAAGAAAAAGACCCTATGACCTTTAATACAACAAAAAACAATACAAATTCAGGAACTTCAGAAGAAAGAAATAATATGAAAACATATATTGCAATAGCATGTATATTAATTATTTTAATAATGTTATATGTATTTACAACATCAAAGAAAGGGAAAGGAAAACACAAATAAAATGAAAATATTGCTTATAATTCCGGCTTACAATGAAGAAGAAAATATACTAAACACATGTAAGATGATAGAAAATTATAGTGAAAAATATGATTATATAGTAATAAATGATGGATCTAAAGACAATACGGAAAAAATACTTACACAGAATAATATAAATCATATTCAACTTGTTAAAAACCTTGGAATTGGAGGGGCTGTGCAAACTGGGTATAAGTACGCATATGAACATAATTATGATATAGCAGTACAATTTGATGGTGACGGGCAACATGATATAAGTTATGTAAAAACAATTTGTGAGCCTGTTGCATCAGGAAAAGCAGATATGTGTATAGGCACAAGGTATTTAAACCAGGAGACTAGTGAATTTAAATCAACATTCATGAGAAGATTTGGAAAAAATATAATATCATCTGTAATAAGAATGTGCTGCAAAAAAAGAATAACAGATCCAACATCAGGCTTTAGAGCTGTAAATAGAGAAATAATAGAAATATTTTCGCAAAACTATCCAACAGAATATCCAGAACCAGATTCAACAGTAAATATTTTATTAAATGGTTATACTGTAGAAGAACTTCCGGTAAACATGAGGGAAAGACAAAATGGAAAATCATCTATAAATGTATGGAAAAGTGCTGATTATATGATAAAAGTAACATTATCTATAATAATAAATAGGATTGGAACTAAGAAGAGAAAGGAGAAAAAAAGATGACGATAAATCTGAAACTTGCTCTTATTGCAATAACATTAGTATATATAATATTAATACTTAAAAAAATTATAAAAAAGGAAATACAAGCATCTCAATGTACATTTTGGCTTGTAAGTGGAATTTTACTTATTATAGCAAGTGCTGTTCCAAATTTAATAGAGGTACTAACAAAGGCATTAGGATTTGAGGTACCTGCCAATATGCTGTTCTGCATAACGATTTTTGTTGCATTTTATTTAATCTTTAACCTTACAATTAAAACTTCAAAAATATATCAGGATAATGTGAAATTAACTCAAGAAATATCAATTATGAAATATGAGATGAAAAAAATGAAAGAAGAAGGAAGAAAATAGATATGATTGAACGAATAAAAGAGCTTTATATAAAATACAAGGAGATAATAAATTACCTATTTTTTGGTGGGTGTACAACTGTTGTGAATTTTGTTTCATACTATATACCATCAAACTTACTTGGAATAGATGAAATAGTAAGCAACATGATTGCATGGATTGTTTCTGTTCTTTTTGCATATATTACCAACAAAATATTTGTATTTGAAAGTAAAGACAAGGATTTGAAAAAGAACATTAAAGAGCTTATTTCATTTGTTGCTGCAAGATTATTAACTGGAGCACTTTGCGATATAGGTTTATTTGCTTTAATGGTAAAGATACTTAAACTAAATGATATAATTTCAAAGGTTACTACACAGGTTATTGTGGTTGTTGTAAATTATGTTATAAGTAAATTAGTTATATTCAAAAAAGAAAAATAGATAGAAAGGAAGTTAAGGTATGTGGGGAGATATAGCAATAGCATTTTTGCTTGCCTTTATAACTGCATTTGTAATTACACCATACACAATAAGGTTAGCAAAAAAAGTTGGTGCAATAGATATGCCAGCAGACAGAAGAGTAAATAAGAAACCTATGCCTAGGCTAGGCGGACTAGCTGTTATAGCGGGTTTCTTAGTTTCAGCAATCTATTTAGTAATAACAATGAACATAGAGAAAAAGATAAATTTCGCAGAAGAAAATTTAAATAAAAAGTTATTTGGATGCTTTTTAGGAATAATAGTGTTGGGAATTACTTGCTATATTGATGATGTAAAAAGCATAAAACCACTTACAAAACTTGCAGGACAAACTATTGCAGCTGTTATAGTAGTTTGCAGCGGAGTATTAATAGATAATTTTACTATACCATTTAAAGAAAATAGTGTAATGTTAAATGAGGTGTTTAGTTTCATTCTAACAGTTGGCTGGATAATTGGAATAACAAATGCAATAAACCTGATTGATGGTCTGGATGGATTATCGTCTGGGATAACATTGATTTCTTGTATATCTTTGCTAATAATATTTGCTTTAAATGAATCTCCACTTATTGCCATAGTGTTAATAACAGCCCTTGCTGGAGCAATAGTTGGATTTCTACCATATAATTTTAGCCCTGCAAAAACCTTTATAGGTGATGTTGGTTCGAATTTTATGGGATTCTCACTCGCGGTAATATCAATTCTAGGCGTTGCAAAAACGTATACTGCAATTGTAATTGTTGCACCAATAATTGTACTTGCTCTGCCAATATTTGATACATTGTGGGCTATAATCAGAAGGATAGTTAAAACAAAATCTATTAAAGGAGTGTTTAAAGCAGATAAAGGCCATTTACACCACAAACTAATGGCAAAAGGGTACACCCAAAAGCAGGCAGTTCTTATATTATATGGTATAACAGCAACATTAGGAATGGTTGCAATTATATTATTAGATAGTGGAATATGGAAGGCAATATCATTTGCTCTTTTGGTTGTTGTGTTTGTAGCATTAGGATATAAGGATATACTGCATTTGAGAGATAATGAAGAAGAAAATTTGAAAATTGATGAATCGAATAATTTTAAAGGTAACGTGAAAGGAAAGTAGATATGAAAAAAATTACAATTTTAGTACCAGCTTACAACGAAGAAGAATCTCTACCATATTTATATGATAGAGTTAAAAAAATAATGGATGAAATGACAAATTATGAATTTGAGTTACTATTCGTAAATGACGGTAGTAAAGATAATACATTAAACGAAATAAAAAAATTAAGAGAGCAAGACAGTAGAGTATGTTATGTTGATTTTTCAAGAAACTTTGGAAAAGAAATTGGAATGATAGCAGGGCTTGATTATGCAGTAGGAGATTGTGTAATAATAATGGATGCAGACCTTCAAGACCCACCAGAACTTATCCCTCAGATGGTTGAATTATGGGAACAAGGATATGACGATGTATATGCTCAAAGAAAATCGAGAGCAGGAGAAACATGGCTTAAGAAATTTACATCAAAAATGTATTATAGAGTACTACAAAGCTTAACAAAAGTACAAATTCAAAAAGACACTGGCGATTTCAGATTGCTAGATAGAAGGTGTGTAAATGCTTTAAAGAAAATGAGAGAAACCGGAAGATGCTCTAAGAGTATGTTTAGCTGGATAGGATATAACAAAAAAGCAATATTATATGATAGAGATCCAAGAATAGCAGGAAAAACAAAGTGGAATTACAAAAAACTCATTGATCTTGCTATAGATGGAATAACCTCTTTTACAACGTCACCTCTTAGAATATCCACATATTTAAGCATACCTACATTTTTAACATTATTTGTATATTTTATATATGTAATAGCTAAGGCATGTGCTACACACACTGCAATACAAGCATTCCAAGCTATAATATTATTAATATTGTTCTTCTCTGGAATACAAATAATATTAATTGGAATCATGGGTGAATATTTAGGAAGAATATTCAATGAATCAAAACACAGACCATTATACTTGGTAAATGAATATAATGGGGAAAAAGAAACAAACGAATAAAAGGGAGCAATTTAATAATGGTAACTATTATAGTAAATATAATTAGCGTAGCTGCATTAATAGGAATTGCAGCTTTAAGAATCATTAGCATAAAAGAACGCACTAATGAAGAAAATAAACAACACGATGAAAAAAATGATAACTTGATAGACAATTTTATTAATTCACATTATAAAATAATACTGGCAGTATTTTTTATATTGGTATTTATAACAAGAATATATAAATTCGGTGAAATTCCTTCCTTCATTCAAGTAGATGAAGCAGGAGCCGCGTATGATGCGTATTGCTTAGCTGAGTATGGAGTTGATAGATACCTAAATTCATATCCATTATATTTAATTAATTTTGGAGGAGGACAAAGTGTACTATATGCCTATGCAACAATACCATTTATAAAACTTTTAGGCACAAATATCATAGCATATAGGCTACCAGAATTAATATTCTTTTTAATGGGAATAGTTGTATGCTATATATTGGTTAATAAAGTTAAGGATAAGAAAACGGCTTTACTATATACATTTTTAGTAATTATAAGTCCATGGAATATAGAAGCATCAAGGCAGGGATTAGACTGTAACTTGCTTGCTCCAATGTTTATGCTAGACCTTCTTTTATTAATAAATGCAAAGAAAAATTACCAGTATATTATAGCAGGAATATCAATAGGAATAACATTGTATACATATTGTTTATCATGGTTACTAATTCCAGCATTTTTAGCTGTATATATAATATACATGCTGATAATCAAAAAAATTAACTTTAAGCAAATAATTCTTATGGGAATACCAATTGCTATTTTTGCTACGCCACTTATATATTTGTTACTATTAAATAAAGGGTATGCTAGTAGAACAAATTTCGGAATATTTACAATACCTAAATTATTCTCTTTTAGACAAGGAGAAATAAGCATTTACAATATAATACATTATGGAAAATATAGTTTAAAAACCATATTCTGCAACCCTTATGGAATGTATATTGTACAAATTCCTCTATTTTTAATAGGTTTTTTAGTTGGAATAGGAGAGTTTATTAAGAGCATAAAAACTAAAGAATTTAATTTTACAGGGCTTATTACAATTGTATTTGCTGTTTTATTAGTATGCAACTTACTAGTAACTGTGGGAACTTTGAATAGAGCAAATATACTATATCTTCCAATGCTATACATAATAACAATTGGAATAATGGAATTGTCCAAAGGCTCTAAGAGTACGCTTTTTTTTATAATTGTAATACTAACAACACTATTTATAGTTTTTGAAGCTTCATATTTTAATAAGAATAATGAAAATGCGAGATGGCAAAATTATCCTTACACTGATAAAGAGATTTACGATATAACTCAAAAATTAGAAAATGATGATGAAACAAAAGATGTTAAGAAGTATTTTTCTATATCGAATAAAGCAGAAATGTACATTTATACAATGCTTATAAATTTACCATCACCATACGAATTACAATTTGAAACATGGCAAAAGGTTAAGAATTATGAAGAATACAATTTTATATATAATAAAACCATAACAGAAGAAATGGTGAACGAAAAAAGTATTATTGTAATAAATAAAAAGCAAGAGGACCTAATAGAGGGCTTGGAAAGAATGAATTTTTCTAAGGAAGAAACTGGATTATATTGTATAATGAAGAATTTTTAGAAGGAGTTAAAAATGAAAGATACTATGATTATAAACCCTGCTGTAGAAGATAATGTAGAAGAATGCCTGGAAACCTCTTTAAGACCGCAAAGGCTTAAAGATTATATTGGACAAGATAAAGTTAAGGAGAGTATGCAGGTTTATATAGAGGCTGCTAAAAAAAGAGAGGAAACTCTTGACCATGTTTTATTATATGGCCCTCCAGGACTAGGTAAAACAACACTTGCTGGTATAATTGCAAATGAGATGGGCTCAAAACTAAAAGTTACAACTGGCCCTGCAATAACTAAACCAGGAGACTTGGCAGCAATATTAACAAATCTACAGGAAAACGATATATTATTTATAGATGAAATACATAGAATTAACAAAAACATAGAAGAAATTTTATATCCTGCATTAGAAGATTATGTATTAGATATAATCATAGGGAAAGGACCCACTGCAAAATCTATTAGACTAAATTTGCCAAAGTTTACACTTATTGGAGCAACAACAAAAGCAGGTTCTCTTACTACTCCACTAAGAGACAGGTTTGGCATTGTTCATAGGCTGGAGCTATATAATGAATGTGACCTAGTAACAATAATAAAAAGGTCAGCAAAAATATTGCAGGTTGGAATTGATGATGAATCAAGTTTAGAAATAGCCAGGAGATCTAGAGGAACACCTAGAATTGCAAATAGATTGTTAAAAAGAGTTAGAGACTATGCCACAGTTCTAGGAAATGGAAATATTAGTTTGAAAATCGCAAGAGAAGCATTAAATAAGCTAGAAATAGATGAGCTGGGGTTAGATGAAATAGATAGAAAAATATTAGACACAATGATAACAAAGTATCAAGGAAGACCAATTGGAATAGAAGCTTTAGCAACCACGATAGGTGAAGATATAGATACTATAGAGGATGTGTATGAACCATATTTAATACAAATAGGCTTTATATCAAGAACACAAAGAGGAAGAATACCATTACCTGCAGCATATAAGCACATCGGAGCAGAATACCAGATACAGTTATAAAGTAAGGGGAAATAATAATGAAAAACAAAAAGATAAAAATAATATTTGCAATATTGTTAATACTTTTATTTTTATTAATAGAATATAAATATAGAGTAGAAACAACAAAATATGAACTTGATGAAAGATTGAAAAAATACTTAGTGTGCTATGATTATAGTGATAAAGAAGAAAACTCTGAAATAAAAGAAGAGCAATCATTTACTGCAAAGTATGATGGGCTAAGCTATATTTATATTAATTTCTATAGAGAACAAAAAAACATGGATTTATCACAAATTGTTAATATAAAAATTGAAGAAGTGGATACTGGGAATATAATTTCAGAGGAAAATGTTGGAGTTAATAATTTAGACTACAGCAAATCATATAAAATTAAATTTAATGTACAGAAGCATTCTAAAGATAAACTGTATAAAATGATTGTAACATACAATACAAGTTCACCATATATGCCATATTTTAAAAATATAAATAATTCAAAATCACTTATAAATGGGAAGCAGATTGATGCTGAAATATATTTGAAATATGGATATTATAATAAAGAGGAACATCTTTTAATAATAACATTGGTATTGACATTGGAAATTATTGCTTTTTTTATAGCATCATATATTTTAGATAAACCAGAGTTAAAAGAGGAAAAGGCTTTCTTACTAATTGTTCCATTGTTTTGTATTATTATGTCTCTAGTTATACCATTAGGAAGAGGAAATGATGAACCTGCTCATTTTTATAGA
Source organism: uncultured Clostridia bacterium (assembly GCA_934130025.1). Lineage (GTDB taxonomy): Bacteria > Bacillota > Clostridia > TANB77 > CAG-508 > CAG-245. The sequence goes on from CAKOXG010000017.1 coordinate 28,713, forward strand.
GAATATGGAATTGCAAGTGGCGAAATATTGGCGAAAAATCAAATACTAGCACCAGTTGCCTTTAAAAACACATTCAAAAAAATACATAGTGATAGTAGGATGTACAATAAACCTTATTCATCAGTATTTGAATGCAATGAGAAAATTGATTATAATGACGAGAATTATGCATTTATAGCAACTACAGCAATTTATCATCCGATTCAATATATTGGTACTACTGTAGGAATATTCTTAGCAAAATTAATAACAAGGAATCCAGTTATATTTATATATTTGGGAAGGCTTAGCAACATTATCATCTCTATGGTATTGTTATATAATGCTATAAAAATGATGCCATTTGGTAAAAAGATATTATTAACTATCTCGATGATACCTATTGCTATGGAGGGATTTAGTACACTTTCACCTGATGGTTTTACTATTGCAATATGTTTCTTTTTCATAGCATACATATTAAACCTTGCATTCAATAAAAATGTGAGAATACTGAGCAAAAAACAGAAAATTTTTATTGGGATATTATCCTGCATAGTATCGTGCTGCAAAATTGTGTACTTTCCTTTAATATTATTAGTTTTAATGATACCAAAGGAAAAATATGGAGGATTAAGCGAAAAAATAAAAAATAATATACTAGTTATATTCTTGGCAGTATTAATAAACATTACATGGTTAATATTTGGCTTTAGTATCTTGGCCTCAAGAGGAGGAGAGTCTGGAAGCCAAATGATATTGGAAGCCATAAAAAATCCGATAAAATTTGGGCAAATGGTACTCTATACCATAAGTAATAATTCAAATAAATACTTATTGGGAGCTTTTGGAAATAAATTAGAATGGGTAGAATATGTAAGTATACGGGACTTCATTTGTTATTGTATTTATAGCATTAACTATATTTGTAACCATAACTGATGAAAGCATAAAAAACAAATTCCTTAACAAGCAAAAAATATTGTTGGGAATAATAGTAGTAACAATTATTGGTTTAATATTCTGCTCTCTTTATGTACAGTGGACTCAAAAAGAAAGCCCAGAAATACAAGGAATACAAGGTAGGTATTTTATTCCAATAATGCCAATAATATTGCTATTATTAGGCGATATTAAGGTTAAGAGTGAATACAACCAAGATAAATTAACAAAATTAGTTTGTTTGTACAGTTTAATCTTTCTTGTATTTGTTACATTTAGTATTATAATATCACACTTATAAAAGAATGGAGAATTTGTTATGAAATTGTTATTGCATACTTGTTGTGCACCATGTAGCGTGTACTGTATAGATAAATTAAGAGAAGAAGGAATAGAACCAACAGTATATTGGTACAATCCCAATATACATCCATACATAGAGTATAAAGCTCGCAGAGATTGTTTAAAAGAATACACAAAATCAATAAATGTACAAGCCATATTCGAAGAAGAATATGGCTTAGATGAGTTTTGCAAAGAAGCGGTAAAAGATTTGTCTAAAAGATGTACGAACTATTGCTATCCAGTAAGAATAAAAAAGACTTTTGAATATGCAAAAGAAAATGGCTATGATGCAGTAACAACAACTCTTTTATACAGCATATATCAAAATCACAATTTCATAAAAGAATTAATGGAAAAGTACAGCAAAGAATATGGAATAGAATTTTTGTACAGAGATTTTAGAGTTGGCTTTTGGGAAGGACACCAAAAGGCTCATGACTTAGGCTTATATATGCAAAAGTATTGTGGCTGCATATTTAGTGAATGGATGTCGAATTATGACCACATTATTTCTGAACAAAAAGCTCAAATTCTTGAAAATAAAATTACAGAAAAGAGGATTAGACTAGGTTGGGATGTTCCAAATTTAGAATTAAAACCATATAAAAATGGTAATCAGGAAGAAATTAAATTTATTTATAATTTAAAAAAAGAAGTTTATCAGGAATATGTAGAAAAAATCTATGGAGAGTGGAA
>CAKOXG010000018.1 GCA_934130025.1 uncultured Clostridia bacterium
TATGAAATTAGCAGTACAATTTTGTACTGCCAAAAAAATTATTAAAAAAATTTACACACCAGTCTTGACAAGCTCCTGAATAAAAACTAAAAAAACACTTGAAAATAGAAAGTTTATGTGTTAAAATAGAGCAGTACGAAATGTACTGCTTTTAAATTGTATAATTTAAAAGTCCTTACTTACATCATTGTATGTAGGTTATAATCCAAAAGGAGGTGAAAATAATGAACAAATACGAGAGTGTAGTCATTATTAATCCAGCTGTTGAAGAAGAAAGACTTAAAGAATTAACAACAAAATTCACAGACATGATTAATAAAGATGGAAAAGTTGATAAAGTTGATAATCTTGGTAAAAAGAAATTAGCTTATCCTGTAAAGAAAAATGCAGAAGGATATTATGAAGTATTCCACTTTACAGCAAATCCAAGCTTAATAGCAGAATTAGAAAGAAATTACAGAATTACTGATGATGTTATTAAATTCATGACAATAAATGTAAACGAATAATAAAAATAAAAATGGAGGTCACTTATGAACAAAGTAATTTTAATGGGAAGATTAACAAGAGACCCAGAAGTAAGATACACACAAACAAGTAACACATTAGTTGCATCTTTTTCACTTGCCGTAAATAGAAGATTTACAAGACCAGGCGAAGAAAGACAAGCAGACTTTATAAACTGCGTTGCTTGGAATAAAACAGGGGAATTCGTAAGTAAATACTTTAAAAAAGGACAGCAAGTTGGTGTTATAGGAAGAATTCAAACAAGAAATTATGATGATGCCAATGGTCAAAAACGTTATGTAACAGAAGTCGTAGTAGAAGAAACATACTTTGCAGATAGCAGAAGGGATGGAGCAGCAGGAGATTTGGATTCAAATTTTGGAGCTGACCAATCACAATCTGCTGATATGGGAGCTACATCAGAATTTGAAGTTTCATCTGGCGACGACCTACCATTTTAATAAAAAATAATAGGGAGGATAGAATGATGGCAGAAAGAAAGCAAAATAGAAGAAATACAAATAAAGATGATGATTTCAATCCAAAGTTCAGAAAAATGAGAAAAAAGGTATGCCCTTTATGTGCTAATAAAGATCTTGTACTTGATTACAAAAATGCAGATCAATTAAAGAAATTTATAAATGATAAAGGAAAAATCTTACCAAGAAGAACAACTGGTGCTTGTAGAGAACATCAAAGAGATATTACTATTGCCGTAAAAAGAGCTAGACAAATAGCCATATTACCATATACACAAGAATAATTATAAAATATTACATTTTTTGTAATGAAATGGTAATAAAAAAGCAATAAAATACTATTGACTATGTAAAAAAAGAATAGTAAAATTAAAATTGTAAATAATATTATTAATTATCTAATGAGAAGGAGAAAATATATGATGAAAAGAAACTCTAAATTAATTATTGGAACTATTCTTGTAATAGCAATTATATCTTTTTCTACAATGGTTTTTGCTGACAATACTACACCAGTAATAATAGGTGGAAATTCAGCAACAACTCAAAATACAACAACTGATAATACACAAACATCAAATACAACAAACACAACATATAATACACTTAATACATCTACAACATATAACAGAACAAATACTACAAATACAACATTGCCTCAAACAGGTGTTACAGATGGATATGTAGTTGCCATATTAGTTGCAGTTTGTGCAATATCAGCAATATATGCTTATAAAAAGATAAGAGATTATAATATAAAATAAGCAATGATTAATTTTATATATAAAAAATGGATGAGGTTCTCATCCATTTTTGCGTTTTTAACACTTTTACTCATGTGCAACTATAATTATTCGTGTTTTCATTAATGAATTACACGTCATTAATGTGACAATTCTTTTGCCATTTGTAAATTGAGATGTACAGGATAAGTCAGTTCCAGCTACTTCTTTCTTCTCGGATACATAATATTTGATGGATTTTCCATTCATATCAAAAATTTCTATTTCATCTCCTAATTCTAGTCTGCTAATCTTTGCAAAAAAAGTATTATCAATGTAATTATGACCGGCAATACAAAGATTCCCAATCTTATTAGGCAAAGGACCTGCAAACCTGCATGGTGCAATTTTTAAAAGTTCATCAGAAACGTTAGATAGTATAGGGTAATCTAGCTTTATTTTATCAATTTTTATAAGCCCAATAACAAAAGGATCTTTACCACTAATGATTGTAGAATTATTAAGATTAGTACTGTAAGAGCTATTATCTGAATATAATAAAGCAACTGAATATGATTTTGCAATGTTATTGGATAATTTATCTTTTTTTGAGACATCATAAATGTAGGAAAAGAGAAAATAAAATGAGATAATTAATCCGATTATTGCAAAAAAAAGTAAAATTTTAAAAAACAACATCTTTTTCATAATAATATTTTTAACTAAAAATAAAAAATAATGTAAGAAAACAAGAAAAATGTTTTATAAAATTTTCCAAAAAAGTCTATACATTTTATAGCTTTGTGTGATAGAATAATAGCAGTCTAAATTAAATATGGAGGAAACAGAATGTCAGAAACAAAATATAAAAGAGTCTTGTTAAAACTTAGTGGAGAGGCCTTAGCTGGAGAAAAGAAAAATGGCATTGATCCAGATGTAATAGGAGACATTTGCGACAAAATAAAGATAGTAAAACAAATGGGAGTTGAAGTTGCAATTGTAGTTGGCGGCGGAAACTTTTGGAGAGGAAAATATGGAACTCAAATGGAAAGAACTACATCAGACTATATGGGAATGCTTGCTACTGTAATGAATGGATTAGCACTTCAAGATGCCTTGGAAGCCAGAGGAATGTACACAAGAGTGCAAACCGCAATAGAGATGAGGCAAATTGCAGAACCTTATATTAAAAGAAAAGCATTGAAACATTTAGAAAAAGGAAGAATAGTAATTTTCTCTTGTGGAACTGGAAATCCTTATTTCACAACAGATACTACAGCCGCTTTGAGAGCAGCTGAAATAGAAGCAGATGTGATTTTAGTAGCTAAAACTATTGATGCAGTTTATTCTGCTGATCCTAAAATCGATAAAAATGCAATAAGATATGACAGAATAACTTATTTAGATATTTTGAATAAAGATTTAAAGGTTATGGATTCAACTGCAACATCACTATGCAGAGACAATAAAATTCCATTAATAGTATTTGGAATAAATGATCCGGAAAATATAGTAAAAGCCGTTAAAGGTGAAAAAATTGGAACTCTTGTTGAAGAAGAGAAATAATTGAAAGGGGTAAAACATGGATTTTAATAATATAGAAGAAAAAATGAAAAAAACAATTAGTGTGTTTGAAGAAAATTTATCAGAAGTAAGGGCTGGGCGTGCAAACCCTAATATACTTAATAAAATAAGAGTAGATTATTATGGAGTACCAACACCAATAAACCAAATGGCAGGAGTATCAGTTCCAGAGCCAAGGTCTATTGTTATTCAGCCATGGGATATGAGCATGCTTAAAGAAATAGAAAAAGCTATAAACTTAGCAGAAATTGGAATAAATCCAATGAATGATGGAAAAATAATTAGACTTAATTTCCCAGAGCTTACAGAGGAAAGAAGAAAAGAATTAGTAAAAGAAATAAGAAAAACAGCAGAAGAAGCTAAAGTGGCTATTCGTTCTATAAGAAGAGATGGAATAGATGCTGCAAGGCAGGCACAAAAAAATAGTGAACTAACTGAAGATGAATTATCATCAGCAGAAGATAAAATTCAGAAAATGACTGATGTAAAAATTTCAGAAATTGATGAATTATTAGGAAAAAAAGAAAAAGAAATAATGACAGTTTAGGAGTAAGATTATGGCCAAAAAAGAAGAAAACAAAATTCCAGAAAATATAGAAGAAATAGTTAATTTGGATAATCTTCCAGAACATATAGCAATTATAATGGATGGAAATAGAAGATGGGCAAAAAAGAATAATTTAACTACTCCACAGGGGCATAAAGAAGGAGCTGAAAATCTAAAAAGAATTTCAAAGTTTGCCAATAAACTAGGAATAAAGTATCTTACAGTTTATGCGTTTTCAACTGAAAATTGGAAAAGATCTAAGGAAGAAGTAGGAGCAATAATGAAGCTTCTAAAATTCTACATATTAGACTTTTTTAAATCATATGATGAAAATATAAAAGTAAATGTAATAGGTAGAATGTCAGACATTCCAGATGATTTGCGAAAAGAAATTAAGAGTGTTGAAGAAAAAACTAAAGATAATACCGGTTTGGTTCTTAACATAGCTTTTAATTATGGAGGAAGAGATGAGATTGTATCAGCTGTAAAGAATATTGCAAGGGATGTAGTCGAGGGAAAAATAAAAATAGAAGAAATAACAGAAGATACAGTATCAAATAATTTATATACAGCAAATCAACCAGATCCAGATTTATTAATAAGAACATCTGGAGAAGAGAGAATAAGCAATTTCTTGCCATGGCAAATTTCTTATTCAGAGTTTGTTTTTACAGATAAATATTGGCCAGAATATAGTAACACAGATTTATTAGAATCAATACAGATTTATCAAAAAAGAACAAGAAGATTTGGTGGAAATAAATAAATTAAAAGGTGAAAGGCTAGAATTATGAAAAGAGTTTTATCAGCAGCAATTTTACTACCTATAGTTCTTATTGTCTTCATTTTAGGCAATAAATATGTAGTAGATGTATTTATGGGATTAGTAGCACTAAGATGTGTGCATGAATTGTTTCATGCTTTTGAAGTAAAAGGTCATCATCCAGTAAAGGTTTTGGGATACATAGCATCCATTTTAATAATGTTTATACATATAATACCACATGAATATGAATTTATGGCAGTAGCAGCAATGCTACCAGTATCTATTTTGACATTATTTATAATATTACTTACTAAGAAAACAAAAACAGACGTTATAGATGTTGCAATAACATTTTTTGGAATATGCTATATTGTATTATTTTTACTATTTATGTCTGTAATAAGAGAAATGGAGAATGGTAAATTTTTAATATGGTATGTATTTATTAGCTCATGGCTTACAGATGTATTTGCTTATTGCACAGGAAAAACAATAGGGAAACATCATTTTACAGATATAAGCCCTAATAAAACGATAGAGGGCTGCATTGGAGGAACTGTAGGCTCAACACTGTGTATGATTTTGTACACTGTATTATTAAATAATTTCGCCGGAGCTGAAATAAATATTGCATTAATTACAATTACCGGAATAATATTAAGTATAATAGGTCAGATAGGAGATCTTTCTGCATCAAGTATAAAAAGATATGCTGGAATAAAAGATTTTAGTGATTTAATTCCTGGGCATGGAGGTATGGTTGACAGAGTGGATAGTGTTATATTTATAGCACCATTTGCATATTTCTTATTTTTATTCATGTAAATAATTAAAAGGAGATATATAATTAATGTTTTTCTTAATTAGTGCTTTTAAGATTATATTTCTTTTAGGTTTTTTGATAGCAATTCATGAAACAGGGCATTTTTTAGTAGCAAAACTATGTGGTGTTCGTGTTAATGAATTTGCTATCGGTTTTGGACCAGAAATTTTTCATAAAGATGGAAAAGAAACTAAATATGCTTTAAGATTAATCCCCCTTGGGGGATTTGTAAGCATGGAAGGGGAAGAACAAAAATCTGATAAAGAAGGCTCTTTTAGTGAAGCAAGCACTAAAAAAAGAATCGCAATAGTTGCTGCCGGTGCGGTTGTAAATATAATATTTGCAATCATATTGTTTTTTATATTGGCAATTACAATACAGGGCAATCTTACATTTAGTGAAAGGCTAAAATTTGGAATTGATAATACAGCAGAATTTGTAAAGACAATGGGAGAGAGTATAAGTATGCTTTTTACAAACAAGGTAACAGTAAATGATTTTGTTGGCCCAGTCGGAATTTCGGAGGTTGTTGCAAAGACAAACGGACTAAGAGACTTTATATATATATTCTCTGTAATATCAATGTCTTTAGGGGTAACAAATTTACTACCTTTTCCACCTTTGGATGGTGGAAAAATAGTGTTATTAATATTAGAGGCAATCAGAAAAAAACCTCTAAAACAAGAAACAGAAATGAAAATACAAATGGCAGGCTTTACATTGTTAATATTGCTGTCTTTATTTGTAACATTCAATGATATATCAAGAATAATATGAAATATTTTAATTTAAGAACTAGTTTTTGGGGGAATATACTATGAGGGAGCTTGGGAAGCCTAAGACTGTTAAAGAAGTTTTTAAAGATTATAATTCTAATAGTTTTGAGCTAAATGAAGCCAAAGTTATTGGAATTAATTTATATAAAAGGGAAAATATACTTGAAATAAACGTCGTATCAAAAAAGCCGATAGATATAATGGCAGTACTTGATTTGGAAAAATATATGCAGAAAAGATTTCAGGTAAGAGAAGCAAAAATAAATATAAATTATAATATTGAAGAAGAAATTCAAGAAGATATTCAAACGATAAATCCTGAAGAAAAGCAAAACAGTACATCTGAGAAAATTTTAAAACAGTGGCCTAATATTGTTGAATATATTTCTCATAAACACCCGATTGCAAAGGCTTTTTTAAAAAATAGTGTTATAAATATCAATAAAAATGTAATTACTGTAACATTATCGCTAAATGGTAAGGAATTTCTTGAAAATAATAAATTTAATGAAGTGTTTTCAGGCTTAATTCAAAATATATATGGGAAAAAATATAATATAGAATATATGGAGAAAGTCCATGAAAATGACATAATAAATTATAGGGAAGAACTCGAAAAACTAGAAAAAGATACCATTATGGAACTTACTAAAAATAATAATAGGGAACTTGCAGAAGAAATTAGAAAAAAACAAGCTTCTGCAAGTTCTGGGAAAAAGAAGAGTAATTCTAATTTTGGAAATAACTATAGTGATTTGCAATATGAAAACGCACAAGCAAGAAAGAAACAATATATAGAAAACAAGAAAAAATATAAAGAGGATGTTAAAAATAATCAGAACAATGAAAATATTACACAGAGCATTAATAATGAACCGGAAATGAATGTTCAGACAAATAATGTTCAGGAACAAGAGGAAGATACACCATTAATTTATGGAAGAAGCTTAAATTTAAGTATGCCAATCACCAAAATAAATGATGTGGGAATTGATAGTGGTAATATAATAATTGAGGGAAATTTGTTAAATGTTGAACTAGATCCGAAAGATGAAGATATAAACCTAGGAATAAAAATGAGAGAATTAAAATCGGGAAAATTTCTTGTTATATTTAGTGTTTATGATGGAACAAATACAATAGACTGTAAAGTATTTTCTGCACCAGAAAAGGTAGACAAATTAAAGAAGAGATTAAAATCCGCAGCAAAGTTAAGAATTGCAGGAACTGCACAATTTGACCCATATGCAAAACAACTTGGGGTTATGGTAAATACAATAATTGAAATGCCAGAGGAAAAACTTCAGGCGAGAATAGATAATGCAAAAGTAAAAAGAGTTGAATTACATATGCACACTCAAATGAGTACAATGGATGGAATTACTCCTGTTAAAAATTTAATAAAACGTGCAATGAAATGGGGAATGAAATCTATTGCAATTACTGACCATGGAAGTGTACAAGCATTTCCAGATGCCCATAAAATGTTAGGTGTAAATAATCCGGATATGAAAGTGCTTTATGGTGTTGAGGCATATTTAGTGCCAGATAAAGTTCCATCTGTTTCAAATCCAAAGGGACAAGATTTACACACAACATATTGTGTACTTGACTTGGAAACAACAGGCCTTTCATTCAGAACAGAAAAGATTACCGAAATTGGTATAATGAAGATGAATGAAAAGGGAGAAGTTATAGATGAATTTGAATGTTTTGTAAATCCAGAAAAACCAATTCCTCAAAGAGTTGTAGAGGTTACTAACATTACAGATGACATGGTAAAAGATGCTGAAACAATAGATAAAGTATTACCAAAGGTTTTGGAATTTGTTGGAGATAGTGTAATTGTAGCACACAATGCAGACTTTGATGTTGGCTTCTTGAAATACAATGCAAAACAATTAGGTTTATCTTTAGATAACACATATTTAGATACTTTAAGGCTTGCAAAAGATTTATTCCCTGATTACAAAAAATATAAACTTGGAATAATTGCTGAAAAGCTCGGAATTGAAGTAATTGTAGCACACAGAGCTCTAGATGATGTTGATACAACTGTAAAAGTATTTAGAGTAATGTTAGATATGCTTGATAAAAAAGGTGCTATGAAAATAGAAGATATAGACAAGCTTGCAGGCGAAAATGTAAATTATAAGAAATTAAAAAGCTTCCATGCAATAATACTTGCAACAAACTATGTCGGATTAAGAAACTTATATAAGTTGATTTCAATATCACATTTGGATTACATATATAAGGGCAGACCAATGCTATTAAAATCAATATATAAAAAGTATTCAGAAGGTTTAATTTTAGGAAGTGCTTGTGAGGCAGGCGAGCTGTATCAAGCAATAGAAAATGGAAAAGATGATGATGAAATTGAAGCAATCGCAAGGGATTATGATTATCTTGAAATTCAACCAACAGGAAACAATATGTTCTTAGTTAGAAACGGTGTTGTGCCAGATGTAGAGGCATTAAGAGATATAAACAGAAAAATAGTTGCATTAGGAGAAAAGCTAGATAAATTAGTAGTAGCAACCTGCGATGTTCACTTTATGGATCCGGAAGACGAAATATATAGACGTATATTGGAAGCTGGACAAGGTTATGCGGATTGTGATTTGCAGGCTCCACTATATTTAAGAACAACTGAAGAAATGCTAGAGGAATTCAGCTATTTAGGAGAAGAGAAAGCTTATGAAGTAGTTGTAACAAACACTAATAAAATAGCAGATATGTGTGAACAAATAAGTCCAATTTCTCCAGAAAAATGCCCTCCATATATTAATGATTGTGAGAAAACAATTAAAGATATTGCGTATAACAAGGCACACGAGTTATATGGAGACCCACTTCCACAAATAGTTGAAGAAAGACTTGATAAAGAACTTACATCAATCATAAAAAATGGATTCTCAGTTATGTACATCATAGCACAGAAATTAGTTTGGAAGTCTAATGCAGATGGATATATAGTTGGTTCAAGAGGTTCTGTTGGCTCATCTTTTGTTGCTAATATGACTGGTATTACAGAGGTTAACTCACTTCCACCACACTATAGATGCCCGAACTGCAAGTATTCAGATTTTACTGATTACGGGGTAAAAAATGGATTCGATTTACCAGATAAAACTTGTCCAAAATGTGGTCATAGATTAGATAAAGATGGAATAGATATTCCATTCGAAACTTTCTTAGGATTTAATGGAGATAAAGAGCCAGATATCGATTTAAACTTCTCTGGAGAATATCAGGCAAAGGCACATAGATACACAGAAGTAATATTCGGAAAAGGTACTACATTCAAGGCAGGAACAGTTGGTACAGTTGCTGGTAAAACTGCAATGGGTTATGTTAGAAAGTACAATGAGGAAAGAGGTATACCAATAAACAATTCTGAAGTAATAAGAGTAGCTTATGGTTGTACAGGAATAAAAAGAACAACAGGTCAGCATCCAGGTGGAATTATAGTTGTTCCAAAGGGAAGAGAAATCTACGAATTCACACCTGTTCAACATCCAGCAGATGATCCAACATCAGACATTATAACAACACACTTCGACTACCACTCAATAGACCAAAACCTCTTGAAACTGGATATACTAGGCCATGATGATCCAACAATGATAAGAATGTTGTTTGATATTACAGGACAAGACCCAACTAAAGTACCACTTGATGACAAAGAAACAATGTCTATATTTAGTTCTACAAAGGCACTGGGAGTTACACCAGAACAAATACACAGCGAGGTTGGAAGCTTCGGAGTTCCAGAGTTTGGAACAAAATTCGTAAGAGGAATGTTGGTAGATACAAGGCCAAAAACATTTGATGAATTAATCAGAATTTCTGGTTTATCACACGGTACAGATGTATGGCTAAATAATGCTCAGACTTTAATTGATGAGGGAACTATAAAGTTGGAGGATGCTATATGTTGTAGAGATGATATTATGATATATCTAATAAAGCAGGGATTGCCACCACAAAAAGCATTTAAAATAATGGAATTTGTTCGTAAGGGAAAGCCATCGAAAGACCCAGAAGGATGGAAAAAACACGAGGAAACGATGAGGGAATATAACATACCTGAATGGTATATTGGCTCATGTAAAAAAATAAAATACATGTTTCCTAAAGCCCATGCAGCAGCGTATGTTACGAATGCTTTTAGAATTGCATGGTTCAAAGTACACATACCAAAAGCATACTATGCTGCATATTTCACAATAAGAGCAGATGCTTTTGATAGCGAAATAATGTGCCACGGGGTAGAACGTGTAAAAAACAAGATGAAAGAAATCGAACTTGCTGGAAAAGCAGCAACAAAGAAAGACCAAGACACTTATGGTGTATTGGAAATAGTATTGGAAATGTATGAAAGAGGATTAAATTTCTTACCAATAGATTTATATAATTCTGATGCAGTAAAATTTAAGGTAGAAGAAGATGGGATAGTGCCTCCTTTAAATAGTATACCAGGACTTGGAACTGTTGCAGCACAAAGTATACAGGAAGCTAGAAAAGAAGGAGAATTCATGTCAATAGATGATATGAAGATACGTGCCAAAATTGGAAAATCTACAATAGAAATGCTAGAAAAAGCTGGTTGTTTAAAAGGAATGAGCCAAAGTAACCAAATGAGTTTATTTGCATAATGGAGAAAAAATGAAAAATTTGAATAATATTTTTACAATAAAAAACATAGTAATATATTTAATATTAATTAATTTTATAGCTTTCTTATCAATGTATATTGATAAGAAAAAAGCGATAAAAGGAAAATGGAGAATAAAAGAATCTACATTATTAATGCTTGCCCTTGTGGGAGGAAGTGTTGGTGCAATTATTGGGATGTATGCTTTTCATCATAAAACTCAAAAACCAAGATTTTTTCTTGGGATTCCAATAATAATAGTTTTACAAATTTTAATTGTTATATTATTAGTAGTAAAATAATAAAAGGCTGGGAAGATCTGAAAATATAAATCTTTCCAGTTTTTTATATATTAAATAGAAAAATGTCGAAAAAGATAAACATAATTAGTTGTCCACATACTTATCCACATTATCCACAGGCTGTTCTCTTAAAAAGTATAAGAATTACAATAAAAAATGTATACATAAAAAATACCAGCTAGTTCATTTGAATTAGCTGGAAAAAAGGAAACATTAGAACTCGACAATGACGAATCTATTGTCAAGCAACCCCATAGGGATTGCCACTTCAAATTCGTCATTTAAAATGACGCTCTGTTTTTGCTTGGGATGATACACGACTGAACCAAACACATAAATTTTGCCGTCTGGCTCAGGCAAATTTTGGAAGTCCAACAGGAACCCCGTTGGAGATGTGCGGATATAACTAAGTTTTGGCAAAAACTCAGCTTCATCCTCACTGGTAACTAAGGACATAAACGTCCCAAATTCCGTAACGAGTGGGGCCTCCAAACTAGGATCAAGTTTGGTGACTTTTACTCCCACGCCGTGGGAAATACCAGAATCGTCGATGTTCTGGTAAAAAGAGATGGCGTACTGCTTTTTGCCATTTTTCATTGTTTTTCCTTTCTGTTTACGTGTGTGTGTTCGACTTTTTAATTATACCATAAATTAACATTGCTTGCAATATACTAAATTTTTAGAAAATTTACTTCTGCCCGCTTCTATTTTCCTTAAAAAATATTGACACATAAGCATTTTAGTAGTATTATATCTAACATATAGTGAGAAAATTACGTAATAAAAATGAAAGCTTTTTAGATTAAGTTTTATTCTAAGGGGGAGTATGCTATGATAGAAAATATGGAAAAAATGGTTGCTTTGTGCAAAAATAGAGGATATATATATCCAGGTTCAGAAATTTATGGTGGATTATCAAACACTTGGGATTATGGACCTTTGGGAGTTGAATTAAAAAATAATGTAAAAGCTGCTTGGAGAAAAAAATTTATACAAGAAAATAAATACAATGTTGGGCTTGATGCTGCAATATTCATGAATCCAGAAACTTGGGTTGCAACAGGGCATGTTGCAGGATTTAGCGATCCACTTATAGATTGCAAGGAATGTAAAACAAGACATAGAGCAGATAAATTAATAGAAGAATGGTCTCATGAACATGGAAAAGATATTGTGGCAGATGGTTGGTCTGATGAAGAAATGGTAAATTATATAAACGAAAATAAAATACCTTGCCCAGACTGTGGAAAAACAAATTTCACAAGTATCAGAAAGTTTAACCTAATGTTTAAAACTTTCCAAGGTGTTACAGAAGATTCAACATCTCAAATATATTTAAGGCCAGAAACAGCACAAGGTATATTTGTAAACTTCAAAAATGTAATGAGAACGACTAGAAGAAAACTACCAATGGGAATTGCCCAAATTGGTAAAGCTTTTAGAAATGAAATTACACCAGGAAACTTTACATTCAGAACTCGTGAATTTGAACAAATGGAATTAGAGTTCTTTTGCAAACCAGATACGGATTTAGAATGGTTTAAATTCTGGAAGGACTATTGCAAGAAGTTCTTATTGGATTTAGGAATGGAAGAAAAAAATATAAGACTTCGTGACCACAGCCCAGAAGAACTTGTATTTTATAGTAAAGCAACAACCGATATAGAATTTGCATTCCCATTTGGATGGGGAGAACTATGGGGAATTGCTGATAGAACAAATTACGATTTATCAAGACATATGGAACACTCAAAACAGGACTTATCATACCAAGATCCTGAAACAAACGAGAAGTACATTCCATATGTAATAGAACCATCTTTGGGATGTGATAGAGTAGCTCTTGCTTTCTTATGCAATGCTTACGAGGAGCAAGATTTAGGAGAAGGAGACTCAAGAGTAGTACTACACTTACACCCAACACTTGCTCCATATAAAGTAGCTGTACTTCCTTTATCAAAGAAACTATCAGAAAAAGCAGGAGAAGTTTACGAAATGCTTTCAAAAGACTTTATGTGTGATTATGATGAAGCCGGAAGTATTGGAAAAAGATATAGAAGAGAAGACGAAATTGGTACGCCATACTGTGTAACTGTTGATTTCGATACTCTAGAAGATGGAGCCGTAACAATAAGAGACAGAGACACAATGGAACAAGTAAGAATGCCAATCAATGAAGTTAAAAATTGGATAGAAGAAAAGATAAAATTCTAAAGATTTAGATATACATAGAGATAGATCTTTAGAATTGAAAAGTAAAAACTCTAAATATTATCAAGGCGTAAAGCAAAGGGATAATAAGGTAGAGAGATAATAAAAGGAACGATGCTAATTAAATAGGCATTGTTCTTTTTATTATGAATTTTCAAATATTTTAGACTAGTAAGACCGTATTTTATTTAAGATTTTTTTGCATTTTTTCATAACATTGTCTGCAAACAGGTAGATATTGGCTATCTCCAACTTCAATGTCCTTATCTTTTGCACCGCCTTTATAGAAAGTAAAAACCGCTTCTTCACTTTTACAAACTTCGCATATTGAAGTCATAATTTCTACATTATCAGCAATACACATAAGGTCACCCATTTTTCCAAATATTTTCTTTTCAGAAGTAAGATTAAGCCCTGAAATATAAAATTTTTTTCCTTCAGAAGCCATTTTGTCGATTGTATGTACATCTCCTTTTAAAAATTGGAATTCATCTATAAAATAAGAATCAGCATCATATTTTGCAAGCTCAGAGATGTCTTGAATATTTATAGCCTTAACTGAATTTCCGCTTCTAGTTGAAATAACATCATCACCACATCTGTCATCTAAAAGAGGTTTGAAAACCATAATATTTTTACCTGCAATTAATTGTCTTTTAATTTCATTTACAATTTTTTGACTTTTACCACATTTCATTGGTCCAGTATATACATTAATAAATCCCATGATACTAATTACTCCTTAAATTGTTAAACTAAATTTGCTAAAGAATAATATACAAGTAATTTGAAATTTAATCAAGTACTTTTTACAATATTTCATATATAAAATAATAGTGAAATATTTGTAATAAAATGTAACATATTGTAATATAAGTAAGAAAATTATAGCCTACATTGAATTTTAAATAATTTTGGTAAATAATTAAAGTAACCAGTCAGGTAAAAAGATAAATTTTATGCAATAGGCTAGAGTAATTCATAAAAAAATTAAAAAACTACTTTTAATCATCAAGAAAATGCTGTAAAATATAAGCAAAAATAAAAGATTGGAATATATCCAATTAAAAGAATGGAGAAAGCATATGGAAAATAAAAATGTAAAAAGAAAGAACTATATTGGATGGGATGAATATTTTATGGCTATTGCAAAATTGTCTGCGATGAGAAGCAAAGATCCATCTACTCAAGTAGGAGCTTGTATAGTAGGAGAAGGAAATAGAATATTATCAATAGGCTACAATGGAGCACCTAATGGATTTAATGATGACATATTCCCATGGGCAAGAGAAGGAGAAAACTTAAATACAAAATATCCCTATGTATGCCATGCAGAAATGAATGCAATTTTAAACTACAGAGGAAGCAGAAAAGATTTGGAAGGTGCAAAAATATATGTAGATTTATTTCCTTGCAATGAATGTGCAAAGATGATAATTCAATCAGGAATAAAAGAAGTTATATATTTATCAGACAAATATGCAAATTCTGAAAACAATATTGCTTCAAGAAAGCTATTAGATGCATGCAAGGTATCGTATAAGAAGATTAATTTGCCAGAGAATAAAAAAATTGAAATAGAATTGTAAGATGAATGGTTTAAAAGATAAAATGCAACTGAATAAAAATACAGTAAAGAAAATAAAGTATCTTTACCATAGAAGAATTCAAATGCTTCGTATGGAGTCTTTCCACCAAGAGATTTTCTTGGTACAGAATTTATGTGTGAGAACATCAAATCAAGATTGTCCTGTGTTAAATTTGACATGGACTTTTTCTTTAATATAATATCTCGTATGAATTCATGGTTGTTTTCTACATGTGGCTTCTGACTTGACATTTGTGCATCACAATAAAAAATATTGCTTCTAATTTCACCTGTTTCTGTGTTTACTTCAAGCAGTTGTGGTTTTGCAAATTCAGAACCTCTGTCTGTTAATAATAATCCAAACAATTTTTGATACATATCATCTCCTAAAAGTTCTTGGAAATAATTAAGAGAACTAGACATTTCTTCAGATGTTTTATGCTGTTTTAAGCGTCCTATCATAAATCCTGTATTTTCAAATATAAATGTTTGAATGTATGGACCTTCTTGATGATTATAAACTGTATCCATTTCTGTTGTTGCATAAGCTGGATTATTCTTTACAAATTCAATATAATCATCATATTTTCTTCCTGTATAATCTGCTGATTCAGATCTTTTTTCATAATTTTTCTGTGCTATATTTGCGTAATAAAAATATTTTGTTTTTCTACAACCTTTTATTTCTGGGCAACCATTACATGCTCCAATAAATCTATTTCTTCTAAAGAAAGATGTTTACCATTAAAACTCACAATGAACCTTCTTTCCCAAGAAACATCTACTCTTTAATTATATCACTATAATTTAATCTTACAATAAGATATAATGTAACACTTATTTATATTGTTCTTTAATCAAATAGAATTTACTTTTTCAATTGACCATTAAATATCAAGAAACAAAAGTTTGTAATAACTATTGAAAACATAATTTGTTTGTGCTATAATAACTTTTGAAAAACACTTTATAAAAGGATGATTTTTTATGAATGATAATATTATAATAAAAGGTGCAAAAGAACATAATTTAAAGAACATAAATTTAACAATTCCAAGGAATAAATTAGTAGTTGTTACAGGGCTTTCTGGTTCTGGAAAGTCTTCACTTGCTTTTGATACTTTGTATGCAGAGGGACAAAGAAGATATGTAGAGAGTTTGTCTAGTTATGCAAGGCAATTTTTAGGAATGATGGAAAAGCCAGAGGTTGAGTCTATTGAAGGACTTTCTCCTGCTATTTCTATTGACCAAAAGACTACATCTAAAAATCCTCGTTCTACTGTTGGAACTGTAACTGAAATATATGATTATTTTCGTTTATTGTATGCAAGAATTGGTGTGCCATATTGTCCAAATTGTGGTAAAAAAATTGAAAAACAAACAATTGACCAAATTGTTGATAATATTTTAGAGCTTGAAGAAGGAACAAGGCTTCAAGTTTTAGCTCCTGTTGTTCGTGGAAGAAAGGGCGAGTTTGCTAAACAGTTAGAAGATTATCAAAAGGCTGGTTTTATTAGAGTTAGAATAGATGGCCAAATGTATGAGCTTGGAGAGGATGAAATTACTCTTGATAAAAAGAAGAAACATAATGTTGATGTTGTGGTTGATAGATTAATTATTAAAGAAGGAATTAGAGCAAGACTAACTGAATCTGTTGAAACTGCAATGAAATATGCAAATAATTTAGTTACAATAGATGTACCAGGAAAAGAAGAAAAGATTTATTCTCAAAATTATGCTTGTACAGATTGTGGCATTAGTTTTGAAGAATTAACACCAAGAATGTTTTCTTTTAATAATCCTTTTGGAGCTTGCCCAGAGTGTACTGGTATTGGCTATTTAATGAGAATTGATGAAGATTTGATAATTCCAGATAAGGACAAGACTTTATATGATGGCGTTAAAGCTTTTGGCGCTAGTACTATGAAAAAAGGCGATACTATGGCTAAAATGTATTTTGAAAGTATTGCTAAACATTATGGAGTAAAGATTAAAGATGTACCAATAAAGAAATTGCCAAGAGACTTTTTAGATAAAATTTTATATGGAACAGGGGATGAAGTAATAGATTTTGAATATACTTCTGCTGCTGGAACAAGGAAATATTCTACTCCTTTTGAAGGTGTAATTCCAACTCTTGAAAGACGTCATAATGAGACTAAATCTAATGGAATGAGAAGCTTTTATGAAATGTATATGAGTGAATCTCCTTGCCTTGCATGCCATGGAGCACGTTTAAGAAAAGAAAGTTTATCTGTAAAAATTGGAGATTTAAACATAAAAGAACTTACAGATATGTCAATAGACAAAATAAAAGATTATATAAATAATATAGAGCTTACACCGACACAAGCAATGATTGCTGAGCAAATTTTGCAAGAATTAAATAAGCGTTTGCAATTTTTAATAGATGTTGGGCTAGATTATTTAACACTTTCAAGACCTGCAGGTTCTTTATCTGGAGGAGAGGCACAACGTATTAGACTTGCAACTCAAATAGGAGCTGGGCTTACTGGAGTTTTGTATATTCTTGATGAACCAAGTATTGGACTTCACCAAAGAGATAATGATAAATTAATTGCAACATTAAAAAAATTGAGAGATTTAGGAAATTCTGTTATTGTTGTAGAACATGATGAAGACACAATGTATGCAGCTGACCAAATTATAGATATTGGCCCAGGTGCAGGAGTTCATGGCGGAAATGTTATGGCACAAGGAACGGCTGAAGAAGTAAAAAACACACCAGGCTCTATAACTGGAGATTATTTAAGTGGAAGAAAGCAGATTGTTGTCCCAAAGAAAAGAAGAAAATCTAATGGAAAATCGATAGAGGTAGTTGGTGCAACAGAGCATAATCTAAAAAATATAACAGTAAAATTCCCATTAGGACAATTTATATGTGTAACAGGAGTTTCTGGCTCTGGAAAATCAACACTTGTAAATGAAATTTTGTACAAAACAATAGCAAGAGATTTAAATGGCTCTAACGAAAAACCAGGGAAGTGCAAGCAGGTAAAAGGTCTTCATAATATAGATAAAATAGTAAATATAGACCAATCTCCAATAGGAAGAACTCCTCGTTCAAATCCTGCAACATACACAGGAGTATTTGACATGATAAGAGATTTGTTTGCAGGAACAAATGAGGCAAAAATGAGAGGATATGACAAGGGAAGATTTAGCTTTAATGTTCCAGGAGGAAGATGTGAGGCTTGTTCTGGAGATGGTGTTTTAAAAATTGAGATGCACTTCTTATCAGATATATATGTTCCTTGTGAAGTTTGTAAAGGAAAACGCTATAATAAAGAAACTTTGGAAGTTAAATATAAAGGGAAATCTATATCAGATGTATTAGATATGACAGTTGAAGAGGCACTAGAATTTTTTGATAAAATACCAAGAATAAAATCAAAAATTCAAACATTATATGATGTTGGACTAGGATATATTAAGCTAGGACAGCCATCAACAACATTGTCTGGTGGAGAAGCACAACGTGTAAAACTTGCAACAGAGCTTTCTAAAAAAGCAACAGGAAAAACACTGTATATTTTAGACGAGCCGACAACAGGTTTGCATATTGCGGATGTTCATAGATTAGTAGATATTTTACAAAGACTTGTAGATACTGGAAATACTATAATTGTAATAGAACATAATTTAGACTTAATAAAAACGTGTGACCATATTATAGATTTAGGCCCAGAAGGCGGAGATAAAGGTGGTCAAGTAATAGCAGTAGGAACACCAGAACATATAGTAAAAAATGAAAATAGTTATACAGGAAAATTCTTAGCAAAATATCTAGCAAAATAAATAGCAATTAACTTAGAAGGATAGTACCATAAATAAATGGCATCCTTCTAAAACTTTATGATGCAAATTTCAAAAATATTGTATATTGACATATTAAACTAAAATACATATAATTACTATACAGATTAAATTGAAACGAAGTAATTGATTATGAGATATGGCTTAACTAAAATAATCAATAACAATTTAGAAAGGAAAAGTTAAAATGGAAAATATAACAATAGGAATAGAAGGATTAGTTGGGGCAGGAAAAACATCAATTTGCAGAGAATTGTTGGATCTAATTCCAAATAGTATAATACTACATGGTGGAAATTTGTATAGAGGAATTGTGTATGCCATTTCTAACTCTGGAATAAATTTAAAACAAATAATGCAAAATAAGGATGAAATGCATCATTTAGATATTAAACAACTAATGGAAAAATTGCAAGTTGAGCTAAAAATAGAGGATAGAGAAAGTGTTGTGTATATAGCTGGAAGAAAAATTGATGAAGATGATTTACAATCAGATGAGAATTCTATAGCTGTTTCAACTATTGCAGGCAATGCTGATAACTCAAAATTTTATACCTTTGGTAAAACTTTAATTGATATGTATAAAAAACAATTTAATCTAATAATATCTGGTAGAGACTTAATGAAGATTTATCCTGAATTAGATTATCATTTCTTTATAATTGCAGATTTAGATATAAGAGTTGAAAGAAAAGCAAAACAATATGAAGAATATGAAAAAGCAGATAAGAACATGAACCATATTTCAAAAGAAGAATTAAAAAAGCACATAGAGGCTAGAGACAAATTGCAAGAAGAAGCGGGCTATTATAGAAGATATGATAAAACAGAGGATATAGATGTATCAGATTGTAAAAGCGCTAAAGAGTCTGCACAAAAAGTATATAGGAGGATATTTGATGGAATTTGTAAATAAGAAATTAGAAGAATTTAATAAGTTTTTAGATGGAAAGAAGGTTGCAATAATTGGACTTGGAGTAAGCAACTACCCTTTACTAGATTATTTTTATGATAAAAATGCAAAAGTAACAGTGTTTGAGAGAAATAATCTATCTGATGAAGTAATGGAAAAAATAAATAAATATAGATACGAAGTTGAAACAGGTACAGATAATTTATCAAGATTACATGGATATGATGTAATTTTTAGATCTCCGAGTATGTTACCTACAAAACCAGAATTTGTTAATGAAGTTGAAAATGGGGCTATATTAACATCTGAAATAGAAATGTGTATAAAGCTTGCACCTTGCAAAGTAATAGGTGTAACGGGAACTGAAGGGAAAACTACAACCACTTCATTAATTTATGAAATATGCAAAAAAGCAGGTTACAGATGCTTTATAGGTGGAAACATTGGAGTTCCAATATTTACAGAATTAGAAAAAATTCAACCTGAAGATTTGATGATTCTAGAGCTTAGTAGTTTTCAATTAATGAATATGCCTGTGAGCCCAAACATATCTGTTGTTACTAATATGTTCCCAGATCATCTAAATATACATAAGTCATTTGAAGAATATAAAGATGCTAAAAAGCAAATATTCTTAAACCAGAATAATGATGGAATACTTGTTCTTAATAAAGATAATGAAATAACCAAAAACTTTGCTAAAGAGGCAAAAGGAAATGTTATATTCTTTAGTAGCAAACAAATGTTAAAAGATGGATATGTATATGATAGAAATGATAAAATGATAAAGCACTGTATAAATGGTAATTGCAAAGAAATAATGAGCAAAGATGATATAAAACTAAGAGGAGTTCATAATTATGAAAACATTTGTGCGGCACTTGCAGCTACCCAAACATTAGTAGATGTAAAATCGCAAGTTGAAGCTATAAAAGAATTCACGGGAGTAGAACATAGATTAGAATTTGTACGAGAGCTAAATGGAGTAAAGTACTATAATGATTCCATAGGAACAAGTCCAGCGAGTACAATAGCAGGCCTAAATGCCTTTGAAGAGAACATTGTTTTGCTAGCAGGAGGATCTGATAAAGGATTAGATTATACTGAAATTGGTCAGACTATTGCAAAAAAAGTAGGAACACTTATTCTAACTGGGCCTACATCTGAGAAAATTGAAAATGCAGTAAATAAAGCATTAGAAGGAAAAGAGCATGGAATTGAGATTATTCATGCAGAAAACTTAGAAGAAGCGGTAAACATTGCAAATAAAAAAGCAAGAAGCGGAGATATAGTATTACTTTCACCTGCAAGTGCAAGCTTTGATGCTTTCGAGAATTTCATGGATAGAGGCGAAAAATTCAAGAAATTTGTAAATAACCTATCATAAATGATGACAAAAAATAAAGTTTTTCATATATTATTATATGAGAAGCTTTTTTCATGTAGTTAATAAATGAAAGGAAGATTGAAAATATGAACTGTGATGAATATATGAGAGCCTTAGTTGGAGAAATGCCAAAAAATTATATTAATTCCAATATTAATAATGTAAATACATACTGGGAAGATATAAACATTTTGGAACCTACTGTAAATAAAATAGACCTATATCCTGATATATTTATACAAATAAATCC
Organism: uncultured Clostridia bacterium; assembly: GCA_934130025.1. Taxonomy (GTDB): domain Bacteria; phylum Bacillota; class Clostridia; order TANB77; family CAG-508; genus CAG-245. The sequence continues at coordinate 21,353 of CAKOXG010000018.1, forward strand.
AATGATTGTGAATAGATGCAAGAATATTAATCAAAAGATAACAAGAGAGATAGTTAAGCAAATAACAGATGAGATGTATGACAAGATTTTAAAAAACTTAGATGACAATATATCAGATAGAAATAGAACGCCTGTTCCTCCAAGCAAACCAAGACCTAATAATGATTTTTTAAGGGACCTTATACAACTTTTGGTTATAAATCAATTGTTAAAAAATAGAGAAATTGAAAGTAGAAAATATTTACAATTTTAGAAAAATTTTCTAAAACATAAAAATCTAACCTGAATAAAAGTAATTTTTATGAACATAATAATAATATATTTTTTGAAAGGTGGATTTTTAAATGAAAGTTAAAGATTGTATGTGTAATCATGTTAATTTTGTAAAGCCTGACACAACAGTTAAGGATTGTGCTAAAATGATGTGTGACTGCCATGTGGGATGTGCACCTGTATGTGATAACCAAAATAAATTGGTTGGAATAATAACAGATAGGGATATTCTTTTAAGAGCTGTTGCATGTGATAAAGATACTTGCAAAACGCCTGTTTCTGAAATAATGACATGCAAGCCTTATTCGTGCGACTGTAATTCCGATATAACGGAGGCAGAAAAGATAATGAGCCAAAAGCAGGTAAGAAGAATTCCGGTAATGGAAAATAATAAGGTTATAGGAATGCTTAGTTTGGGAGATTTGGCTGCGAATGAAGCGGTAGATGAAGACCAGCTATGTGATACTATTGAATGCATTTGCGGAACTGATAAACAGAATGCCGAGTAATAGAATAGGGATGAGAATCTACAATGGATTCTCATTTTTTTTGTATAATTAAGTTAATTTGCTCATAAAATAATAGCATAATATAACAAAGGAATGAAAATGGATGATTGTTGATATAAATTATTGGACAAAGGTAATAAAGAAAATAATATTACTATTATTTAGCCTTTTGGGTATATATGTGTGTTTTAAGCTTGCTTGTTTTTATATGCCATTTTTAATTGCATTTATAATATCACTTTTATTAGAACCAATTATAAGGTTTATGATGAAGAAGTTAAAAATGAAAAGAAAAACTAGTAGTATTATAATATTAACTGTAATAACTGGAATATTATTAGGAACAATTGTATGGATGATTATTACTTTAATATCTGAGGGGTCTAATCTTCTAGAGAATTTTAGCACATATGTAACTAATGCTAGTAACCTTATTCAGAGATTTGTAAATAGTGAAAATTTAAAGAAAATAAATATATCAGACAATGTAATTTTAATTCTAACAAATTCAGTAGATGAGGTATTACAGGCAGTTACACAATGGATTAAGGAATTCCTTAAATCTGCATTAACATGGATTACACAGATACCGAGTATAGGAATATATATTGCAGTAATGTTTCTTTCTTTGTATTTTATATGCACAGATAAGATATATATGATTGACCAATTAGAACATCACTTGCCGGAGATATGGGTAAAAAAATTGTATAAGCATTTAAAGGAAATTGTTAAGATACTGGGAAAATACTTGAAAGCTGAAGCAACACTTATTCTTGTATCATTTGGAATATCTTTAATGGGATTATATATTTTTAAAATTGCAGGGCTAAATATTAAATATCCACTATTGTATGCTTTAGGAATTGGCTTTGTTGATGCTCTTCCTATATTTGGTTCTGGAACAATTATGGTTCCATGGGCAGTGATTGAAGCATGTAATGGAGACATAACCCTAGGAATTTCAATATTAGTATTATGGATTATTATGTCTATAGTAAGACAATTTATAGAGCCTAAAATTGTAGGAAGCCACATAGGCGTGCATCCAATATTTACACTTATAGCTATGTATACAGGCTATAGAATATCTGGAGTAATTGGATTATTTATAGGACCTATTGCTCTAATAATATTAAAAAACATATACAGTGGCACGATTGATAAAGGAGTTATGAAGTCGATATTTGCACGTGATTACTCATAATTAATAAAATTTCTTCATAGTATATATAAAAATACTATGAAGTTTTTTGTGGGAGGAACATATGGTTGTTTGTAATTTTAAGTTAAATATTAAAAATATATTCAAAATCATTTTTGTTATATTAATGATTTTTGTATTTATTATGCTTGGTATAGGAATATATAAAATATTTGGAAGACAAGAAAAGGTTAAATCAGACATAAATGAACATTTAAGAGGAAAGGTTAGTGTAATAAGCTCTCAAAACTATACCAGTGTGCTGAAAACGGTTCACGATGATATTAATACATATATAGGAATGAAAATAAGATTTACAGGTTTTGTATATAGATTAAATGATTTTGATAATAGCCAATTTGTTTTAGCAAGGCAAATGATTGTATCATCAGATTTACAAGCTGTTGTAGTTGGTTTTTTATGTAGATTGAACGAAGCGGAAAAATATTCAGATGGAGATTGGATTGAAGTAGAGGGAACAATTACAAAAGGATATTACCATGGCGAAATTCCTGTTATAGATATATATAGAATAAAAGAAGTTGATGTTCCTAGTGATGAATATGTATATCCACCAGATAACTCATATGTTCCAACCTCAATAGGGCTATGATAGAGTAAATTTTTTACAAAAAATAGTTGAAGAAAGCACACTATAGTGGTATAATATACTTTATAGCTGTTTATAAAGGGGGTTAAAATGAAAATGCAAACAGCGTATAGAGTAATTGCATGCCTTTGTGCAGGCAATGTGCTACTTACAGGTTCAACACTTGCTAGGCTTGAACGGAGTAGCAACAATGCGGCCAATGTAGTTATCTATCAAATAGAGGTAGACAAAATGTATGTTAATTCGGTGGTCGGTCACGACATGGAAAAAACATACAATGCAGAGAAAACTGCAAAAGCCTCTGTAGCAGAATTACCAAAGGAAGAAACTGAAGTAATCTCTGAATCAGAACTACATGAAGAAGAAACTGAGAAGTCCTCTGAATCAGGAATATCAGATTCTTCTGATATGGAAATCTCGGAAGAATCTGAAAATTCAGAGGAAGCAGGGATGAAAATCTCAGAAGAAGACGTAAGACTTCTGCAAAAAGCAACATACGCAGAAGCGGGAATCTGCTCTGAAGAAGCACAACGTGGAGTTGCTGCTACGATTCTGGAAAGAGGAAGAGAAAGAGGTGAAAGCATAAGAGAAGTGATCTTCGAAAGAGGGCAGTTCTCTTGTGCAAAAGATGGGGAAATTTATCTGATTACAAATGAGGGTAATATTCCTGTTACAGATGAAATGGTTGAAAATGAAAAGACCACTTCAGCAGTATTAGAAGCCATTGAAAATGGTGCCGGAGAAAATATAACCAGTGCCATTGGTGGAGAGCCACTATACTTCTATACTCCGACCGAGCTTTCTGAAAAAGAAAGTTTTGCAAGAGAAAGCATTTCAAAAAGGTTCCAAGTAGATAAAATGGTATTTTATCGCGTATGGGACTGAATCACCCAAAATTTTGGGTAACCCTTAAGAAGTCTGCTAGTAATTCTACTAGCGGCTTTTTCTATTTTTATGTATTTTTATTTAAAATTACTTGCCAACTTAGCTATTTAGTAATATAATAACAACATGAATAAATTGCAGGAAGGATGAATTTTCAAATGAAACTATTTAAAACATATAGTGAGAGAGAAGTAAAAAGGGTAATGCCAATAGTTGAAAAAATAAATAGCTTAGAGCCAGAAATGGAAAAGCTTACAGATAGCGAACTTATTGCAAAAACTCCATATTTTAAGGAACAAATAAAAAACGGAAAAACTTTAGATGATATATTACCAGAAGCTTTTGCTGTTGTTAGAGAAGCTTCAAAAAGAGTGCTAGGAATGCGCCATTTTGATGTGCAATTAATCGGTGGAATTATACTTCACCAAGGAAGGATTGCAGAAATGAAAACAGGTGAAGGAAAAACACTAGTTGCAACACTTCCAGTATACTTAAATGCACTAACAGGAGAAGGCGTTCATGTAATTACAGTAAATGATTACTTAGCAAAAAGAGATAGCGAATGGATGGGAAATCTATACAGATTCTTAGGCCTTTCAGTAGGACTTGTTATTGCAGGAATGAACCCAAAACAAAAACAAGAAGCATATGCTTGTGATGTTACATACGGAACAAATAATGAATTTGGATTTGACTATTTAAGAGACAATATGGTCATTTATAAAAATCAGCTAGTTCAAAGAAAATTAAAATATGCAATAATAGATGAGATAGATAGTATTTTAATAGATGAAGCACGTACACCACTTATAATATCTGGAAGAGGGGCAGAATCTTCAAACCTATACCAAAAAGCAGATTACTTTGTTAAGAAGTTGGAAGCAAAAGAGGTAATAGAAGAAGATGACAAAGACTTAGAACAAGAAGAAGATAATGAAAAGTATGACTATATAATAGATTTAAAGGCAAAAGCTGCAACACTAACTCAAAAGGGTATAGAAAAAGCAGAAAAAGAATTTAATTTAGAAAATCTTAACGATTTAGAAAATTCTGAATTAGTACATGCAATAAACCAAGCACTTCATGCAAACGGAATAATGAAAAAAGATAAAGATTATATTGTAAAAGATGGCCAAGTTCTTATTGTAGATGAATTTACAGGAAGAATTATGTATGGAAGAAGATACAATAATGGATTACACCAAGCAATAGAAGCAAAAGAGCATGTTAAGGTAAATGATGAATCAAAAACTCTTGCCACAATTACATTCCAGAACTATTTTAGAATGTATGAAAAATTATCTGGTATGACTGGTACAGCGATGACAGAAGAAGACGAATTCCAAGAAATTTATAAACTTGATGTTGTTGAAATACCAACAAACAAACCAATGGTAAGAAAAGATTATTCAGACATAATCTACAAAAACGAAAATGTTAAATTTAATGCAGTAATAGAGGATATTAAACAATCACATGCAAAGGGACAACCAGTTTTAATTGGTACAGTATCAATTGATAAATCTGAAAAACTTAGCAAAATGCTTGATAAAGCTGGAATACCACATGAAGTATTAAATGCAAAATATCATGAAAAAGAAGCTCAAATTATAGCTCAAGCTGGTAAATTTGGTGCAGTTACAATTGCAACAAACATGGCTGGACGTGGTACTGATATAATGCTTGGAGGAAATAGTGAATACTTAGCAAAAGAAGAAATGAGAAAGTTAAAGTATTCAGATGAAGAAATTGAAGATGCAGTTGCACATAATGAAACAGATAATAAAGCAATACTAGATGCAAGAGCTAAATTTGCAGAATTAGAAAAGAAATATGATGAAAAAATAAAAGAAGAAAAGCAAAAAGTAATTGATGCTGGTGGACTAAAAATAATTGGTACACAAAGGCATGAATCAAGAAGAATTGATAACCAGTTACGTGGACGTAGTGGACGTCAAGGGGATCCTGGAGAATCAAGATTCTACATTGGCCTTGATGATGACTTAATGAAGATATTTGGAGGAGATTTAGTAACTAAAGTTTATAACACACTTGGAGCAGATGAGAATATGCCAATAGAAAGCAGATTAATATCTAAGGCTGTTGAAAATGCACAAAAGAAAGTGGAAGGCAGAAACTTTAGTATAAGAAAAAATGTCTTACAATATGATGATGTTATGAATGTACAGAGAACAGTTATTTATGCTCAAAGAAGAAATGTTTTGGATGGCAAAGATCTAAAAGAAAGCATATTAAAAATGATTGATTCAGCAATAGAAATAGTTGTAGACTCACATATTGTTCATGGTGAGGATGTAAATAAGGAAGCCTTGGCACAAGACATTCAAACAACACTTGGAATTTCTGATGTAAAGAATCTTTCTACTGAGAGATTTAATAGAAATGACTTAGTTGCTGAATTACAAGAAAAAGCACATCAAATTTATGCAGCAAAAGAGCAAGAGTTTGGCGAAGAAAACTTAAGAGAACTTGAAAGAGTTGTAATGCTAAAAATAGTTGATCAAAAATGGATGGATCACATAGACAATATGGATGAACTAAGAAAAGGAATAGGACTTCAAGGATATGGACAAAAAGACCCAGTAGTTCAATATCGTCTAGAAGGAACAGAAATGTTTGATGCAATGATAGAAGACATTAGAATGGATGTTGCTAAAATACTATTAAACATCCGTAAAAAAGAAGGACAAATAGAAAGAAAAGAAACTTCTAAAGTTACAGGAGCAGGACTTGAAGATACAGCCATAAACTTGGTTGATGGAAACATATCTGAAAAAGAAGGCGGAATGAATAAAACAGTAGTAAATGAAGGACCTAAAGTAGGCAGAAACGATTTATGTCCTTGTGGAAGTGGTAAAAAGTATAAGAATTGCTGTGGAAAAAACGCATAAAATCAATACTTTCAGAGATTAGAACAATTTACATAAATATGAAAACAATCCAAATTGTTTGCATTTTGTTTGCAAATTGTTTTCATACAAGTAAGTAAAAACTCTGAAACTATCTAAAATAAAGACTTTGCGGGTTGCGAACAAACTAAAAACAAATATAAAAAGTGTTATCATTCGTGGTAACGCTTTTTTTGTTTACCTTCGTGGAAGGAGGT
>CAKOXG010000019.1 GCA_934130025.1 uncultured Clostridia bacterium
ACATTGGCGGTCAAGACATGAAATATATTAAACTAAAAAATAATTCTATAAATAATATCATGCTAAATGAAGCTTGCTCTTCTGGTTGTGGTTCTTTTATAGAAACTTTTGCAAAGAGTTTAGGTCTTACAATTCAAGAATTTGTAGACTCTGCAATAGAAGCAAGAAATCCTGTTGATTTAGGTTCAAGATGTACTGTATTTATGAATTCAAAAATTAAACAGGCCCAAAAAGAAGGTTATAGTGTTGGAGATATTTCTGCCGGACTTTCTTATTCCGTAATAAAAAATGCAATTCAAAAGGTTATGAAGATTAGAGATCCTAAAACAATGGGTAGTCATATTGTTGTTCAAGGTGGAACTTTTTATAATGACGCTGTTCTTCGTGCATTTGAGTTACTTACTGGTAAGAATGTTGTAAGACCTGATATTGCTGGTCTTATGGGTGCTTATGGTGTTGCTCTTCTTGCTCAAGAACAATATGAAGCAAATAAGGACATGGAATATAAATCTACTATTGCAACTTTAGAAGATATTGATAAATTAAAAGTTGAAACATCTCATATTCGTTGCAATGGATGTGAAAATCATTGTTTACTTACAATAAATAAGTTTAGCAATGGAACCAAACATATTTCAGGTAACAGATGTGAAAAAGGTGCAGGAATTGTTTCTGGAAATGCAGAACTTCCAAACTTGGTTAAATATAAATATAATAGAATTTTTGATTATACACCTTTAGAGGAAAAAAATGCACATCGCGGAACTATTGGTATTCCTAGAGTTTTAAATATGTACGAGGATTACCCTTTCTGGTTTACTTTTCTTACAAATTTAGGATTTAGGGTTATTATATCTGAAAAGAGTAATAGAAAAACTTATGAAAAAGGAATGGAATCTATGCCATCTGAATCTGTTTGCTATCCAGCAAAACTTTCTCATGGACATATAATAAGCTTATTAAAACAAGGAATAAAAACTATTTTCTATCCTTGTATTCCATACTCTAGAAAAGAATATGAAAAGGCAGATAATCATTATAATTGCCCTATCGTAATATCTTATTCTGAGGTTTTGAAGAATAATGTTGAAGAATTAAAGGACCCTAGTGTTACGTTCTTAAATCCATTTTTACCTTTGGATGTAAATACCTTACCAGAAACTATACTAGACTTGCCAGAATTTAAAAAGTATAATTTCACAAAGAAAGAGCTTACAGAAGCTGCTAAAAAGGCTGAAGAAGAATATCAAAAGTGTAGAAATGACATTCATGAAGAAGGTCGTAAAGCGGTTAAATATTTAGAAGACCATAATCTTAAAGGTATAGTACTTGCCGGCCGTCCATACCATATTGACCCAGAAATAAACCATGGAATTGATACTTTAATTACAAGCCTTGGTTTGGGTGTTATAACTGGTGATAGCATTGCAGATGAGGTTGTTCCAAAGGCTCCATTAAGAGTTGTAAATCAATGGGTATATCATGCAAGACTATATGCTGCAGCTGATTTTGTTGGACATCATGATAATCTTGAATTGGTGCAATTAAATTCATTTGGATGTGGTGTTGATGCTGTTACTACAGATCAGGTAGAAGAAATTCTATCAAGTTTTGACAAAATGTATACATTAATAAAAATAGACGAAGTAAATAATCTCGGTGCAGTTAGAATACGTATTCGTTCACTTCTAGCAAGTATGAACAAACGTGAAAAGGATAATATTCAAGCTCGTGGAGATGGTGATTATACTGCTAAAAAGAAAATATTCACTAAAGACATGAAAGATTATACTATTTTAATTCCTCAAATGGCTCCTATTCATTTCGAGTTAATTGAAGCTGCCGTAAGATCTTGTGGATATAATGCTGTACTTTTGAGAGATTGCACAGAACATACAGTGGAAACAGGATTAAAATATGTAAATAATGATGCATGCTATCCTTCAATTCTTGTAACTGGCCAGATGATTGAAGCATTGGAATCTGGAAAATATGATATAAACAAAACTGCATTAATAATGTCTCAAACTGGTGGTGGATGTAGAGCTACAAACTATATTGGATTTATTCGTAAGGCACTAAAAGATGCAGGATTTGCAAATGTTCCAGTAATTTCATTCAATGTTGTTGGAATGGAAAAAATGCCTGGATTTAAGATAACACCAAAACTTGTTGAAGGATTATTAAAAACTGTAGTTTATGGTGATTTATTGCAAAAAATGCTTACAAAAAATAGAGTTTATGAAGTTCATAAAGGAGAAACTCAAAAATTATATGATGAATGGATGAATAAATGCAAAAAATTAGTTGAACATTCTTCACTTTCAGAGTTTAAGAAAAGTATCTACAATATGGTTGAGGACTTCGAAAAAATTGAACTTGATACTTCTGTTAAGAAACCTAAAGTTGGTATTGTTGGAGAAGTTTTAATAAAATATCACCCTTTTGGAAACAATTTCGTTGCAGAGAAATTAGAAGAAGAAGGTGCAGAAGTTATTCTTCCTGATTTTATGGGATTTGTTAAATTTATGGCTACTCATAAAATCACATTTAATACACTAATAAAAACAGATAAATATAAAGCTAAAATATTTAAGGCAGCTATTAAATTGATTGATATATTAGAAAAAGACGAAAGAATTGCCCTTGCAAATTCTAAAAAGGGATATTTGCAACCTTGTGATATTTGGGAATTGGAAGACAAAGTAAAGGATGTTCTTTCAATCGGTAACCAAACTGGTGAAGGATGGTTTTTAACTGCTGAAATGATTGAATATATTGAGCATGGTATTCCAAATATTGTATGTGTGCAACCATTTGCATGCTTGCCAAATCATGTTGTTGGAAAAGGTGTTATAAAAACAATTAGAGACAAATACCCTTATGCTAATATATCTCCAGTTGATTATGATCCTGGTGCCAGTGAAGCAAATCAAACAAACAGGATAAAACTTCTTATGGCTGTTGCTAAAGATAATCTAAAAAAAGAAGAGAAAGAAAAAATTACAATAGAAAGAGAAAATTTAAAAGCTGAAGTTAGAGAACTAAAAAATCAATTAAAAAAATAGAATAAAATAATCTTTAATATAAATTTAGACTAGATATAAAATATTTAACATTTTATATCTAGTCTTTTTTTATTCTTCTGGAGCTATTGTTTCAATGCTTACAACTTTTTCGTTTTCTGTTGTTCTCATTAATGTAACACCTTGTGTAGCTCTTCCCAAGATACTAACATCTTTTACGTTAATTCTAATTATTGTTCCAGAATTTGTTATTAACATTACATCCTCGTCTTCACTAGCCATTCTTATTCCAACTATATTTCCTGTTTTAGGAGTTATTTTATAAGTAATTACACCTCTTCCTCCTCTATTTTGTACTCTATACTCGTCTACTTCTGTTCTTTTACCAAATCCATTTTCTGTAATTGCAAGAAGAGTTGCATTTTTATTTTTAGCAAGAATCGATTCCATTCCAATTACAATATCATCATCATCAAGTCTGATTCCAAGAACACCTTGAGCAGATCTTCCAACTGGTCTAACATCTTTTTCATCAAAAGTAATGCACATTCCTTTACTTGTTACAAGTACTACATTGTCCTCTCCATCAGTTAATCTTACATCTATTAATTCATCATCGTCTTTTAAATTAATAGCAAGTAATCCTGTTTTTCTTGAAGAATCATATTCTTTTAATGGAGTTTTCTTAATTAATCCATTTTTTGTTGCCATTAATAAATATTTGCCATCTTCGAAGCTTTGAATTGGTATAATAGCTGATATTTTTTCTCCAGCATCAAGGCTTAATAGATTTACTATTGCTGTTCCCTTTGCAGTTCTTCCTGCTTCTGGAATTTCATATCCTCTTAATCTATACAATTTTCCTTTATTACTAAAGAATAATACTGTATCATGAGTTGAAGTTGTAAATATTTGTTTTACAAAATCCTCTTCTCTTGTTGAAATACCTGTTATACCTTTTCCACCTCTTCTTTGGCTTCTATATGTATCTATAGGCATTCTCTTTATATAACCAAAATGAGTTAGAGCAACTACCATTTGTTCTTCCTTTATAAGGTCTTCATCGTTGAATTCGCCTTCAGCAGCAACAATTTTAGTTAATCTCTCATCTCCATATTTTTCTTTAATTTCTAGCAATTCCTCTTTTATTATTTGGAATACAAGAGTTTCACTTCCAAGGATTTCTCTTAAATGAGCAATCAATTTCATTAATTCATTATACTCTTCTTCTATCTTTTCTCTTTGCAATCCAGATAGTGTTTTTAATCTCATATCCAATATTGCTTGAGCTTGAATATCAGAAAGTCCAAATCTTTTCATTAATCTTTCTTTTGCATCATCATAAGAATTTCTTATAATATTAATTACTTCATCTATGTTATCAAGTGCAATTTTTAATCCTTCTAGTATGTGAGCTCTTGCTAAAGCTTTATCTAATTCAAACTTTGTTCTACGTAAAATAACATCTTTTCTATGGTCTATATAGTAATTTAGACATTGTCTTAGAGTTAATATCTTTGGCTCTCCATCAACCAAAGCAAGCATTATAATTCCAAAAGTATCCTGCATTTGTGTGTTTTTATATAATTGATTTAGTACTACTCTTGCATTTGCATCTTTCTTAAGTCCAATATGAATTCTAACTGCATTTTCTCTATCAGATTCATCTCTTAACTCAGAAATTCCTTCTATTCTCTTTTCTTTTACAAGATTTGCAATATTTTCAATTAATCTAGCTTTGTTTACTTGGTATGGTAATGAAGTAACAATGATCTTCTGCCTTCCATTACTCATTTCCTCTATTTCAGCCTCTGCCCTTACAGTTATTTTTCCTCTACCTGTTGTATATGCTTGTTTAATTGCATCTCTACCAAGAATCATTCCTCCGGTTGGAAAATCTGGTCCTTTTATTATTTGCATTAATTGTTCATCTGTAACATTGTCATCATCAATTATTTTTACAATACCATTTATTACTTCTGTTAAGTTATGTGGTGGTATATTTGTTGCCATTCCTACGGCAATTCCTGATGAACCATTTATAAGAAGTGCTGGAATTCTTGCTGGCAAAACAGCTGGTTCTTGAAGTCTATCATCAAAGTTAGGTATAAAATTAACTGTATTTTTTTCAATATCTGTAAGCATTAGCTCAGAAATTTTTGACATTCTAGCTTCTGTATAACGGTATGCAGCTGCTCCATCACCATCTATTGATCCAAAGTTACCATGTCCATCAATTAAAGGGTATCTAAGTGAGAATGTCTGTGCCATTCTTACCATTGCATCATAAACCGAAGCATCTCCGTGTGGATGATATCTACCTAAAACGTCTCCGACTGTAGTTGCTGATTTTCTATATGGTTTATCTGATGTAAGTCCATCTTCATACATTGTATATAAAATTCTTCTATGAACTGGTTTTAAGCCATCTCTTACATCTGGTAAAGCTCTAGATACAATAACACTCATTGCGTAATCAATATACGCAGTTTTCATTTCTTCCTCAATGTCTCTTTCGACAATTTTTCCATCTCTATCTTCTACTGCATTTTCCTTGTTTTTTCCTGTGTCTTTCGAGTCCATTTTTTTACCTCTTTTCTAAGTATTTTCTATTCTTGTATTATACTAAAACAAATTTATTTTTGCAAGTATAAATGACTTTTTTACTTTATTTTTTCATTTAATTAAGCATTTGAACCAGCTCCATTTCATCTTGAGATAAGTCGAAATTTTTTCCATTATTCTTTATTAATTTATGTAAGTTTTCAATTGTTCTTGACGTTTGAATTGCCTTTTCTATTGGAGCAATTTCTTTTATTTTATCTTTTATTTTTTCATACTCTCTTTGCATTCCATCAAAGTCTTTATTATTAAAATAATTCTTCCAATTTTCATTATATTTATTTATTTTTTCTATATTTTTTATTTGATTTTCAAATTCATTCTCTATATTTTTTGTTATATTACTTAATATTATATTCTTGCCTTTTTTTATTGTGTTACCAAGTGAATATGATATTTTGCCCTTATTAACAATTTTATTAATCGCAAAATTAATTACATTTGAAATACTATCTATTATCCCCCCACTCTTTACCGCATCTCTCATTTGTTCTACATTTTCAAAATTACCAGTTACAATTCCTAAGGTACTTTTTCCTAAGTTAACTGCCGAGTTTATTGCTGTATTTACTCCCTCTTTAAATCCATTTTCTATTATTTCATCTTTTATGTTAATAATTTCATCTTCAATAATATCTGGTAAAGCATATCGTAAGCCTATATTTAATCCCGAATTAATTGCTTTGCCTAACCTAGTTTGTAAAAAATTTTTTTGCTTTTTTTCAATTTCCATATTATTTGGCATATCATTTTTTATATCTAATGTTTCCATACTCCTCCTTAAATTATTTTATTAATTTATCTTCATAATCAAAGCTTTTTATTTCAGCAAGTATATGATTTTCTCCAACAAAAAATAAACATTCACCTCTTTTTAATGATTTAATATCAATTCCTTCTTTTTCAGAAATATTAGTATATTTTTTCAATATTTTAATATTTTCTTCTTCAAGTGAAAAAAAACTTTTTATACTTGTATTATTTAAAATACTTCTTCCAAAATTTCCATCTTGCAAACTAAACAAATCAGATATATCTTGTGTTATTGCAACAGCACTTCCCCCATATTTTCGTATTGTTTTAAATATTTTATAAACAAAACTAGCAACTTCTTTATTTGATGTGACCCCAATTAATCTCCAAATTTCGTCTAAATAAATTGCTTTTTTTTCTTTTCTATCTTTTTTTATAAAATTCCAAAAAAATTCCGTGCAAATATACATACCATATTTTAAGTTTTCCTCTCCTAATTCATAAACATCTGCAACAATTATTTTATTATTTAACTTTATATTTGTATATTTATTAAAAAAATTCAGAGATCCCTTAACAAATGGAATTAATTTTATTTTGAATTTTTGAGTTTTTTTATCATTATTAAGTTCATTATAAAAATCTTCTAACAATGGCATGTCCTTTGATTCTTTAAAAATTCTTTTTTTATTATTTTTTATTTTATATAAACTATTGTCATCAAAATTAATATTTTTTTTATTATAAGTAATTATTAATTTTTCTTCTATTAATGCTTTTTCCTCTTCATTTAGTTCGCCGAATACTAAATTAAAAAAACCAATTAATTTTATTATTTTACTCGCTAAATATCCCTTCTCATTATTATCTAAACTTTCACTTCTTATATCAAAGATATTTATATATGTTTCAGAATTTGGTCCTAATTTTAATAATGTACCATCTAGTGAATTACATAAATTTGTATACTCTCTTTCTGCATCAATAATATATTGAGATATACCTTGTATTCTATATCTTAAAATATTTAATTTTATAAAATACGATTTTCCAGCTCCGCTCGTACCGAATACACACATATTTGCATTTTTATATTTATTTTCATCATATCTATCAATAAATATTAATGAATTATTATGGCTGTTTTTTCCAATAAAAATACCATTTTTGTCAAAGACAGAAGAAGATATAAAAGGATATGTAGCAACAATTCCATTGGTTAGAATATTTCTTCTTGTAGCATTTTTGACATCCATATGATTTATCATTAATGGTAATGTTGATATAAAAGCTTGTTCTTGCCTAAAATATGCTTTTTTATTTCTTAAACCTTTACTATCTAAAATTCCTTGAATTTTATCTAAATTTATTTCTAATTCCTTTATATTTTCCGAAAATATATTTACATAAATATATAAATAATAAAAATCTTCATTGTCAATTTGCAATTGCTTTCTTATATATTTAGCATCATCATACGTATATTCCACTACATCAATATCTTGCCTATTTTTATTCGTTGTCTCTAAATCAACAGAAACATTTCCAATATTATATGTTAAATCTTTTATTATTTTATAAGGATCTTTTTTTTCGTAAAAAATTGAAATATTTATATTAATATTAGTATCAATTAATGATTTTAATATCAAATCATGCTGCTCCCTATAATAATCTACAATTAATAAAGAAGAACAATATTTATTATCAATTTCAATATATTTTGGATTTAAAAAATTAATATATGAAGGACTTAACTTATCTTTTATTTCGAAATTTGAATTAATTATTTTATTTTTCTTTTTAATTAATTTATTAATTTTTTTCCCTCCTTATTTAATTTATTTTTAAATATATAAATTCCTCTAATATTTTTTCAACTTCACATTGTGAATTTATATTAATTATTGTATTTCCACATTTGGATAATAATTCTTTTATTTTAAAATATTTTTCATTTAATTGTTCTATACAATTTTCCTCATTATTTTTTTCTTGAATTTCTTTTATTAGAATAAAAAAATGTTTTGCGTCAGATTTATTTTTTGAATTAATTAATTTTATATTTTCAATATATTTATTTATTATATTTTTTATTTTTTCATTTTCTTTTTGTTTATTTTTATTAATATTTTCAATATGTTCTTTTAAACTTTGTTTTTTGCTTTTAATTAAAATTTGGATATCAAAATTACATGATTTTAAAAAAATTTTATAAGAATTTAATATTGCCTTTTTTTCAAGTTCAGATTTTAAATTAAAATTTATAGGCTTAACCTTTATTATTTTTACATAATTTTTATCTTTAGTTTTTATAATTCCATTTTCCAAAATTTTTTCAAATGGCAACCATTCCTGTACGGAACTAACCAATTTTATCACCTCCCACACTTTCTTTAATTCTATTTTCTTTTTATAACTTTGTCAACATAATTCGTATTTCAAATTATGTTATTTTTCAACTTTTTATTTTAATTTTATTAGTTTTTCGATATTAATTATTCTATATTAATTATTTTTTTTTTTTATGAATATATTTTTTTATTTTGTTTATAATACTATTGTAAGGTTAATATTAGTTGAACTAAGAAATATATAAATAAATTTATTAATTATAATAATAAAAATAAATTTATTTAAAAAATTTAAATTTAATTTAATTTATTTTATTTTTATTTAATCTAATTAATTTTATTTTATATATTTCGAGCAAAGATTTATAAATATTTAAATGTAAATATTTATAAGTCGGCGACATGAGTATATTATTTGTATTCAGGCTATATCTTTATTCTTGTTTTATATATGGTCCAATTATATATAATATATTCTATGTTACGAGTATTCTTTTATTTTCTAGTGGTTTTTACTAGTCCTTTTAGGATGAATTTAGCTATTAAAAGTAGATTTTTATTCAAGCAACTGATTAATAACTTTGAGAAAATAGTTTATTTATATAGTAATATATATTAGATTATTTATTAGATTTATTGGTTTTAGCTAAGATTAATATTAGCCTCATGATAATAGCCAGTAAGAAATTTCTTACTGGCTATTAAAATTATTTATTGAGTTATTTTTTATACATCAAGATTTCTAACTGATTTTGCATTTTTTTCAATAAATTCTCTTCTTGGAGCAATTTCTTCTCCCATTAATATGTTAAATATTTGATCTGCTTTTATTGCATCTTCCATTGTTACTTTTATCATTATTCTAGTAGCAGGATTCATTGTTGTTTCCCATAATTGTTCAGGATTCATTTCTCCTAAACCTTTATATCTCTGTATATTTACATTATCTCTACCCATTTCTTGTAAATGCTCTGCCATTTCATCATCCGTGTAACAATAAACATCTTTATATCCCTTTTTAGATAATTTATATAAAGGTGGTTGTGCTAAATATACATTACCATTTTCAATTAATGGCCTCATATATCTAAAGAAGAATGTTAATAATAAAGTTCTAATATGTGCACCATCAACATCGGCATCAGCCATTATTATTATTTTTCCATATCTTATTTTATTTATATCAAAGTCATTTCCTATTCCCGCTCCAACAGCTAATATAACTGGTTGTAATTTCTCGTTATTATATATTTTATCAGCTCTTGATTTTTCAACATTAAGCATTTTTCCCCAAAGTGGAAGTATAGCTTGGAATCTTCTATCTCTTCCCTGCTTTGCAGATCCACCAGCTGAATCTCCCTCGACAATATAAACCTCACATTGTGATGCGTCTTTTTCACTGCAGTCTGCAAGCTTTCCAGGCAAGGTTGTTGATTCTAAAGCACTCTTTCTTCTAACCAGCTCTCTTGCTTTTCTTGCAGCTTCTCTCGCTCTAGAAGCACTTATACATTTTTCAAGTATTGCTTTTGCAACCGAAGGATTTTCTTCTAAGAATGGAGTTAATACTTCTATTACCATTGATTGAACAATACCTGTTACATTGCTATTTCCAAGCTTTGTTTTTGTTTGGCCTTCAAATTGTGGTTCCTTTACTTTTACAGAAATAACAGCTGTCATTCCTTCTCTTATATCTTCACCTAGAAGATTTGGATCTTTTTCCTTTAATATATTATGTGACCTTGCATAATCATTAAATACTTTTGTAATTCCTCTCTTAAATCCTTCTAGGTGAGTTCCACCTTCTATTGTGTTTATGTTATTAACAAAAGTATATATATTCTCTGAATATGCTGTTGTATACTGTATAGCAATCTCAACTGGAACTTCTCCATCTTTTTCAATATATATTGGTGTTGGATGTATTTTTTCTTTATTTTGATTTAGATATTCAACAAAAGAATTCAATCCACCTTCAAAACAAAATTCAGATTTCTTAAGATTTTCTTCATCTCTTTGATCTTCTATCGTTATATGTAAACCTTTATTTAAAAAAGCAATCTCTCTAAACCTTTCTTCTAAGGTTGCAAAATCATATTCTAAAGTTTCAAATATTGTACTATCCGCTAAAAATCTTACTTTGGTTCCAGTTTTTTTCGAATCACCGATTTTTTTTAGAGTTTCTACTGTTTTTCCTCTTTGGAATTTCATTTCATAAATTCCACCATCTCTCTGTATTGTAACTTCAGCCCATTCAGATAGAGCATTTACAACAGATGCACCAACCCCATGAAGTCCTCCTGATACTTTGTATCCACTGTCTCCTCCAAATTTACCTCCAGCATGTAAAACTGTATAAACTGTTTCTGCCGCAGAAATGTGAGTTTTAGGATGTATGTCAACAGGAATTCCTCTTCCGTCATCTTCAACAGAAATTATATTTCCTTTTTCAATAATAATATGTATATGAGTACAATATCCTGCTAAAGCTTCATCTACACAGTTATCTACTATCTCGTATACAAGATGATGTAAGCCTCTAATAGAAACACTTCCTATATACATTCCAGGTCTTTTCCTAACAGCTTCTAGACCTTCTAATACCTGAATTTGCTCAGCATTATATTTGTGATTATATTTTTCCATTATTTACTTCCTTTCTTTTGCATTATGTAAATTTTTTATCTAATTTGCACTTGTTTACGAGTATTTTTATTTTATATCTATTTTTAAATTTAATCAAGCCCTATTTTTATTATCTTTTATATTTATTTAATTATTATTTTTTAATTATTATTTATTATTTTTTTTATTATTTATTTTTATTTATTAATTATTATTTATTTTTATTTTTTAATTATTTTTTAATTATTTTTATTATTTATTATTATTTATTTTTTTTTATTAATTATTTTTATTTATTTTTATTTTTTAATTATTATTTATTTTTTATTATTATTTATTTATTTTTATTATTTATTTATTTTTATTATTTATTATTATTTATTTTTATTTATTAATTATTTTTTATTTATTTTTAATTATTTATTTTTCCATTATTAACATAGAATATTTTTTTATCCTTATTGTCCTCGTCAAATTTATCTGTACATGTAATTATTACTTGGGTGTCACCAATATTATTTAGAAAATTCCTTCTTCTTTTACTATCTAGTTCTGACATGAAATCGTCTAATAATAATATTGGACTTTCATCTATTTCTTCTTTAATTATTTGTAATTCACTCATTTTTAAAGATAGTACCGCCGTTCTGTGCTGCCCCTGTGATCCATAAATATTTACTAAATTATCATTTATATAAATATTAAAATCATCTCTATGAATACCTTTTGTTGTAAAACCTTTTATAATATCTAATTTTCTTCTCTCTTTTATTTTATTTAATAATTCTTTATAATTTTCACAATCGGTAATATACTCTATTTTTATTTCTTCTTTATTTTCAGTAATTTTATTATGTATTTCTTTTATTTTATCATTTATTTTTTTTATAAATTCTAATCTATATAAACAAATCCTATTTGCACATTGAGCTAATTTTTCATCCCAAATGTCTAGCAATTCATCATTAATTTTAAAATTATTATTTTTTATCTGTTTTAAATAATTATTTCTTTGTTCTAATATTTTTAAATAAGTATTTAAATTATTCACATAGTTCGGTCTAATCTGGCCTATCATCATGTCCAAAAATCTTCGCCTTTGCGCAGGTCCATTTTTTAATATATTTATATCGTCTGGAGTAAATAATACAATGTTTATATTTCCTAATAATTCACTTAATTTTTTTATCTTTACTCCATTTACAGAAATTGATTTTTTTTCTGATATTTGAATTTTTATATTTCCTGCTCTATCTTTTTTTTGATATTTTAAATTTATATTTAAAAAATTTTCATTGTATTTTATTAATTCTTTTTCCTTATTTGTCCTAAATGATTTACCAAATGCAGTCACAAAAATAGATTCAATAATATTTGTTTTTCCTTGCGCATTATCCCCATAAAAAACATTTATACTATTATCAAATTCTATTTTTTGTGCTTCATAATTCCTAAAATTTTGTAATTCTAATTCTGTTATCAACATATTGTGCCTCTATTGTGGAAAACTAATTTTTTTTTTATTTTTTAGTCTTTTAATTTTATTGGTAATATCATATACGTATAATCTCCTTCTTCATCAACAGGCTTTATTATACATGGTGAAATACTAGTTCCAAAATTTACATATATTTCTTCATCATCAATGTTTCTTAAGGCATCTAAAAAATATTTTGGATTAAATCCTGCTTCAAGATTTTTTCCTTCAGTGTTTACATATATCTCTTCCTTAGCATCACCAGTTTGATTCGTACATGAAATTGTAACTTTACCTATATCAACGCTAACTCTTACTGGATATTTTTTTTCTTTTTCAACACTTGATGAAGATATTAAGCTTACTCTTTCAAAGCAGTCCTGTAAAATCGATTTATTTACTATTATTCTTGTTTCCCAATTTTCTGGGATAACCGATGAATAATTTAAAAATTCTCCATCTAATAATCTTGTAACAATTTTACAATTTTCCATTTCAAATAAAGCTTGATTTTTTGCTACTCCAATTTTTATCATATCAAAAGAATCTAATATTATTTTATTTATTTCATTCAATGTTCTTCCAGGAATAACTGCAGAAAAATTATTTACTTTTGCTTGTAAATATTTACTCTTCCATGCTAACCTAAATCCATCCACAGCAACTACATTTAGTTTATTATTTGCAATTTCAAATAAACAGCCAGTAAATATAGGTCTGTTTTCTTCTGTACTAACTGCGAATATAGTTTTTCTGATCATATCTTTTAAAATATTTTGTTCTACTTCTATTGAATTTTCTACACTTATCTTTGGAAGTTCTGGAAATTCATCTGGGTTCATTGTAGCAAGTTTGTATAATGATCCTTCACATTCTATTACAAGAAGATTTTTGTCATTTACTTCAATTTTAATTTCTGTATCAGGAAGTCTTCTTATTATTTCAGTAAACATTATGGCATTTACCACAGTAGCACCTTGTTCTTCTACCTTACAATCATTGATTACATATTCGATTCCAATTTCTAAATCATAAGTTGTAAGTTTTATTTCGTTATCATTAGTTTGAATTAAAATTCCCTCTAATATTGGCATTGTTGTTCTAACTGCAACAGCTTTAGTTACGGAATTAAGTGCTTTAAGGATTTTATCCTTTTCACAAACTATTTTCATTTTGATTCGTCTCCTTTATTATAATATAATATATAAATATATTTAGTAGTAGTAGTAGTAGGTATTGTGGATTGTGTGGAAAACCCATGCAATGCCTTATTTCCCTAGCAAAATTTATGTGGATAAGTTTGTGGATAAATAAGAAAGTTATCCACAGGAAAAATGTAAAGTTGTGGATAACTGAGTTTTCCACATTTTATCCACACGTTTTCCACAGGGGGCTGTTGATAACTCATGAAGTCATTGAGGTTCAAGAGTTATATGATATAAAATGGAACATTGTTTTTGCAAACATGAATTTCAAATATTGCTTTAAAGCCTTAGAGCTTCAAGTTATTTATTCTCTAAAAGTAAGTTTTTCACACTTTCCACAATTAACTTAGTATTTGAATTTGTTTTTATATCTTGTTCTATTTTATTGCAGGCATGCATAACTGTGGTGTGATCTCTTTTCCCAAAATCTTTTCCGATTTGAGGTAAAGACATATTTGCAACATTCCTACATAAGTACATGGCGATCTGCCTTGGAAAAGTTATATCATTAGAACGTTTTGAGCCCTTTAAATCTTTAGGATTTACATTAAAGTATTTTGCAACAGTATCTTGAATAAATTCGGCAGATATAACTTTTTCTTGCTGTGCAACAATATCATTGATTGCTCTTTCTGCCATTTCCATGGTTATTTGGCTATTAGTAAGAGAAGCTTTTGCAATTAATTTATTTAAAGTGCCTTCCAACTCTCTAATATTAGAATCTATTTTTGTTGCAATAGCTGTTAATATTTCATCGTCAATTATAATTTTATCTAACTGAGCTTTTTTTCGAAGAATTGCCAAACGTGTTTCATAATCTGGATTAGAAATATCTGCAATTATTCCCCATTCAAACCTTGATTTTAACCTATCTTCAAGTAATGGAATATCCTTTGGAGTCCTATCGCTTGAAAGAATTATTTGCTTTCCACTTTCATATAAAGTATTAAAAGTGTGAAAAAATTCTTCCTGACAACGTTCTTTTCCTGCTATAAATTGAATATCATCAATTAAAAGAACATCAATATTTCTATATTTACTCCTAAATTGGTCACTGGTATTATCCTTAATTGCATTAATAAGCTCATTTGTAAATACTTCAGATGTAACATACAATATCTTTGAATTTTTGTTGTTTTTTAGTATCTCATTTCCAATTGCGTGCATTAAGTGAGTTTTACCTAGACCAACTCCTCCATAAATAAACAATGGATTGTAGGATGCTGCTGGAGCTTCTGCAACTGCTAAAGCTGCTGCGTGGGCGAACCTATTGTTATTACCAACAACAAATGTAGAAAATGTATATTTAGGATTTAGGTTTGTTGTTGCATAATTAATAGGAGTTCCAACTTTCTCTGCACCTTCTAGAATTCCTTTTCTAGCTTCTACTTCAAGCTCTTCTCTAGAAACTATTGAAACAGTACAATCTCTATTTGTAATATAATTAAAAGTATTTGTTAGCAAATCAAGAAATTTTGTTTCAACAACCTCTTTTTGGTAACTTGAAGAAGTTAATAAAACGATATGATCGTTTTCGGCACTTTGGATCTCCAATATTTTTATCCATGTTTCATATGAAATTCGAGTTACTTCTTCTTTTAAAAGTTCTTTTGCTTTTGTTAATAAATCATTTAGTTCATTTTGCATTAATGCTCATCCTTCCAAAACTTTGAAAACTATGTAAAATAAAAACTTATTCACATAGTTATCCACATAGTTATCCACAATCTGTGGATAACTCTCAAACGCTTTACTCCGCTACATTTCTTTAGTAAATTTCAAGCAAAAAAACAAAAAAAGTTTTTCTTCCCTTTTATTTTTTTATATAATATCAAAAAGTAATGTCAATAGTCAATATAAAACCAAAAATAAAAATAAAAATTTTAAATTTACGGTAACCTATTGACATAATAGCAAAAACGGGTATATAATAAAAAATACTTATGAAGTTAATAATAAAGTTATATACGATGGAGGTGCAAAGATGAAGAGAACATTTCAACCTAAAAAAAGACAAGAACAAAAAGAGCATGGTTTTATGAAAAGAATGAGTACAAGAGCTGGAAGAAATATAATAAAAGCTAGACGTGCAAAAGGTAGAAAAAAATTAAGTGCATAATATATTTGCAAAGCCACTAGATGCAACAATTTAGTGGCTTTTTATAAAATATTATTAAGTATTTAAAAAGTTTTTAATAGCCTTTGGAGGAAAAATTTGAAGTGCGAAAAATTAATACTTTAAAAAAAAATTATGAATTTTACAATGTTTTAAAAAAAGGAAAGTACATCGTAAAAAAGCATATTACTGTATATATTGAAAAAAATAAAAAAGACAGCAATTGTATAGGAATTGCAATAAACACTAGAACATTTGGAGCCGTAAATAGAAACCATATAAAAAGATTAATAAGAGAAGCTTATTATATGGAAATGGATAAATTAAAGCAAGGAAATAATATAGTTTTTATCTGGAATAAAAAGGAACCCTTTGAAAGTGCAAATTTTCAAATTATACACAAAGAAATTGTAGAGATATTTGAAGAGGCTAAAATAGTTGAAAAATATTAGTTTGTTTTTTAGAAAGATATTAATTAAAATAATTGAAAAATATCAAAAATATATATCTTTTCAGATTGCAGGAAAGGGGATTAATTGTAAATTTTATCCTACTTGCTCTGAATATGCAAAACAAGCAATAAGTAAATATGGCTGTTTTGTGGGATTATGGAAGAGTTTTATAAGAATTTTAAAATGTAATCCATTTTCTAAAGGCGGATATGACCCCTTAAATTAAACAATAGGAGGAAAATATATGGGAGCAATTGCAAATTTATTTGGATATTTGTTAAACTTTCTATATAATGTGTTTAACAATTATGGAATTGCAATTATTGTTTTTTCTGTAATATTAAGAATAATTTTAATTCCTGTAACTATTTCTCAACAAAAATCAATGAGAAAAAATGAAAAAATGCAGGAAAAGATGAAGGAAATACAAAGAAAATATAAAAATAATCCTGAAAAATTAAATCAAGAAACAATTGATTTATATAAAAGAGAAAAAATGAATCCTTTTAGTGGATGTTTAAGTTCTATATTGCAGATTGTTATAATTATTTCGGTATTTTTATTAGTTAGAGAACCATTAACCTACATGAAAAAAGTACCAAAAGATGTAATTGATGGGTATGTGACAGAAATAAAAGAAGCTGGACAAAGTACATCTAATTATCAGGAAATTGATGTTATAAAGCATAAAGGAAATGAAGATGAAAGGGTTAATATTAATCTTGATTTTTGTGGATTGGACTTAAGTTTAGTCCCTAATGCGAATTTAAAGGATTATAAGGTATATATTATTCCTGTTTTATATGTTTTAACTTCGTTTTTATCGATTAAAATTACAACAAGAAAATCGAAGAAAAATAAAACTTTAGCTATAGCAGAGAAATCAGACGATTCAGTAAATGAAGAAAATAATAAGAAAGATGCAGCACAAGAGGCTGAAGAATCAATGGAAATGATGACTAATAGTATGAATTATATGTTTCCGATAATGGCAATAACAATATCTTTTGTAACGCCATTAGGCCTTGCTTTATATTGGCTTGTAAGCAATGTTTTGATTATTATTGAAAGATTGATTATTGACAGGATTTCTGAAAAGATTGATAAAAAGGAGGAAGAAAAAAACAATGCCTAAATCAGTTATAACAGAGGGTAGAACTTCTATAGAAGCCATAGAAAAGGGTTTAAAAGAATTAAAGGCTTCAAGAAATCAAGTTGATGTGAAAATTTTAGAAGAAAAAAAGAAAAGTTTTTTTAGCATATTAGATCCACATATTGTGAAAGTGGAGTTAACATTAAAAGAAGAAAAAGTTGACACTCCTTTTGAGAAAAAGAAAAAAGAGGATGTAAAACAAGAAAAAAGATTGGCGTCTCAGGAAGAAATTAATGTTGCAAGAGAGAAAATAGAAAGCTTTTTAAGTAGCTTTTTAGCGAAAATTTCTAATGAAATTATTTATGAGATCAGTGAAGAAAGGGATGCAATTGATGTTTGCATTAAGGGAGATGCAGCAACAAAGCTTATTGGATATAGAGGAGAAGCTCTTAATTCACTTCAAGTAATTTTATCTACTATTGCTAACAAAGATAGAGAACAGGGAATAAAGGTTATATTAGATATTGGAAATTATAAAGAAACAAGAAAGGCAACATTAGAAGAATTAGCAAATAAACTTGAAAAAACAGTAATAAAGACTGGAAAATCAGTTACGTTAGAGCCTATGACACCATATGAGAGAAAAATAATTCATACTCAATTACAAGATAGTGAATATGTAAAAACATACAGTATTGGAGAAAATGATAGAAGAAGAGTTGTAATATCAAAAAAATAATTAAATAAAAATCGGAAGTCAAAGTTCGGATTTTAGTGTGTTACTAATTTGTCGCAACTTTGATTTTTTTGTGAAAGGAGAGGTATATATGAGTACAATTGCAGCAATATCAACTGCTCAAGGAAATGCTGGAATAGGCATAATAAGAATGAGTGGAGAGAAATGCTTTGAAATATTAGAAAAAATATTTGTACCTAAAAATAATAAAAGTATAGAGCGGATATTCTATGAAGTATGGAAATATAATAAATAGCCAAAATGGAGAAGTTATTGATGAAGTATTAGTGTCATATTTCATAAAACCTAAAAGCTATACTACTGAAAATATGTGTGAGATAAATTCACATGGAGGAATTGTTATTGAGAACAGAATACTTGAAGAATGTTTAAGAAATGGAGCTGTTCTTGCTGAACCAGGAGAATTTACTAAAAGAGCTTTTTTAAATGGTAGGATTGACTTGACACAGGCAGAGGCAGTAATAGATATTATAAATGCAAAAACCGAGAGAGAAGCTAAAGTTGCAGAAAAACATCTAAAAGGAAGTTTTTCGAAAAAAATAAAGGAAATTGAAGAAAAAATATTGGATTTAATGGCTGATATTGAGGCTTCAATAGATTACCCAGAATATGATATTGAAGAAACCACAAACAAAAAAATAGAAAATACTTTGAATAATGTAAAAATGAGTTTGAAAAATTTAGAAGAAAATTTTAAAAATGGTAAAATTTTAAAAGAAGGAATAAAAACAGCTATTATCGGAAAGCCAAATGTTGGCAAATCTTCTCTGCTAAATGTAATTTTAGGCGAACATAGGGCAATTGTTAGTGATATAGAAGGAACTACCAGGGATACTATTGAAGAATACATAAATGTAAATGGAATTTCTTTAAAGATTATTGATACGGCAGGAATAAGAAAAACAAGCGATGAGATTGAAAAAATAGGCGTTAAAAGAAGCTTGGATATAACTAATGATGCTGATCTAGTTATTGCCGTATTTGACGATTCTCGTGAGCTTGACGACGAAGATAGAAAGGTGCTTGACCTAATAAAAAACAAAAATGCAATTATTGTTATAAATAAAACAGATTTACAGAAAAATTTAATAATAAATAATGAAGAAATAAAAGAAAATGGAAAAGATATTGTTTTTATTTCAACAATAGAGGAAAAAGGTATAAAAGAGCTGTATGATGCGATTGAAAAAATGTTTGAATTGAATATAATTGATTACGATAGCTCTGAAATAATCACAAATGCGAGACAAAAACAATATATAATGAGAGCTTTAGAGGCTGTAAATGAGGCTGAAAATGCGATTGAGAACAATATGCCAATAGATATTACTGCTATTGCACTAAAACAAATATTGGAAGAATTAAACCAAATTACAGGTGAAAGCGCATCCGAAGATATAATTAACGAAATATTTAAAAAATTTTGTTTGGGAAAATAAAAAAAGTAACTTTCGACAAAAATCGACAAAGTTGATTGAAATAAAAAATGTTGACTAGGAGACAATACAAACGTAAACTTTTTGTTTTCACAAAAACGGCTATTTTGTGAAAACATTGACTAAAAAGCTTGTAAGTAAGCTAGTTATAGCAAATTGAAAACAGTGAAAACATTGTAAAAAAATGGATGGAATATATACAAATATCTTAAGTAATTATAAAAATAGAAGGGATTGTGATATAAAATGAATTATGAAGCAGGAGAATATGATATAGCGGTAATTGGTGCAGGACATGCTGGCTGTGAAGCTGCTCTTGCAGCAGCGAGAATGGGAATGAAAACGCTGCTATTTTCAATAAGTTTGGAAGCCGTGGCTAATATGCCATGTAATCCACATATTGGAGGTAGTTCCAAAGGTCATCTTGTAAGGGAGATTGATTGCTTAGGTGGTGAAATGGGGAAAAATATTGATAAGACGTATGTTCAAATGAGAATGTTAAATACATCGAAAGGACCTGCGGTATATTCGCTAAGAGCACAAGCTGATAGAAAAAGGTATCAGATGGAAATGAAACATACTTTGGAAAAACAAAAAAACTTGTATCTAAAACAAGCTGAAATTGTAGATATAGGAGTAGAAAATAATAAGATTGTAAGCGTTACCACCAACATTGGAGCCATTTATAGAGTTAAGGAAGTGATTCTATGTACAGGTACATATCTAAAAGGAAAAATATTTATTGGAGAAACCTCGTATGAAGGTGGACCTGATGGAGTTTTCCCTGCAAAAAAACTTTCTGATGTTTTGAGTAAGTTAAATATAAAATTGGTTAGATTTAAAACTGGTACACCAGCAAGAGTAAATAAAAATTCAATAGATTTTTCAAAGATGGAAATACAAAATGGGGATAGGGAAATTGAAGCTTTTTCGTTTGATGACGAATTAAGCAAAAATGATGAGCAAATGCCTTGTTATTTAACATACACTAATGCCAAAACCCATGATATTATAAGAAAAAATCTTGATAGATCACCTTTATATGCAGGGGCTATAAAAGGAACTGGCCCAAGGTATTGTCCATCAATAGAAGACAAAGTAGTACGATTTGCAGATAAAGAAAGACATCAGGTTTTCATAGAACCCCTTGGTAGAGATACAGATGAAATGTATGTGCAAGGTATGAGTTCTTCATTACCAGAAGACGTTCAAATAGCGATGTATAGAACTTTACCAGGTCTTGAAAATGTGGAATTTACAAGACCTGCATATGCGATTGAATATGATTGTATAGATCCATCAACTTTAAAAAGATCTCTTGAATATAAAGGGATTGATGGGATGTTTTTTGCGGGGCAAATTAATGGAACATCAGGATATGAGGAAGCTGCATCTCAGGGGATAATTGCAGGTATTAATGCAGCAAGAAAGATACAGGGGAAAGAACCTGTAATATTGAGTAGATCAGATGCCTATATTGGAGTTTTAATAGATGATATTGTTACTAAAGGTACAAATGAGCCATACAGAATGATGACTTCAAGAGCTGAATACAGACTTTTATTAAGACAAGATAACGCAGATTTAAGATTACTGAAAATTGGATACGAGAATGGGTTAATATCTGAAGAAAGATATGAAAAATTTTTATTAAAGAAAAAACATATATTTGATGAGATTGAAAGATTGAAAAATACAACTGTAAAGCCAACTGCATTGGTTAATGATGTTTTGGAAAAATATAAGTCTTCTAGGATAAATGCAGGAATTAAAATGGCTGATTTATTAAAAAGAACAGAAATAAAATATGAATATCTTAAAGAGATAGATCCAAGCATTCCAGAGTTATCTAAGCAGGAGGCTGAAGAAGTAGAAATACAAATAAAATATGAAGGATATATAAAGCTTGAGGAAGCACAAGTTGAAAAATTTAGAAAATTAGAAGACAAGAAATTGTCAAAAGACATTAATTATGAAGAAATTAAAGGATTAAGGATAGAAGCAAGGCAAAAATTAAATAAAATTAAACCTGATTCTGTGGGACAAGCTTCAAGAATATCAGGTGTTTCACCAGCTGATATATCTGTATTATTAATATATTTAGAACAATTAAAAAGAAGATAATGAGAGGTTTTTATGAATTTTAAAGAATTTGATAAATATTTATTAGAAAATTTAAAAAAAGAAGATATAAAAGTAGAAGAAAATGTTAGTGGAGAGTTTTGGAAATATATGAATACTCTTTTAGAATGGAATAAAAATGTAAATTTGACAGCTATAACAGATGTCAGAGAGATTATTGAAAAACATTTTATTGATTCATTAACAGTTTTGAAATACATAAAATCTGGGGATAAAGTTATTGACGTGGGTACTGGTGCGGGTTTCCCGGGAATCCCATTGGCAATTTGCAAAAAAGATTCATCATTTACATTACTGGATTCTCTAAATAAAAGAATTAACTTCTTAGATGTCGTAAAAGAAGAGATTAATTTGAACAATGTGGAAAATTTACATGGAAGGGCAGAGGATTATGGAAAAAATATAAAATATAGGGAAATGTATGACGTGGCAGTTTCAAGGGCAGTAGCACCATTAAATATATTATTAGAATTGCTAATTCCATTTGTAAAAATCGGTGGTATGTGTGTGTGCATGAAAGGGCCTAATGTATCTGAAGAAATGAAAGACATAGAAAATATATGTGGACTTTTGGGAGCTAAATATATAGAAACAAAAAATATTAAGTTAATAGATGGAAAATTAGATAGAAATATAGTAATAATAAAAAAAGTTGCTAATACGGAAGCTAAATATCCGAGAAAAGCTGGAATTCCAGCAAAACAACCATTAAAATAAATTTTTGTGATTTACCTAATATTCAAAAATTGTAGAATATTAGGTATTTTTATTGACATATTGAGTCAATTCGTATATTATTATTGTGTATTTTGTAACATTATAAAAATAGCAAAAAACCTAAAAGATAAAAGATGTGGAGGGATAAAATTGGGAAAAATTGTTTCAATAGCTAATCAGAAGGGTGGAGTTGGAAAAACTACAACTTCAATTAATTTAAGTACTGTTCTAGCTAAAAAAGGTAAAAAAGTATTATTAATAGATGCTGATCCTCAAGGAAATGCAACAAGTGGATTAGGGATAAACAAAGAACAAAAGTTCTCTGTTTATGACGTGCTAATAGATGATATAGAAGTGGAAAATACACTTCAATCAACACAAATAAAGAAACTAGATTTATGCCCATCAAATATTAATTTGGCAGGTGCAGAAGTGCAACTTGTTTCGATGGAAGAAAGAGAGTATAAATTAAAGAAAAAGTTGGACAAAATAAAAGATGATTATGATTTTATTTTAATTGATTGCCCACCATCGCTTGGATTGGTTACATTAAATGCGTTTACTGCATCTGATAGTGTATTAATACCTGTGCAGTGTGAGTATTATGCACTTGAAGGATTGGGACAATTATTAAATACCATTGAGCTTGTAAGAAAACATATGAATAAGGATTTGCACGTGGAAGGTGCCTTGCTTACAATGTATGATGCACGTACTAATTTGTCAAACCAAGTTGTAAAGGAAGTAAAGAGATATTTTGAAGATAAAGTTTATAAGAATGTAATTCCAAGAAATGTAAAATTGAGTGAAGCTCCAAGCTATGGGATGCCAATAACTATATATGATCCAAGATCTAAAGGAGCTAAAAGTTACGAAAAGTTTGCAAAAGAATTCTTGAAAATAAATGAAGAAGAACAAAAAAGTGCTAGGCATATGAAATAAATTTATAGAAGGAGAGAGGTAAAATGGCTAAGATGACTGGTTTAGGTAAAGGATTGGATGCTTTGTTTAGTGATTCTAAAATTGATAAATTAGAAGAAGATGGGGAGAGAGTTGAATTGATAAAAATTACCCAGATAGAGCCAAACAGAGATCAACCAAGGAAAAAATTTGATGAAGAAAAGTTGGATGAGTTGGCAAGTTCAATAAAGCAATATGGTGTAATTCAACCTATTATTGTTATGCCAAAAGATGATTATTATCAAATTGTTGCGGGGGAAAGAAGATGGAGAGCTTCTAAAAAAGCAGGATTAACAGAGATGCCTTGCCTTGTAAGAACAAAGACTGAACAAGAAAATAGAGAAATTGCATTAATAGAGAATATACAAAGAGAAAATTTGAATCCTATAGAAAAGGCAAGAGGATTGAGAAAGCTATTAGATGATTATGGATTAACTCAACAAGAACTTGCTGATAAACTTGGAATGAGTAGAAGTGGACTTACAAATAATGTGAGAATATTAAATCTAGATCCTAGGGTTATTGATTTGGTGTTAGAGTATAATTTCAGCGAAAGACAATGTAGAGAGTTAATGAAAGTTCAAGATCCGGATAAACAGTTTAAATTAGCAAATGAAATTATAAAATTTGGAGATAAAAGTGATGAATTAGCAAGGAAAATTGAGAATGAAAGACAAATTACACAAAAGGATCTCGAAAAAGCTGCTAGGTATAAAGCTGTATGTGAAGATATAGAAAATACTTTTCAAGGGTTCTTTGGTACGAAAGTAAAAGTTGAGGCTGGAAAGAGAAAAGGAAAGATTGTTATTGAATATAGTAATAATAATGAGTTAGAGAGGATTCTCGGCTTAATAAAATAATATTCTGATAGATGGAAGGAAATGAATATGAATTTTAGGTTAAATGTGTTTGAAATTATAATATTAATCATAAATGTTATGTTATTAATATTGTATATCTTAAATTCAATAAAACTAACAAAGCTAAGGAAAAATTACTCTGAATTTATGACAAAGCTTGGGAAAGGTGAAAACATAAATGAAATGTTAAAAATTTATGTTGATGAAGTTGAAAACGTTAAAAAAGAGAATGCTGAAATTGAGGAGTATTGCCGTAAATTAGAGGAAAAATCTAAAGATAACCTAAAAAAAGTTGGAATAGTGAGATACAATGCTTATAAAAATACTGTAAGCGAGTTAAGTTTTGCATTGGCATTACTAAATGAAAGGGATACAGGTTTTATTATTAATGGTATATATGGACAAGATAACTCAAATGTTTATGCAAAACCAATAGTAAATGGAAATTCAAAATATGCGTTGTCTATAGAAGAGTCTGAAGCATTAAAAGAAGCCATGAATAAAAAATTATAAAAATTAGGTGTTATTATATTGACAATGTATATGCTTTTGTGATAATATATACATTGTCATTGAGTGACACACGTGGAGAGGTGGTCGAGTTGGTTTATGGCACCAGTCTTGAAAATTGGCGTAGGTTTGTAGCCTACCGTGGGTTCGAA
>CAKOXG010000020.1 GCA_934130025.1 uncultured Clostridia bacterium
GACTTGAACATGTAACTCCAAAAATCCCGGATGCTATTGCTTCTACATCACCATCATAAAATTCCCCATTTGCAATCCCTTCATTTACTATTTTTTCAATGATTTTGATATATTGAAAAACTGCCTTTTTACACTTTTTATTTTTTTCTTCCATGTATATCTCCTTTTATACTTTTTGTATATTGTATCATAAAAGATTACTATATTACATGTAGTTGACTTATCGGTATAAATTAAAGTTTACTTTAGATAAAACATTATACTCCATCATCTGTTGTATACATTATAAAATTATTTTGCTCATTTAATTCATTGTCCATTATGCAAAACATTTGTTTTTGTCAATAGTTAAAAAATAAATTTCAAAATTCTTTCAAACTCTGAAATTTATATATTTTTTACAAATTCAAATTGTTTTTATCTCACAGACTGTCTACTTTGAAATCTACCTTCTGGTATGTTATGTAGTGTTACTGCAAATGTTAGCAAGCTTTTATTTTGTGTTTTATTTTTTTCGATTTTTTCTGTAACTATATTAACCATTATTAGCATAAATACTCCTAGCATAAAGCCTATTAATGATGGAATCCATCCTGGTATATTTTGTTTTTGTGCCATTTCGATTGCTGGAATTAATAGTGACCAAATAGATGCCGCTATCATAACTCCTGCTGCAAATCCAAGCATTATTTTTTGTATTATTGGTTTTATTTCATTTTTTAATAAAAAAACTAATGCTGAACCTAATGTTGTTCCTGCAAATGGAATTAGTATTCCTATTAGCACCTGCCAATGTGCTGAAATGTTCATTTTTACTCCTCCATTCAATTTTATTGTTTTTAAATTTTTCTGTTATATTTTATTCGCTTTACATAAAATTAGTGAAAATAAGAAAAAATATTAATGCCAATTTTCCAGCATTAATATTTTTGTTATTATATTCTATATTTTATTACTCTTTCCTCGGCATTTTCTTCTATTCCAGTTGCTACAACTGTAACCATCACTGCATCATGAATTCTTTCATCTACAATTGTACCAAATATAATATTAGCCTCTGGGTCCAAAAATTCTTTTATGTATCCAACAGCTGTACTTACTTCGCTTAAACCTAAATCCATACCTCCTGTTACATTAACAATTAGTCCTTTTGCACCTTTTACAGATGTTTCTAAAAGTGGGCTGTCCATTGCCGCAATTGCAGCATCAAGTGCTCTTTGTTCACCTTCGGCAACACCTATTCCCATATGAGCTATTCCACTATCTTTCATTATAGTTTTTATATCTGCAAAGTCTATATTGATGAAACCTGGGATAGTAATTAAATCTGTAATTCCTTGAACTCCTTTTTTTAGTACTCCGTCAGCTTCTTGAAAAGCTTGTACCATTGTTGTTCCCTTTGGAACTGCTTTTAAAAGGTTATTGTTTTCAACTACTATAAGTGCATCCACGTTTTTCTTCATCCTTGCAATTCCATCTTCAGCATTGTCTTTCCTTCTTTTACCTTCAAACATGAATGGTTTTGTGACTATTCCAACAGTTAGTATTCCCATTGATTTAGCAATTTCGCATACTACAGGAGCAGCACCTGTACCTGTTCCACCGCCCATTCCAGCAGTAACAAAGACCATATCTGAACCACTTAATGCTTTTTTTATTGTTTCTTCATCTTCTCTTGCAGCCATCTCTCCTAAAACTGGATTTGATCCAGCTCCTAGCCCTTTTGTTGTATCTTTTCCAATGTGCATTATGCTTGTTGTTTTAGAACTTGCTAGTGCTTGTTCTTCAGTATTTATTGCAATAAATTGTACATTGCGTATTCCTTCTTCAACCATTCTATTTACAGCATTGTTTCCAGCTCCTCCAACGCCAACTACTTTTATTTTTACTAAATTGTCCTCATTGTCTTGATCTGTATATCTCATTTTTTACATCCTTGCTTATTAAATATTTAGGTTTCTGGGAGTATCCTATAACCCACAAAGTTTGTCCAACTTTTGCTTTCTATATATTACTACTTTTTTGAACAGTTGGCAACAGTAAATTTAATAATTTCTGTAACTATTTTGTAATTTTTGCTACAGTTCACATTGCATTATTTTTTGAAGTTAAATTTCCGCTGCATTGTTTATAATAAAATTATGCAAATTTAGTACAAACTTTTATTTGGTATATATTCAATCTTGTATATCATAATATATCAGTTAGTTCATCAAATTTATGTATTGTAGCCATTACATGTTCATCCTGTTTTAACTTAAGATTGTTTCTGTCATAAAATATTACATTCATATTAGCATTTATAGCTCCTGCAACATCTGTTTTTAAGCTATCCCCTACCATTACACATTCATAAAACTCATATTTACCCTTTGCAATTTCAAAAGCCTCTTTATTAGGTTTCATTGGAATATTTTCTGTCATATATGTTGCTGAAAAATATTTGTCTAATCCAAGTCTTTTAAGTCTTTCATCTTGTGATTTTTTAAACCAATTTGAAAGCACTACTAAATCATATTTTTGTTTCAAGTATTGTAATGTATAAACAACTTCATCAGCAGCTTTTTCTGGAACACACATACCTAAATAATGTATCCATGTTTCAAAAAATTCTGGTGGTAATTTATAACCCAGCTCTTTTTCAATTGCATTCATCATCAATTCTTCTGTATATGTAATGTTTGTACCATCTTCATAATTATCAACTGCATATTGAATTTTAGCTCTAATTTCATTTGAATATGGTAATTTAAGCTCATCAAAAACATTTTTCAAAGAATTCCAATATTCGTCCTTCCAGTCAATTAATGTATTATCTATATCAAAAATAATTCGTTTAATCATAGCCCCTCCAACAATGTACAAATACTATCACATAAAAATAAAAATGTAAATTGTTTTTTAAAAAAAGAAAGCCTAGTTTTAGGCTTTCTCCATTATATTTTATGTTATTTTACTTAAAATAATTAAGCTTTTTTGGATTTTGACACATCACTGTTTTTTTAAATAATCATTCATTTTTTCTTCTAACAATCTAAAGTTGCAACATAAGCCCTTATAGAATAATGCCGTTTTTCCTTCTTTGCCACTATTAATAATCTCATACAACCTCTTAGCTTTTTCTTTTATTCTTATTCGATTTTCTGGAATATTAATATAATTATATTGCTTAACTAGTAGCATATTATACGGTCTAAAATAATTCTTAAATTCTAATTTTTGTATAGAATCCTTTGGCACGGGAATCATATCAGCAAATTTTATTAGTCCAAGATAATCACTCTTATTATTTCCGTACATTTTAAAAAATGTTAGATTTTCTTTATATAATTCATGCTGTTTTTTAGGTGAAAACATAGGAGAAAAATACGAAAAGCCATTAATTTCGAATATAATTCCTACGTATGGTCTTTTGTTTTCCTTATTATATGCAATATGCTTATCATATTTGCTTACATATCCTATGTACTTATCGTCTATAGTATAAAAATTCAAATTTTCTTTTTTTGACATTTTCCCCTCCAACAGAAAAAGAGAACACATTTAAAAATAAATGCATTCCCTATTTTTAGTGAACTTATTCTTAATAAAATTAAAGGTTTGTTCTAACCTAATGTTTCGTGAACTCGTTTATAGTTTTTTACTAAAGGCTCGTTCTAACCTAATGTGTTTTGTAAACTCTTTATAGGATATTCCTAAAGGTTCGTTTAACCTAATTTTGATAGATGTTCTATCCTTATTAGTATATTTATTATATATCAAATTATTAGCAAAATCAATAGTTATTTTAATTTTTTACATTTCAACATTTTACATTTTTTTACATTGTTTTTATTATCAACTTCGCTTATTTATTTGAACATTAAATAAATTTTCTATTTTCCCGAGTTTGTTGCTTTGTCAGTTTCGCTATTTGCAGTACTTGTGCTATTTTCTACTGGTATATTGCTTTCTTCTTTTTTACTGTCTTTTTTCAAGCTATCTACAACAAATATGAATTTTGTTGTTCCTTCCGCTTCTTCGTCTTTTCCTGCAAAGCTGTCATATTCGTTTGCTAGTTCTTGCAATTTTTCTACTCTTGTTTGCAAGTCTTTTACGTTTCCATTTACCATAGAAACTATTTTGTTTATTCCTTCTTCATCAAATGTAGAGATTCCGTCTGCAAGTGTTTTTGTTCCGTCTGATATTGTGTTTGCTCCTTCTAGAAGTTGTTTGTTTGCACTATTTAGTTTATCGCTTGATGTGTTTAATGTGCTTAATCCGCTTTTTAATTTTTTTGAACCGTTTGCAAGTGTGCTTACACCTGTTTGTAATTTGCTTGTTCCTTGGCTTAAGCTTGATGTTCCAGTCTTTAATTTATTTGAGCCTTCAATTAATTTTGTTGTTCCATCTGTTATTGAATCAAATCCTGATGAAATTTCGTTTATTCCGCTTTTTATGCTTGATGCAGCTTGTGTTTTTAATGTGTTTAGTCCAGCTTTTACACCTTTTTCGTTGTCATTTATTTTGTCTAGTCCCGCTTCTTGTGCTTTTGTTGTTTGGGCTACTGCACTATCTATTGCTGTTCCAATTTGTTTTGACATAGCTTGTTTTTCTGCATCTGATATTGATATTTTTGAAAGTGCATTTTTTATTGCAATTTTTTCTTCTGTAGTTAAGCCTTCATCAGCAAGAATTTCTTTTTGTAAGCTTTCCATTTTCTTTTCCATTGTACTGTCTATTGCAGAAGATACAGCACTGCTTACTCCTGTTTTTAATCCTTCTGCTAACTTATCATTTGCACCTTCTATAACTTGCTCTTTAATAGTTTGAACTTCTTGGTCTTTTCCAGCAATTATTTTATCAATTCCTGCAGATAGTGTTTTGCTGCTTTCTTCTAATGAAGAAACAGCTTGCTCTTTTCCTGCAGATACACCTGTTTGTAATGTGTTTAGTCCATCACTTAAATCACTTGCACCTTGGTTTAATTTGCTTGCACCATTTTTTATTGTGCTTATATTTGAATTTACAGAGTCTATTCCTTCATCTATTTTGTTGTAGCTATTTGTTGCTGTGTTTATCCCTTGGTTAAAAGTTTCCAATCCATCAGCAAATTCTGTACTTTTTGAAACATATTTCTCTGTTCCATCTTGTAATGTTTTTGCACCCTCAACTAATTGTGTTGAGGCAGATTTTAAATCATTTATTTGGCTATAAACTTCATCTAATTTATCCATTGCAGAAATATCACTATCATCAAATAATTTTGGTGTTGCAAGTGACATTATATTTCCCATTTCAAAATCTGTTGCTTTAAAACTTATTTCAATTTTATTTAAGTCTGGTAAATCTTCATCTTCTAATCCTAAACTTTCTATTAATCCAGGGCATGCAAGACCAACAACAACTGTTTTTTGTCCATTATCTAAAACTTTACCATTTACGACTTCAATGTTCTTCATTTTTGTATTATCTAGCATAGTTCCAGCCATTACAACAAATGGAACATACATTTTTTCGCTTTTACCATTTAAATTTACAAATCTTTCTTCTTTATTTGTATATTCAATTGTAATTTTAACATTTCCGCTCTTACCAATTAAGTCATTTGCAGTAATTTCTTCTCCATTTAATTCATATTTAATTGTACAATCTAAAGGCAATTCTCTTTCAGCATTTCCTTGGTAATAAATATCATTTCCAGATGTTTTCCATTCAAGAGAAGTTCCATTTTGAGATGCTTCCTCATCTCCATTAGTATTTTGTATGTTTAATAATGTAGACATATCTTTTAATAATTCTGCGTTATCAGAATTTTTTAAATGCTCACTTACTATTGTTTTATAAGACTCACCATTTGCATTAGCTTTTGTGTAAACAGTTTCATCTTTGCTGTATGCAAACACTGGAACCGCATTAATTGTTCCAAGTGCTAGCACTAAAGATGATGCAATAACTTTTGATATTATATTTTTATTATTCATAATATTACTTCCTTTCTCTCTTAGTAGTTTTGCAAATAATTTTATCAAATACCATTAAGAATGCTGGTAACATTGTAATTACAACAACCATACTTATTAAAGCACCTCTTGAAATTAATGTACAAATTGAACCTATCATATCTATTTTTGATATTATTGAAACTCCACAAGTTGCTGCAAAGAAACATGAAGCACTTACTATTATTGATTTTGCAGAGTTTTCCAATGCATATCTTGCAGATTCTTGTTTTGTTTTTCCGTCACATCTTGCATCTAAATACTTGTTAGTCATTAATATTGCATAATCAACTGTTGCTCCTAACTGAATTGTTCCAATTACTATTGACGCTACAAATGGAATTGTTACATTTGCATAACATGTGCATGACATATTAACAAATATTGCAAATTCTATTACAGCTATTAATATAAATGGTATTGAACCAGATTTAAATACAAATATCATTAATATAAATATTACTGCTATTGAGCTTATATTTACACTGTTGAAGTCTTGGTCTGCAATTTCAACTAGGTCTTTCATAAGAGGAGCTTCGCCTGCTAAAATTCCTTCTTCATCATATTTTTTTATTATGTTATTTATATTATTTACAAGCTCATTTTCTTCGTTTGTAGCTGTTTCATAACTTGAGTTAATAACAATCATTTGATATTTATCGCTCTCAAATATTCTCTTTATGTCATCATCAATCATTTCATCTGGTACTAGACCATTTGTAATTTTAGCCTTTGCAATTGACCACTCTACACCATCTAGGCTATCTATCTCATCTAGCATAGCTTTAACTTTTGAATCTGGCATATCTTTGTTTACTAATGCAATTTGGGTAGAAACCATATTAAAATCATCTGCTAATGCTTTGTTTGCTGGCACACTTGCCAAGCCTTCTGGTAATGAACTGTTTATATTGTAATATACATTTACATGACTATTTCCATAAATTGCTGGAACAAGTAAAATTACAAATACTATGATTGTAGCTTTATAATGTTTTACAACAAAATCTATCAAATGTGTAAACTCTGGTAAAATAACTTTATGGGATGTTCTTTCTATTAATTTATCAAACACAAGTATCATAGCTGGTAAAACTGTTACAACACAAATTAATCCAATTAAAACACCTTTTGCCATTACCAAACCTATATCTCTACCAATTGCAAGTTGCATTGTGCATAATGCTAAGAAACCTGCAATTGTTGTTAATGAACTTCCTACAACAGATGAAATTGTGCTTGTAATAGCCTTTTCCATTGCCTCATATATATCTTTAGAAGTTTGCTTTTCTTTAATATAACTATGGTACAAGAAAATTGAGAAATCCATTGTAACACCTAATTGAAGAACACTTGCAATAGCTTTTGTTATATACGAAATCTCTCCAAAAATGATATTTGTTCCCATATTATATAAAATTGCAATTCCTATACTTCCAAGTAAAAATAAAGGAACTATATAAGAATCTAGTGCAATACACAAAACTATCATACAAAGAACTGCTGCAACAACAACATAAATTGCCATTTCTGAATTTAAAATATCTTTCATGTCGTCCTCTGTTGCAGATAAACCAGCAACAGCACACTTCTCTTTTGCAATATCTCTTATGTCATCAATAGCTTTAAGAGTATCATCAGATGCAATTCCTGTTTTAAAAGTAACAAGAATTGGAGTTTTACCCTCTGCACTAATCTTATCCTCAATATCATCTGGAACAGAATCAAGTGGAACTTGAGTTCCAAGAACATCGTAAACACCAACAACCTTGTCTACACATTCAATCTCCTTAATTTTATCCTCCATACTCAAAATATCTTTAGCTCTCATGTCATCATCTACAATTAAAACTGCAAATGAACTCATATTAAATTGTTCAGACAAAATATTTTGTCCTTGAATTGTTGCTACATCATCTGGCAAGTATGTTAAAATATCGTAATTTATTCTAGTAGCACTCATTCCAATAACAGATGGAATTAACAATAAAAGTGCTACAATTATAATTGCAACTCTATACTTGCAGACAAACTTTCCAAACTTATTCATTTTTTCACATTCCTTTCTTTTCTGACTATTGGTCACTTTTTATATTCTATGACATTTCTGACCATTAGTCAATACTGTTCACAAAATTTTCACAATTATATTTAATTTTTTAAAATTTATAAAATATAATCAGCCCGTACTTACTTTATTAAATTTTTTCTCATAATATTCTTCTCCATTGAAACTTATTGTTTTAGATTCATTTTGCTTAGTTTGTTCATTGGCTTGTATATTTCACATTTTTTCATTTTTCGCTTTTTTCTTCAAGAAAGGTACATTTTATTTAATTTGACCAAAGGTCATTTTAGTGCTATAATCTATTTAGTTTTAATTTTATTATATTAAGATGTTATATTCTAAAGAACGAAGGTTGATATTATGGATAAAAAAGAAAAAGAAAATAAATTAATGGAGAAAGCTTTAAAGTTATTTACAGAAAAAGGTGTAAATAATACTTCTATTCAAGATATTGCAGATGAGGCCGGTGTTGGCAAAGGTACTTTCTATTTATATTTTAAAGATAAATATGATATTAGAGACAAAGTTATAGCAAGTTGTTCTAATAAGCTATTTTCAGATGCTTTAGATGCTTTGAATAATAGCTACATACAAAATTTTGAAGATCAAATTATTTTTATAATAAATCACATATTGGATGAATTAAATAAAAACAAGGTATTGTTAAAACTAATATCTAAAAATCTCTCTTTTGGGTTATTTAACAATACTATATCAAATTTGTCGAACTTATCTAATATAAACAACGATACTTCAACCCTGTACGAAAAATTCGTAAATCGTGTTAACGAAAATAAAGTTAATTTAAAAAATCCCAAAGTTACTCTATTTACAATTATTGAACTTGTAAGTTCAACAGGTTTTAATTCTATATTATATTCAGAACCATTATCATTAGATGAATACAAGCCATATTTGTATTCAATT
Organism: uncultured Clostridia bacterium; assembly: GCA_934130025.1. GTDB lineage: Bacteria > Bacillota > Clostridia > TANB77 > CAG-508 > CAG-245. The sequence continues at coordinate 8,977 of CAKOXG010000020.1, forward strand.
ATAAGAGGAATTTTAAAAGAAAATATTTAATGCAAAAATAATATTGTATTTGTAGTATAAAAAAATAAAATCCAGGCTTAATAAAAAGTCTGGATTTCATTTTTTATTTTGTTAGGACCCAACTTTGGTTTCCTGATGCGGTATCTATCTGCCATAAGCATATATTAGTTCCACTTTCTACCTTTCCATTATACAATGTCATCACTGGTCCTAGTCTAGATTGAATAATGTATTTTCCGTTTGCAGTTTCTATAAATTTCCATTTTTGGTTATTTCCACCATTTGCAGTCCACTGCATTACATTGGTTCCGTTTGTTGTTTCATTATTATAAACATCCACTAAAAAGTTCGTTGGAGTACATTTTATATTGTAGTATCCATCTCCAGTATATACAAGCTCAAATTTTTGATCATATGTCTTCCAAAGTTGAGCATTTCCTCCATTATTATTTTGGTTTCCATCATCAATATCAATACTATAAGAAGAATCTTTAGCAAGTACAATTCTGTAAATCCCTTCCTCAACATTCTTTACACCCTCAGAAGCAAGCACAACACGATATGTGTCAAATGGATTTTTACCTTGTGTGTCGGCACATACTGATGCAAAAATTCCTGATGCTTTTATCTCACTCGCTGTTGAATATTGCCTTCCTCCTCTTGCCCAAAAGTTAATTGTATCCTTTAAGAACTGAGGTGTATCTCCAAACCATGCAGTACTTGTTGTTGTTCCCAACACCTCTTTAGTTGCATCACCAATTTTTCCAACTTTATATAATGTCGTTCCAATTCTGTCTCCTGTATTATTATAATATGTTGTTGCATATTTTGTAGATACTCCGTTTTTTGAGGCGAAAGATGTTCCCGCATTAAGGCAATCATCTGAGCCTGTATATGAATTAAAGTCTGCTGTTCTTTCCCATGCTCCTCCATTTAAATCATATATTCCAGTTATATTTCCTGTAGAACTTGCTTTTTGCCCATTTGGCGTATTATAAGCATATGTTATCCCTGCTCGAGAAGATGCACTTGCTGAACCTCCACCATTTCCTGTTATATATGTTGAACTATTGTTAATATCTACTTCGTGTCCATTTCTTCCATATTGGCTATGCGTTAAGTACGCTACTGCTCCCCATTCACTATTTTTCATCATATGACTATCTTTTGCAGGGTCATAGTTCAAAGAATTTGTATAGGATACGCCTATAGTACAATATCTCCAACTTGATGCACCAGGTTTACTAACAGCTTTAATTGTACTTGAGATTGGAATGTCACCACTATAATACTCTTTTGTTTCTACAGGAGTACCATCTTTTTCCATACTCATTTCGTATTTTGCAACCCATATTCCAGAAAGTTCTGTATTCCATCCACCAGCTGATAGGTTTGTTTCAAAAGCAGGATGCACAATATATTCTTCACCGTTATAACTAATTGTCTTTATTCCATCATCAAGGCTGTATTTTGCATCTCCTATTACACCCCTAATTCCATATCCATCACAATATCCTGTTGGAGTTGTACTTTTGTCATCTTTATAATACGTTATTCTGTAAGCATATCTTGGAACCCATACAAAATAGCTTCCATCACTATTTTTGGCATTAGCCCATCTACTTGTTGTATTATCCCCAAGTCCACTTATTGAAGAATAACGATACCAATCAGAATCACTTTCTGTTGTGGTTGCTTCTGTTGTTCCATTCCATTTTATTGGAGTAAGCCCACCTAGCACGGGTGATAAAGGTCCAGTGATTACATTGTTATTCTTGTCAATCCATATTACATCAACTCTTCCATAATTTGTTGAAAAATCTGTTCCAACCGTTGTATTAGCAATACTTACATTTCCATTTTTATCAATAACCTTAACATATACACTATATTTTTCCTGTGTAATATTTGTAAATGTGTAGCTTTTATCAGTCGCATTATTAGGTGTAATATAGGTTCTTCCACCATCAATACTATATTCTATTTTATTAATTCCGCTTTCAGTCTCTGTAACATTTACATTTACAGTAAAAGATTTTCTTGTTATGTTTGAAACTGAAATCATATTGACTGTCGGATTTGTTGAATCAACAGAATCAATTTTACCATCGTTTGATACATTTCCAACAGATCCCTTTAATTCATTTATCTTTTTCCTTCCTTCCTCTTCATCGGCTTCTACATCTTCTCTTGTTTTTCTTGCCTGAGTTATAAGGCCATTTTCTCCGACAGCGACATTAACGGTAATGCCTGTCAATATTAAGATAACTATAATTGTAACTATAAGAGCAATAAGTGTAATTCCCCCATTTTTTCTTATAAACCTACTTTTGTTTTTTTCTATCATTTTATCCTCCCCGATTTTTAATTTAAAATCATTATAGCATAATGGATTTGAAAGTCAATATAATTATTTTTCTTAATAATTAAGGAAAACTTCACCCTAAATTTAGTAGGATTTTAAATTTGTTCTAATCTTTGTATTGTATCTTCTAGCATTTCTTTGTATTTTTGCATTTTTTCTTTTTCTTCCTGAACTTTAGCCTCTGGAGCCTTGTTTACAAAGCCTGGGTTTGAAAGCATTTTTGTACTTCTTGCAACTTCTGCCTCTAGCCTTGCTTTTTCAGCCTCTAATTTGGCTTTTTCTTCGGCTAAATCTACCAATTCTTCTGATGGAATAAATGCTTTTATTCCGTCTGCAAGCATTGTTACAACATGTTTTGGAATATTTGTTTCGTCTTTTTTAATTTCAATTTTAGACGCAAATCCAAGTTTTTCAAGCCATGATGTAGAGTTTTCTATTAGTGTTTTGTATTCATCATCATCTATTACAAAAATCAATTCAGATTTTTTTGATGGATGTACATTCATATTTGTTCTTGTATTTCTAATTTGAATTATTATTTTCTTAATTTCTTCTAAATGATACTCTTCTTTTTCGAATTCATATTCTTTACACGGTGTTGGCCAAGCTGAAATCATTATGCTCTCATCATTTGTATAAAGTTCACTATATATTTTTTCTGTTATAAATGGCATAATTGGATGTAATAGTTTTAATATATCTGCTAGTACTTTGTTTAAAACTTTTTGAGCTGTTATACGTGATTCTACTGCTTTTTCGTCCATATTTTCTTTGTTATATAAACGTGGTTTTACAATTTCTATATACCAATCGCAAAATTCATTCCAAGTAAAATCATATATTTTTTGAGCATATACTCCCATGTCAAAGTTATCTAAATTTGCTGTTGCCTCTTTAATTAAAGTATTTAATTTAGATAAAATCCATTTGTCTTCATACTCTAGTTTTGATACATCTATATTCATTATTGATGTATCGTTTTTCCCAGAAATGTTTTCCACAGAAGCATCTCCGTTTTCCGGTATTTCGGCATTTTGCCCAAAAAGGGGCGTCCCCAATGGGCGAGCATCTATGTTCATTAAAACAAATTTTGATGCGTTCCATAATTTGTTTGCAAAGTTTGAAGCAGATTCTAGTTTTTCTGGCATATATCTTATATCATTTCCTGGTGTTATTCCCATTATTAATGATAAACGTAATGCATCTGTTCCATATTTGTCTATTATTTCTAGTGGGTCTATTCCATTACCTAAACTTTTAGACATTTTTCTACCTTGTGAATCTCTTACAATTCCGTGTATTAATACATTTTCAAAAGGAACTTCTCCTGTGTGTTCAATTCCAGAAAACATCATTCTTATAACCCAGAAGAATATTATATCATACCCTGTTACCAATGTTGAAGTTGGATAAAAATATTTAAAGTCTTCTGTTTGTTCTGGCCAGCCAAGTGTTGAAAATGGCCATAATGCAGAGCTAAACCATGTATCTAATGTATCTTCATCTTGATGAAGATGCGAGCTTCCACATTTTTCACATTTTGCTGGCATTTCTTTCTTAACCATTATTTCGCCACAGTCATCACAATAATATGCTGGTATTCTATGTCCCCACCATAATTGTCTTGATATACACCAGTCTTTGATGTTCTCTAGCCAATTAAAATATGTTTTATCAAATCTTTCTGGTATAAATTTTGTTTTTCCACTCTTTACAGCCTCTATTGCAGGTTTTGCAAGTGGTTCCATTTTTACAAACCATTGTTTTGAAATCATTGGCTCTATTGTTTGGTGGCATCTGTAGCATTTTCCTACATCATGTGTATAATCTTCTATTTTTATTAATGCACCTATTTCTTGTAATTTTTCAACTATACGTTTTCTTGCCTCATATATGTCAAGTCCAGCAAATTCTGGAACTATGTCATTCATTATTCCATTTTCGTCAAATACTTTTATCATTTCTAGGTTATTATCTAAACCAGCTTGATAATCGTTTACATCATGTGCTGGAGTAAGCTTTACTGCGCCTGTGCCAAACTCTGTTTCAACAAAATCTGCAGCTATAATAGGAATCTCTCTTCCTACTATTGGAAGTACAACTGTTTTTCCAATATATGCTTTATATCTTTCATCATTTGAATTTACTGCAACACCAGTATCTCCAAGCATTGTTTCTGGTCTTGTTGTTGCAACTATTAAATATTTTCCTTCTTCTCCTTTTATTGGATATTTAATATGCCACAAATGAGTTGGCTCTTGCTCATATTCAACTTCTGAATCTGAAATTGATGTATGGCAAGTTGGGCACCAGTTTATCATTCTTTCTCCTCTATAAATTAATCCTTTATTATATAGATTAATAAATACAGTTTGAACAGCATTAGAAAGGCCTTCATCTAAAGTAAATCTTTCTCTCGACCAATCACACGAACTGCCAAGTTTTCTAATTTGCTTTGTAATAATTCCACCATATTCTTTTTTCCAGTCCCAGGCTCTTTTTAAGAATTCTTCTCTTCCTAAATCTTCTTTAGTAATTCCTTCTTCTTTTAATTTAGCAACAATTTTGGCCTCTGTTGCGATTGATGCATGGTCTGTTCCTGGAATCCAAAGTGCATTATATCCAGCCATTCTTTTATATCTAATCAATATATCTTGTAAAGTTTCATCTAAAGCATGTCCCATATGTAATTTACCTGTTATATTTGGTGGTGGAATTACTATTGTGTATGGTTTTTTAGACTTATCATTACTAGGCTTAAAATAACCTTTTTTCTCCCAATTTTCATAAATTTCGTCTTCAAAATCTTTTGGATTGAATTTTCCTTCTAATTCGTGTTTGCTCATAAATTGCCTCCTTATGATTGATTATCTTACAAAATAAATTATTAGCATGCTAATTAAAAATATTATGAATCCTACTATTTTTAGCGTTCTTGTAGTTTCATTTGTTTCATTAGAGCTAAATATTTTTGTTGCAATTATTCTTGCATCGTATATCATTACAACAGCAAAAGCTGCTATTGCAAATGAAATTAATATTAATACTGTTTTTCCCATATTACTATTCCTTTATTATAAAAGTTAAGGCTAATTAAAGAATTCAACTATATATCTACATTCAAATTCCTTCTTTGGTGCTAATGTGATTAAGTCTGTTTTTTGAGTAAATACCCCTGATGATTTAACTGTATCAGCCGTTGAATACCATGGCTCTATGCAAATAAATGGAGCCCCTGGTTTTGACCATACAGCTAAATATGGAAATCCATCAAAATCCATTGTTAATAAAGTTTTATCTCCACTCTTTTTTTTCAAACTTATTCCATGAGATGTTAATCCTTTCATTATTAGTGCATCATTATCAAACGAATGTGGGTTTATAGGAAGTCTTCTCTTGTCTAACATTACATTTTTTGCATACTCAGTTCCTATTAATCCATCAACAAGATATAAAAAGTGAATTTTCTCTTCATCCTGTTCAAATTCCAAATAGTATTCACCATTTTTCAAATCGTCTCTGTCTATTTTGAAAGCTGGATGTCCTCCTATGCCAAATGGCATATTATTGTCACCCTCATTAACTATTTTATATATTGTAGTCAATTTGTTTCCATCAGTTCTATATGTTACATATAATGCAAATTCAAATGGATACTTTACTAGTGTGCTAGCATTACTCTTAAGTACATATGAATGAAAATTATCAAGTTTTGTTATTGGTTCAAAATCCATATCTCTTGCAAATCCATGTTGATTCATTTCATATGTTCGACCATTTATTATTGTCTTATTTTGCTTAAGCTTTCCAACTATAGGGAAAAGGACTGGAAAATGCCTCTTCCAGTATATTCTTCCATTCTCATCAATGCAATCTTGTCCTTGGTGCAATTTTTCTACTCCATCTAGCTTAAAGCTTGTAAGTTCTGCTCCTAGTCTAGATGAAAACATTTGACTATACATATTTATTGCTCCTTCTTTTATTTCACCATAAATTATTCATTTTCTTCATTCTTTTGTATGAAGTTCCAAGAATCTTCACACATTTCCTTTATCCCTTTTGTTGCCTCCCATCCAAGTTCTTCTTTTGCTTTTTTAGGGTCAGAGTAGCATGTTGCAATATCTCCAGCTCTCCTAGGAGCTATTTTATATGGTACTTCATGTCCTGTTATTTCTTCAAAGGATTTCACCATATCCAATACGCTGTATCCTGTTCCTGTTCCTAAATTATATATATATAATCCCTCTTTTTCTTTGTCAAGCTTATTTAATGCAGCAAGATGGCCTTTTGCTAAATCTACAACATGAATGTAATCTCTAACACCAGTTCCATCTGGAGTGTCATAATCATTGCCAAATACAGATAATTCCTTAAGTTCTCCTGATGCCACTCTTACTACATATGGCATTAAATTGTTTGGTATTCCTTGTGGTTCTTCACCTATTAAACCACTTTCATGAGCACCAACTGGGTTAAAATATCTTAGTATACAAATATCCCAGGTATTATCAGAAGCATACAAATCTTTCAAAATTTGCTCAATAAATAATTTCGTCGTTCCATATGGGTTTGTTGTTCCTCCTGTTTTGCAATCCTCTGTTAAAGGTATTCTCTCAGGGGTTCCATACACAGTTGCAGAAGAACTAAACACAAACTTCTTTACTCCATGCTTTTTCATTGTTTCTAATAGAACAAGGCAACCTGATATATTGTTATCATAGTATTCCAGAGGCTTTTTTACAGATTCGCCTACTGCTTTAAAACCTGCAAAATTAAGCACTGCTTCAATATTATTTTCTTCAAATACTTTTTCTAGCTTTTCTCTATTTCTATAGTCTAATTCATAGAATTTAAAATCTTTTCCTGTTATTTTTTTTATTGCATCCAAAGCCTTGGGCTTACTATTTGAAAAATCATCTATAACTACTATGTCCTTTCCTGCATTTAATAATTCAATTGCAGTGTGGCTTCCTATAAATCCTGCTCCTCCAGTTACTAATATTGACATAAATATCATTCCTTTCATTATTAATTTATTAATATTTTTCCATAAATCAAACCTAAATAAAGTGTACCTGCATCTGAACTTTGTGCAGTTCCTCCTCCAAAATTCAGGCAGCTTTTACAACTATCATTTAAATCTTCATTTGGTATTATTTCGTTTGCTTGTCCAGATAGATTTCCATAATTTTCACAATTTTCCACTAATGAATTATTATACAAAAGTCCGCAAATTCCTCCTAAAATTACTAAATTATCTGTTTCTGCACTTATATTTCCATAATTTTTCGAATCAGATATAGACGCTTTATCTTGGTTTGCTCCAACAATTCCACCTATATTAGTAAAATCATCTTTTATTGTCGACTCTTTTGAGATTGCACCTTCATTTACAGTTCCAACAATCTCGCCACTACTTTTTCCTGCTATTCCTCCAATATTGGTGCTTCCTGATATTTCACCTGTGTTTTTACAATTTTCAACTATATTTTTTTCAAGTTGCCCTACTATTCCTCCGGCAACTCTTTCAAAATTAACTTCTTCTGAAGTATTGAGCACAATTGAAGCATTTTGGCATGCTGTAATTTTCCCAGTTGAAATTCCAGCAATTCCTCCAACTAGGTTTCCTTCCACTCTTCCATTATTATTACAACTTGTTATTAGTGTTCCAACATTGTTTGCAACTATTCCAGCTGCATAATTTTGAATCTCAGACATTTCTTTTATTTTACCAGTGTTAGTACAATTCGTTATTTCTGAATTACTGTTTTCTTTTGAATCGCTTCTTGCAACTATTCCCGCCATTTCTTGATTTGAAATTATATTTGCATTATTCACGCAGTTTAGTATATTGCCTGTATTTATGGCCGATATTCCAGCGACCTCAGTGGCTGTTCCTCGTACATCAACATTTATATCTCCTTCAACCTTGCACGATTCTAAAATTCCAGTATTTTCAGCACATAGCAATCCTATCTTTAAAGAAGTTTCTGTGTTTTTTTCAATTATGTTTATATTTCCAGCAACCTTTAAATCTGAAATTGTTCCTCCGTTTTTTCCAAATATACCAATGCAATTATATTGTGGGAGTTCATTTAAATTCACATTATAATTTTTTATTATTTTCCCATTACCATTAAAATTTCCAAGAAAAACATTTTCTTCTCCTATAGGCTCAAATCCCATACCAGTAGTAAGTTCTGTAATTATATCATCTACTTTTCCATCTCTATTTATGTCACCATATTCTTTTGATTCTGCATTTTTATATGATGATTTATCTAAAAAATCAAGTTTGTTTATTAGGATAAAATACTGTTTCTCATAACTTTTCCCATTATTTACATTATTGCCTAATACCACCAAATCTTCTATTGTTTCTATATTATAAGGATTCTCAGCTGTGCCTTCTCCAGAAAACGAATAGTCTTTTAAAGTGTAATCTTTTTTATTTTTAATGATTTTTTTAAAAACATTAATTCCGTATAATAATTGCAACTATTATTAGTAAAACAATAAAAATCTGAAACACACTTATACTGATTTTTCTAGTTTTCATCAAATGTTTTCCTTTCATTCTTAATTATAAATTTTTTGATACATTTTATAATTATTTACTATTTTTCTCACATACATATTTGTTTCTTTATATGGAATGTTTTCAACATCACTTCCATCTTTTTTTATAATTCCTTGTGCTATCCATGAGTTCACATTTCCAATGCCAGCATTATATGCTGTAAGAGCAAGTAACATATTCCCATCATAAATTTTCAAAAGCTCAGAATAGTATCGTATTCCTATCATTACATTCTTTTCGGGTTCAAACAGACTTTCTTCCGCGATAGATGTGTCTATTTTATTTGCCATTTCTTCAGCAGTGGCATCCATTAACTGCATTAATCCCTTGGCGCCACTTGAAGACTTAGCATCCTTTTTAAAATTACTTTCGGCTTTTATTATCGAAAACACTATTAGTGGATCTACATTATATTCTTTAGAATATTTTTCTACATAATCTTCATATCTCTTGGGATATATTCCTTTTAATATCATTCTATCTACCTTAAAAACTTTTATAATAGCAGCCATACCTATTATACAGATTAAAATTATGCAAATTATTCTTCCAAGTTTTTTCAATGTAATAATATCTCTCCTTTGTTCTATTTTTTATTTAACTTCATACCAGCTATTTCCTTCTGATAATTCCACCTCTAATGGTACATCAAGTTCTTTTGCTTCCTCCATACATTTTTTTAATATAGTTTTTGCTTCTTCCTTATCCTTTTGTGAAACTTCTAGTAAAAGTTCATCATGTATTTGCAATACTATTTTAGCATTAATTTTGCTATCTTTCAATTCTTTATACACATTTATCATTGCAATTTTCATTATATCTGCCGCAGTTCCTTGTATTGGGGTGTTCATTGCAACCCTTGCGCCAAATTGCCTTACCATATAATTGCTTGATTTTATTTCCGGAATGTACCTTCTTCTTCCAAATAAGGTTTCAACATATCCTTTTTGCCTAGCACTTTCAACAATATCATCCATAAAATGTTTTATTCCACTATACTTTTCCAAATACTGATTTATATATTCTTTGGCTTGTTTGTTGCTTACGCCTATTTGGTTTGCAAGACCATAATCGCTTATTCCATATACAATTCCGAAATTTACAGCTTTTGCAGATGAACGTTGCTCTTTTGTAATATCTTCCATAGGGATATTAAATACTTTTGATGCTGCTTGCCTGTGAATATCTTCTCCGTGTTTGAAGGCATATATCATGTTATCATCTTGTGATATATGTGCAAGCACTCTTAGTTCTACTTGAGAATAATCTGCATCTATATATACATTTCCCGCTTCAGGTTTAAATGCTTTTCTAATTTGTTTTCCAAGCTCTGCTCTCGTTGGTATGTTTTGCAAGTTTGGATCTGTGCTGCTTATTCTTCCAGTAGCTGTAATTGTTTGATGAAAACTTGAGTGTATTTTTTTTGTATTTTCATTTATATATGGCATCAACCCTTCTACATAAGTAGAGTTTAACTTCATTAAGGTTCTATATTCCAATATTTTTTCTATAATTGGATGCTTATCTCTTAATTTTTCCAATACCTCCACATCTGTTGTATATCCATTTTTAGTTTTTTTATACACAGGTAATTCCAGCTTTTCAAACAATATTTTTCCAAGTTGTTGATGTGAATTTATATTAAATTGTTCACCACTCAAACTATATATCTCTTGTGTAAGCTCTTCTAACCTTTCTTTTAATTCTCTTCCAAAATTGGCAAGTTCCTGTTTATCCACCATCATTCCGTTATACTGCATATCTGCAAGTACTGGTACTAAAGGCATTTCAATATTATTAAATAAATCTAAAGTTTTTTCTTCTTTTAATTTTTTTAGAGTAGCTTCTTCAAGTCTTGAAATAATATAGCAATAAAAGGCGCTCGTTACTTCATTTTTTCTCTTTAATTCATTTTCATACGCATCTTCGCCATTTATTTCTTCAAATAAATTTATTTGCTTATTCTTACTTCCTTGTAAGTCTTTAAATTCATTATCTAAATACTCATTTATATCAATTTCTAAGTATTTGTTGCTCATTTCATGAATTGTATTCTTATCAGTAGGATTTATATTGTATCCTGCAATCTCCGCATCATATTTTATATTGTTGTATTCAAATCCAAGCTCTTTCAAAAGTATAAAATCGAACTTAATTTTATATCCTATCTTTTCTATTTCATTACTTTCAAATAACATGAATATATCTTTATAATCTTCAATTTTTTTTGAATCTACCGGTATATACACAATAGTATTGCTAGCTTTTCCCACAAAACTAATTGATGAAATTTCCTGCTTTATTATCTTATCACCATAACCAACATTTTCGGTTTTCTCTAAATAATAAATGAATTTTTTTCTTTTCTTAATCTCATTAATTTCTTCTAAAACTTTTTCCTTTTCGTAAATTTTAACTTCTTGGATATTAAATAGGTCTTCTAATTTAACATCTTTTTTTGCTATACCAAGTTCATTTAAGTTAAACCTTTCTATAAATCTATTGAATTTTAATTCTTTAAATTTATTAGTTACAGCTTCCATGTTCCACTCTTGTTTTTTTAAATCTTCTATTTTTACTCCAAGAGGGGCATCTAGCAAAATTGTTCCAAGCACTCTAGACATAAATGCTGAATCTTTGTTGTTTTCTAGTTTATTTTTTAGTGCTCCTTTTATGTCTGTACTTCCACCTTCCAATTTATTATACAGATTATCAATATTATTATATTCTTTTATAAGTTTTAATGCGGTTTTTTCGCCAACTCCAGGAACTCCAGGAATATTATCTGATGTATCCCCCATTAACCCCTTAACTTCGATTAATTGTATTGGTTTTACACCATATTCTTCTGCAACTTTATTTTCATCATAATCTTCTGTTTCCGTTTTTCCCATTTTAGTTCTTGGTATTCTTATTGTTATATGATTACTTGCAAGCTGAAAGGTATCTCTGTCCCCAGATAGAATAGTTACATCATGTCCTTCTTTTTCAGCTTGTTTAGAAATAGTTCCTAAAACATCATCTGCCTCATAGCCTTCTTTTTCAATTATTGAAATATTCATATCCCTTAATATTTCTTTTATAATTGGCATTTGTTGTGCCAATTCTTCAGGCATTCCATGTCTTGTTCCTTTGTAATCTGCAAACATTTTATGTCTATGGGTTGGAGCTTTTAAATCAAAGGAAACAGCAATATATTCAGGGTCTAAATCTTCTAATTCTTTAAACAAAATTGAAAGAAACCCATATATTGCATTTGTATAAGTTCCATCAGCAGACATTAATGATTTAGAACTCATTATCCCATAAAAAGCTCTATTCATTATGCTGTTGCCATCTATTATTAACAATCTATTGCTCGACATTTATATCTATTCTCCCTCTATATCATATATATTAAAATCTTATTATTCTGTTATACATTTCAATTGCAAAATTATCTGTCATTCCAGATATATAGTACACAATTGCCTTATAATAATCTTTTTCATTATTCATATCAAATACCACGCTATTATTCATATTTTCTGGTCTCTCTAAATTCCAGTATTTTATGATCCATTCATAAAAACTTGAAATTAGCTCAGGATAATACTTTTTAGCTTTCATTAGTTTTTCATAAGTGTATCTACCATCATACGTCAGTTTCAAAACATTATATATTTCATTTATTATGAGCTCAAAATATGCAATAGCTTTTCTTACTTTTAAATCACCATATATATACTTATAATTAAAGTCCTTTAACTTATTAATCCAATTAAATGTATCTTTAGAAAATTTTAGTCCTTCTTCTACAGTCGAATTTTCACATAAATCTTGTATAAGACTATTTATTATAATGGTATTATTTATTACTTTATTTGGTGATTCTCGTAAAATTGAGTGCAATTCCTCCAAATGTTCATCTAAAATTCCAAGTGTAACTGCATCTTCAATATCTCTACCTAAATATGATATTTTATCAGATATTTTTACAACACATCCCTCCCATGTATATGGTGCATACATATTAGGCTTAGTATAATCAACAAGGTCAATAAAGTTCTCTCTGGGTTTTAAGCATCTTTCATCTATTTCTCCACAATGTGAGATAATTCCGTCTCTAGCAGCATATGTAAGGTTCAAATTTTGATAATTACCATCTGTATCTTCCAGTAACTCTATTTTATCAACGCAGTCCACTCCATTCTTTTCATGCCAAAACTTTTCTTCAACATCTTTTTCTAATATATTAGACAATATTTTTTCTCCCGCATGGCCAAATGGACTATGCCCTAAATCATGCGCAGTTGCAATAGTTTTTGTTAATTCTAAATTTAGTCCAAAGTACTTTGCAATAGTATAGCTTATTGACTCAACATGAGTTACATGTTCAACCCTTGTACAAATATGGTCATTTTCTGGCGAAAATATCACCTGCGTTTTATGCTTCATTCTTCTGTAACTATTACTATGAATAATCCTTGTATAATCTCTCTCAAATTCGGAGCGTAAATCGTCATCTCTTTTATATAGCGGTTTTTCTCTAGAAATCATGTTTTCCCATTTAGGATTTTCTTCATAAGCCCTATAATTATTTAGTATATTTCTCACTTTTGCATCCTCTCTTTTATTTTTCTATCCAATTATAAATAAACCCAAATATTTCATCGTGATTCTCTTCATGGAATATATCATGTCTTAATCCATTATAGAACTTTACAAAAACATTATTTATTCCTACTTTTTTATAGATATTTACCAATTTTTGTACTCCCTTACTAAAATTTCCGACCGGATCATTCTTTCCAGACACTAATAATATTTTTAAATTTTTATTCATCTTTTTTATATTCTGTATACTGTTAGAATACATCATTCCATTTAAAAGTTCTCTAAACAGTCCACACGAAACATCTTTTCCTACTAATGGATCGTTTAAGTACTCATTTAAAGCTTCATTATTAGAGCATAACCAATCACATTTTGTCTTAACAGGTTCAAATGATTTATTATAATTTTCCAAGGCCAATTTGTTAATCATCTCTGTTGAATTTTCCTCTCCAACTTTCTTAGCCTCAGAGTTTGCAACAAATTTTCCAATTTTTAAACTAAGATTTGAAGTACATCCTGTACCTACAAGAATTACATTATCTATGCTCTCTTCTGGATACATACACAAAAATGTTCTAACAACAAAAGACCCTAAAGAGAAGCCTAATACAATATAAGGAACATTATTATATTTCTCTTTGTATATTTTATAAATATTATGAAAATCTTCTACTATATAAAACCAGCTATTTTCTTTTCCAAAATACATCTTATTTTTCTTATCACTAATGGATTTTCCATGTCCAACAATATCGTTAACAACAACTACATAACCTTTGCTCGCAAAATAATTTGCAAATTGTTCATATCTCCCAGCATGTTCAGTTATTCCATGTGCAACTTGAATTACACCTTTTATTTCACCATCAGGTAACCATTTTACAACATTTAGTTCAGTTACATCGTCCGTAGATTTTAATTTTTCTTCAATTTTATTTATCATATTTAACCTCACTTTTTTACTATTATTTCTTGTTGCATTATAACACAACATAATCTGCAATCGCAACATAATTAGTCTTATTTTCTTTTTTAATTGGCTTTATCTCTCAAAATTTGCTTACTATATCTATCTTCCTCTGCAGTAGCTACTTAAGACCACAATTTTATTTTCTATTCCTTATTATTATTTTCTTCTACAATATCCTTAATCTCTTTTAATTTCTC
>CAKOXG010000021.1 GCA_934130025.1 uncultured Clostridia bacterium
AACGTGTGCAATTATTGCAATATTTCTAATATTTTTGTTATTCATTTTTTCCCCCTATAAATATTTATAAATTACTCTATCTTTAAAGCGTATCTATTGGGCGGATATAAATCTCGCCCAATTTTTATTCTTTATATTCTTGTGATGTTCCTTCTAGCTCTCTTATTGAAAGCTCTATTTTTTTGCTTTCTAAATCTATATTTATTATTTTTGCATTTACTTTTTGTCCAACTTGAAGTTCTTCTTCTGGTTTTGTTATTTTTCTTTCACAAATTTGCGAGATGTGTATCAACCCTTCAATTCCTTTTTCAAGCTCTGCAAATGCACCAAATGGCATTATCTTAGAAATTTTCACCTTAACCACATCACCAACATTATATTTTTCCTTTACTTTATTCCAAGGATTTGGTCCCTTCTTCTCATATAAAAGTTTAAATCTTCTATTCTCTTTGTCAAGTTCTTTTATCTTTACATCAATTATTTGTCCTACTTGTAAAATATCTTTTGGATTTTGGTTTCTTCCCCATGTCATTTCAGATATATGAAGTAGCCCCTGTGCTCCACCTATATCAACAAATGCTCCATAATCACTTATAGCAGTTACAGTTCCTGTATATTTCTTGCCAACTTCAATATTGTTCCAAAATTCTTCCTCTTTCTTTTTCTTTTCTTCATCTGCAACATCTTTTATAGAGCCTATAATTTTTCGTGATTTTTCATCATTTTCTATTATTCTAAACTTAACTTCTTTTCCTTTATAATCATTTAGATCATTTTCTCTTCCAATATTTGATAATGATAAAGGAATAAAAATTCTAATAAGATTTTTGTATAATACTATTAGTCCATTTTTATTTACACTTGTTACTTTTTCTTCAAATATCTCTTGAGATTCAACTTTATAATTAAATTCCTTTTTTATTTCTCTTACTTTAGCATGCTTGCAAGACATTAAAACATTACCTTGACCATCGTTTAATTTTAATATATCTGCTTTTATTTTATCTCCTACTTTGTATTCTTCTGATGGCTCTAATCCATTTTCACTAAAAAATTCTTTTCTTGGGATTATACCATCTGCTTTATAACCAATATTTGCAAATATTTCTCCATTATTGTTTATTTCAACAATTGTTCCAGTAACTGTTGTACCCACTTTTATCTGTTTAAAGGTTTGGTTTACTATATCTTCAAATGTTAAGTTATCTTCAAATTTACCCATAAAAATCCTTCATTTCATATTAATTTAAAAGAAAATTTTATTTGATATTTCCAATTTTATTTTCGAACAAAATTTTCTCCTCGATATTATACCTTATTTTCCTTATTTTGTCAACATAATTATGTTGTCCATTATTTCTTTTGTAGCCTTATCTAAATCCTCTTTTTCTGGATTTTTTCCTTCATAATCACTAAAAGTTATTGGTTTTCCAAAATTCAATGTTACCCTTGTAAAAGGAATAAAACTGCCCTTTATCCCAACAGGTACAACTGGTGTTTTTGTCTTTAAAGCCATATAGGCAGCCCCATTTGGAATTTTAATCTTTTTTTCTAATCCTCTTCTAGTTCCTTCTGGAAACAATCCCAAAGCTTCATCATTTTTTAGTACTCCTAAACACCTTTTCATTGCATCCATATCTCTCATACCCCTTTTTATTGGAATAACATCAAATATATGAGCCAACCAATTAAAAAACACATTGTTAAATAAATCCTCTTTTGCCACAAAATATACTTTTCTTTTTATTGCGGTTACCATTCCTAGGGCATCTAAATAATTTATATGGTTTGCACATATTATTATTGGTCCTTCTTTAGGAAGATTTTCGTAATTTACTTTTTTTATTCTATATACAACTACATAAAAAGAATGAATTAATGCTTTTATTATTGCTCTTTGTGTTTTTTTCCAAGGAGTTTCTTTTCTTACCGAATAAATTTTTTCTTCTTTTTTCTTATTTTTTAAACTTTGCTCTATTACTTTGCTCATCGCTTTTTCTTGCTGTTTTATCGACATTTTCGTTGTATCTATCACAACTGCACCAGGAGCAATCTTCAAAGCTCCAATTTCTTTTTCCCTGTCATTTTTGTCTCTTTTTTTTATGCTTTCAAGCACTTCCTCATAAGACATTTCTATCCCTTTTTCTTTGTTCTGTTCGAATCTTCTCTTTGCCCTAACTTCTACATCTGCATCAAGATATATTTTGACATCCGCAGTTGGAAAAACCACAGTTGTTATATCTCTGCCTTCCATAATTACATCTTTTCCTTGTGCCATTTTCCTTTGTAAGTTTGTCATTGCTGCTCTAATTTGTTTTATAGAAGATATTTGAGATACATTTTCCGAGACTCTTTTACTCCTTATTTCCTTTGTTACATCCTCATCATTTAAAAATACCTTTTGGCTTCCGTCTTCCAATTTCAATTCAATTTTTATAGTTTTAAGCATTTCAGCTATTTTTTCTTCATCTTCCATTCCAATATTTTTATTAAGCATTTCCAATGTAACACATCTATATGTTGCACCAGTATCAATGTTTAGTAAGTTATATTTTTTTGATAACAAATCTGCCATTGTTCCTTTTCCTGTTCCAGCAGGACCATCTATAGCTACTATAAAAGACATTATTATTTCCTCTCTTTCATTTTTAAATCATACTCATACACATTAACTTTTTTTACATAATTGTTAAATTCATCCTTAAGTATATTTATATTAAATTCCGATTTATTTTTCAATTCTAAATCGTATAAATCCATGTTTATAAGGCTTTCTTCTGATATATCCATTCCAAGCGGCAATGTTTTATTTTCATTTTCAAAAAATGTTATATTAGAATAAAATATTAATTTTGTTTGTTCTGGTACATTTATTTTATACAAGTTTGTATTTCTAGATGCTACTGTTTTTTCAAGATTATCTAATGTTTCCCAAGGGTTTATGCTAAATTTTCCAAAGCCTTCCGGGTCTAGCATTTCATTGCTTGCTTTATACAAACTAATATCATATGGAACTTCTATCTTTTCAGATTCTTCAACTAAAATTCTCCTTAATTCCCTTAATTTATCTATAAAAGAATTTAACTCAGTATTTAAATTAATACTTAATACATTAAATTTATTCTTTTCGTTTTCTCTGTGTTTGTTATTCTTCAATTTCTTTATTTTCGTTTTATCTTCATTAACATTTCCAAATATATCGAAGTCTTTTTCCTGAATTTGCTCTAGGTTTCCTTTATATTCATCCTTTAATTCATCTAATAAATTAATAATATCTTCTTCATCAGATTTCATTAATTTTTCTTTTGATACTAAATTAATTCCATCAAGCACAAAATTCGATGCAAAAACTGCGTCTAACTCTTCTTTTGATAATTTTTCTCTTTGCTTGCTATCTATTTCAATCGCAAATTTTTCTATATCCTCATTATACTCAAAACTTCTCTTTATATTGTTTTTTCCTTCTGTTTTAATCTCCTCTGCTTCTGTCAGCATCTTAGATTCGTCCTTATTTGCATATTTCCAAAATTCAAAAATACTCTTTTTGTGTTTATCAATCTCCTCGAGATACTTTGTGGCATTTTTTATTTTTCTTTCTAAGTTTTCAACCTTATTCTCGGCAGCTTTTAAATCTAAAATAGCATTTTTATTTTCTTTCTTCGTTACTTCCAGTGTTTTTCCGATTTTTATTATATCTTCAACAGTATAACTCTTTGCTTCAAGTTCATCGTCTGTATAATGGGCACATTCACTTTTATCCTGATTTAATATGTCTTTTAATCTTTCTTTATTAGCCGAATGTGGTTCTACTTCTTGATCTTTAGATTTTTTACCTTTAAAGAAGTATTTTATTCTTCCCATAAATGTTTTTTTACATTCCAAAAATGTAACTATTTCACGTTCCTTCATATGGTATTCTAAAGTTTGCTCATCTGCTTTTCTTTGTAGGTCCTTTACATCTGCTTTGAGCTGCTTATTTTCATTTTCTATTTTTTCATTTTCTCTAATTTTAAGTATTGCTTGCTCTTTCAAAAAATCAGCTATCACATCATATTCTATTTTTTGATTAAATAGATAAAATTCTATTCCTCCATCCTCACCTATTTTAACATCAAATTTGTATTCATTTGGCAATTCAGATGCTAATATAAATATTGCTTTTAATTGTTTGTACCATTTTTGAGCATCTTTCTTGTCCTTCAAAATCATTCTATATTTACTGGTCATCTTATCGAAAATCACTGTTTCACCAGCAATTTGTATAAAAGTGTTACCATCCTTGCCTGTTATTTCATATATTGATGGCCAATTTTTAGTAAAATACCATAAATAGTTTGAAGTATCTTCTATTTCTGATTTTTTTAAAACCTTTCCCTCATATTCTCCATTACAAATTGGTATAAAAAGCATTGTAGGCTCTTTTTTTCTACTTTTATTGTCTTCAATTTTCTTTTTAAGCAAATAAAACATCGCAGAATTATCGGTTTCTTTTGTTGATGCAATCATGAAATATTTATCAGCATATTCGGAATAAAAGACCTGCCATTTGAAATTATTCGGAAATTTTACATCAAATGGAATCTCCTTTTGTAGTTTTTCTTGTTCCTTTTCCATTTCTTCTATATCATAGGTATTGGTTTGATTAATCATCTTTAAAAAATAAGCATACTTTTCAATATCTTCATTTTTTTCAGCTTTCATATATGTAAATAATGGGCTTGCATCCGCATATCTATCTGAAAGCTCATCTAGCCTATCTTTTGGTGTAATCATTATATCAATATCTTTTACATCCACATATTTGTATATCTTATAGCTTGTTTCATCATATATTTTTGGCACATTATAGTTAAGAGGTGTAAAATCTTTTAAGAATTCTGGAACCTCTCCTAATTCAAAACCAATATAACTTATTTTATTTTTTAGTAAATTTAAATTTTCCGTATTTCCTTTGAATGTTTTTCTTGGCATTTGTATTCCTCCAAATAATCTTTTTGTAAAATTCTTTGATAGTATATCACAACTTTATTAATATTGCTATAAAAAAAGAATTGAAATTTGATTTATTCAAAATTTTCAATTCTTTTTGTTTTATTACTATTTTGCAAATGTTTTTATTTCTTCATCTATTTTTCCTACGAAGTCTTCTAATTTCATAGCTCCAACGTCTCCGTCTTTTCTGTTACGAACTCCTACTTCTCCTGCTTCTTGTTCTTTATCTCCAACAACTAGCATATATGGAACTTTTTGAAGTTGTGCCTCACGTATTTTGTATCCAATTTTTTCTGCTCTGTCATCTACTTCTACTCTTACTTCTTTGTCTTGTAATGCCTCTTTTACTTTGTTTGCATATTCTAAGTGCTTATCTGATATTGGAAGTACTTTTACTTGTACTGGTGCAAGCCATGTTGGGAATGCTCCTTTTGTTTCTTCTATTAAGAATGCCATAAATCTGTCAAGTGTTCCTAGTATAGCTCTGTGTATTACAACTGGTCTATGGGCTTTTCCGTCTTCTCCAATATATTCTAGCTCAAATCTTTGTGGTAATAAGAAGTCTAATTGGCAAGTTGAAACTGTTACATCATGTCCTATTGCAGATTTTAATTGTACATCTAGCTTTGGGCCATAGAATGCTGCTTCTCCTTCTGCCTCGTAGAAATCTAATCCTAATTCTGTTAGTATTTCTCTTAATTGGCTTTCTGCCTTATCCCACATTTCATCATCATCAAAATATTTGTGTTTGTCATTTTTGTCTCTTAAAGATAATCTAAATTTATAATCTTTAAATCCAAAGTCTTTGTACACATCTAATATTAATTTTACAACTTTTGCAACTTCATCTTTTATTTGGTCTGGTCTTACAAATAAGTGAGCATCATTTTGGCACATTTCACGTACTCTTTCAATTCCACAAACTGTTCCACTATCTTCATATCTAAAATCATGTGCTAGCTCACCAATTCTTATTGGTAAATCTTTATATGAACGCATTTTGCTCTTGTATATTAACATGTGGTGTGGACAATTCATTGGTCTTAATACCAATTCTTCATTATCCATTTTCATTACAGGGAACATATCCTCTTTGTAGTGGTCCCAGTGTCCTGATGTTTTGTATAATTCGACATTGGCAAGTGATGGTGTATATACGTGTTTATAACCCATTCTTATTTCTTTATCTTGAATATATCTTTCTAGCAATCTTCTAACTGTTGCACCATTTGGTAAATACATTGGAAGTCCAGAACCAACTAATTTATGTGTCATAAATAACTCTAAATCTTTTCCAAGTTTTCTATGGTCTCTTTGTTTTGCTTCTTCTAATTTTGCTAAATGGTCTTCTAACAAACTTGCTTTTGGGAAAGATATAGCATAAATTCTTTGAAGCATTTTGTTGTTTTCGTTTCCTCTCCAATAAGCACCTGAAGTAGAAAGTAATTTAACACATTTAACTTTTCCTGTACTCATTAAATGAGGTCCAGCACATAAATCTGTAAATTCACCTTGTTTGTAGAAAGAGAAAACTTCGTCTTCTGGTAAATCTTCTATTAGTTCTACTTTGTAATCTTCCCCAGCATCTTTCATTAATTTTATAGCTTCACTTCTAGGAAGTTCAAATCTTTCTATTTGTATATCTTCTTTTATAATCTTTTTCATTTCAGCTTCTATTTTTTCAAAATCAGCCTCTGAAAATCTATACTCTGTATCAAAATCATAATAAAATCCGCCATCTATAGCAGGTCCAATTGCGAGCTTAACATCTTTATATAATCTCTTAATTGCTTGTGCCATTATGTGTGATGTTGTATGCCAATATGCCTTTTTTCCATCTTCATCATCAAATGTTAAAATTTCTACATTGCAATCTTTGTTCAAGTTATATCTTAAATCTACAACCTTTCCATCTACTCTTCCTGCCATTGCAACTCTTGCTAAACCTTCACTTATTTCTTTTGCTAGGTCTATCACAGAAATGCCTTCTTTTACTTCTCTTTTGCTTCCATCTTTTAATGTAATTATCATAAAAAATCCTCCTTTTGCATTTGGAAAACAAAAACACTCCCAAATGCTTTTAACATTTAGGAGTGCATATATGCACGGTTCCATCCTAATTTTTTACTTAATTTTATAAGCAAGCTTTCGCCGTTTTTACGTGAGGTAGTTTTTCAAATATGTTTGCTTAAAATTGCTTTCAGCCATTGGCAATTCCTCTCTAAAAGTAACCTTTATTTTACTTTGTCTCATTGCTTATTTACTTACATATTCTTATAATAGTACTTTTTTTGTGTTATGTCAATATCATTTTTTAATTATTTTTCCCCCATATCTACTATGGGTTATGGTTTCTCCTAAATTCTGGCTCAGAGTAGCCAGGGCTCAGGTCTACAAATATAAAGTGCACCTGAAACCGGTACCAAGGTCCGCAGAGGACGAACCGTTACCACGGTAGCCTGCTGGAGTACCAGCGAAGTTGTTGCCGAAACCGCCTCCACGAGAAGTGTACGGAATGGTCGTGATAGAATAAGACTCTGTAGTCCACTCCCATACATTTCCTCCAATGTCATATATATTACATACTCCTGTGGTTTGTCCTGTTGGAATTAATGTAGTACTACCTTTTACTTTTGGTTGGCCGGCCTTTTCCTGTTATATCTGTATAAGTAAATGTTTCAGCATCTGAATAATTTCCTTGTGGTGAACTACTTCCATAATTACTTACTGTCTTTTGAATAAATGCTATTGTTGTATCCCATGCATAACTACTTACTAATTTGGTTTTTACATTTTTATAGTTTTGCTTTGTTCCAAATCCTTCTGCTAATGCTTTTGCTTGTTTTATTGTTACATAATTGTATGGTGCCTGTTTTGCTTTTACTGTTATTGTATTACTTGTTGATGCTCTGCTTCCTCTTAATTTTTTAGAGTTTGTACTTTCTTGGTCTCCTGCTTCATATCTTCCTATATAATATCCTTTATTTCCATCTACACTCGTTCTTTCATCTTCTGGTAAGTTTTCTGAATAACTACTAAAACTGCCATCTCCTGTATACCAAGTTCTTTTATAATCTGCTATGCTATCTACTGGTATCCATACAAATTGGTTTCCTTGTAAGTCTGTTCCTACTTTTTTCTGTCCTTTATATTTTTCTTTATCTGCACTATCATCTGATATTACTAGTCCACTATCTTTTGTTCCTCCTACATATACAAATCCTGATGGAATTGGTACTCCATCTGATGCTGGGTCATAGTCAGAACCTCCTGCTGAACCTCCTCCTGCTGAACCTCCTCCTGTTGTTTCTCCAAGTTTTGTGCTTATCAAGTTTGCCAATTCATTTAATTGCTTCTCTTCATTTGTTTGTGCTTCTGCATATCGATTTTTTGCTTCTTTTGCCTTACTTATTATTCCATTATTGTTTAGCACTAAACTTATACTTACTCCTGCTAGTATTAGCAATACTACAATTGTTACAACTAAAGCAATAAGGGTTATTCCTTTTTCTTGTTTATTCTTCATTTTCTTTCTTCCTCCTGTGTTTTTAATTTTTTGAAAAGTTTTATTGAATGTTTTTCATTCTTTTTTCTCTTTTCTTCTTTTCTTTTTTAGTTTTCTTTAATTTTTGTTTTTTTATTCATCTTTTCTCTTTTCATGTATATCTACTTGGTATATATACGCATTTTCTTATTGCTTTGTTTTACTTACTTTCTATATACTTTATAGATATAAATACACCACACTTATTTTACCATTACTATTTTTTATTTTCAACTGTTTTTTTTACTTTTTATTTTTTTCTTAAATTTTGATTTTTTTAAATTTCTTCAATAAAGCAAGAACATCAATAATTTTTAACATTAAATATTGCTTATTTCTTGCTTTTTATCTTACAATTTGCATTTATCTTTTACTTGTTCAATTCACAAAACTATTTTTATGCATCTAAATTTTACACTTGACTATTCTATTCTATTTTATTAATATTCTTCCACTGTAATTACCGCTTTTTCTTCTTCAGCAAATCTTTTCTCTACAGATATTTTGCTTACTTGATTATCATCTTTAAATACAAATCCATTCATTGCATCTAATATTGATTTTGCAATATTATCAACATCTGGTTTTTTAGTTGGACTAATTTTATTTTCAAGCATTTCTTCTATTTTTTTCTTGCTTGCACTTTTAGGAATTTTTAAGTATGCTATTATATCTATCTTTATTCTTCCTTCTATTGTTGTGTAATTTTGATATTTTAATTTAAAATACTGTTGTACTAAAAATTCATAATCTTTTGTCCTGTTTGGTGTATACACTCTTCCTGTGTACATATTTACACGAGGTCTCTCTTTTCCAACAATTTCTCCTGGTACTTCAAATTCATATTTCATAAGTTTATTTCAAGGTTCCTCTCATTTTTTTTTAATTTTTAAAATACTATATCACCTTTTGCTAATTAACTCCGATTTTCTTTGTGCTTTCTTTATTTTTGCTTACATCTCTATTTTGATTTTCAGCTTCTGCATTTTTTTGAGTATTGCCAACTTCTTTATTGTTCTGTGTATTTTCCGCTTCTTGATTCTCATGAGTATTTTCATTTTCTTTATTCTGTAAAATATTTTCTGTTTCTTTATTTTGTAAAACATTCTCGTTTTCTTTATTCTCTATTTCTCTATTTTCTTCCACATTTTCAATATTTTGCTTTGGCTTTTCTTCTGGTTTTTGCTCCTGTTTCTTATCATCTTTTGAATAATTTCTCCATGGATTCTCTCCTGCAGGATCTGTTGGATCCCAGTCTCTACATAATTCAACACTAGATATTTTCTTTTCTGATGGTTTTCCAAGTGGTCCTGGATTAGAATCACTATAAAAAGTAACTAATGTTCCTGTTTGGCAATTATCATATATCCATTTTGCATTTGCCACAGTTAGTCTAATGCAGCCAAGAGATGCAGCAGTTCCAAGTTTATCATACTCCCAATATTCCAAACTTGAATTATTATACTTCTCTGTATATGGCACAGAATGGAATAATATGTTTCCTGTTATTTGTGTTGCATATTGTCCAAACACATCTCCTTGCAAACCTTTCCATTCCCAGCCACCGTATTTTTTTAATTTATATGTTCCGCTTCTTGGAGTTGCTCTTCCTATTGAACAAAGCATTACCTTAACACATTTTGTGTATTCTCCATTTTCATCTTTTTCATATATATTAACCACATTTTGTTCACAGTTTACATCTATTTTGTATTTTTTAGTACTAGATACTTTATTATTATTTTCCTCTTTTTTGTTATCAACAGTATTCTCAACTTCCTCATTTAATACTTCATTTACAATTTCATCTTCTTCTGTATTTTGTTCCATATTTACTGTTAATATATTTCCCTCTTCAATCTCATTCAATTCAGTAATATTCTTTGCCAAAGTATCTTTAGCCTTACTTTTTACCATAGTTACAGTAGTTGTGGCTATTGCTATTACAAGTAGTATTATTACTATAATAAGTATAATCTGTTGTTTTTTCTTTATCATCATATTTGGTATTTTCCTTTCTCGGACAAATCTTGCTAAAAAAATGTACGATTATTTTTCATTTTGTTATTTTAGCCTAATCTTATTATAATTCTTATTCATAATTCATGTCAACAAATATTATTTTAAATTTACACTTGGTGTAAAATGGTACAAATTGCTACATATTGCTTTTTCTTCTGTTTATTCTTCTTTTTACGAACTCAAATCAGAATTACCAGGTCCCTCTATGATTTCTCCTTTATATGAAAATTTTGAACCATGGCAAGGGCATTCCCATACTTTCTCTATATTATTAAAACTTAACTCACAACCAAGATGTGTACACACTGGTTTTACCTCGTACACTTCCCCATTATTATCTTTATATACCCCCACCTTTTTGTTATCTATCTCTATTATTTTTCCTTCTCCAATTTGGATATCTTTAAATTCTGTTTCGGGAGTTTTAAATCTACTAAGTAAAATTGATTTATTAGCTTCTTTTATCATGTTTCCTACTTCTTTAATATTTTTAATTGGTTCAACTCTTCTAGAATTAAAAATATCTGCATATTTATTCTCTTTTTCAAGAATCATATCCTTTATAATTCCAGCTGCAATATTTGATGCTGTAATTCCCCATTTATTAAATCCTGTTGCAACATACACATTTGGCATTAATTTTGAAAATTCTCCTATATATGGAATTTTATCCAAAGTTATACAATCTTCCGCACTCCACCTGCAAATTTCTTCTGCTTCTGGATACATCTTTTTTACAACAGCTTGTAATCTCATGTACCCGTTCTTCATATCATCAGTTCCTGTTTTATAATCATATCCAACGACTAGTAATAATTCGCGATTTTCCTCAGTTATAGTTCTAAAAGATGTAGTTGGAAAATCATAACTTATATACATTCCATCAAACAATTTTCTTTTACAATCAAATACCATTGCAAATGAAGTAGATTGATACATTTTTAGGAAATAATACCCTGGAATTTTTATAAATGGATAACGAGTTGCCATTACAATGTATTTGGCTTTTATTTTTTTCTTATTTACAGATATTTGATATTCACCATCTATTTTATTTATTTCCAATACCTGAGAATTTTCATAAATATTCCCTCCATTTTTCTCTATTGCCCCAGCTAATCCATAAGCATACTTCAAAGGATGAACCTGTGCCTGATTTTTTAACCTTATTGCGCCAGCAATCGGAATTGGCAATTCTATATTTTTGCAATATTCGCAAAATTCTTTCCCTTCACTTATTTTATTTATCACCATTTGTTCATTTTTTAGAACGTCAATTTTTGTTTCTTTGCCCGTAAATGTATAAGCATTTTCTTTTTTAAAATCACATTCTATTTTCTCCTTTTTTATTATTTGCTCTATATTTTCTATTGCCTCTTCATTCGCTTTAAGATACATTGCAGCATATTCTCTTCCATTAGATTTTTCAAGGTAATCATAAAATATTCCGTGTTGACTTGTAACTTTTCCTGTGTTTTTTCCACTAGTTTTACTGCAAATTCTATCTTTTTCAACAAGGACTACCCCTGCATATTTACTAAGATAATATGCTACACTAAGCCCGAGTTAGGCCTCCTCCAACAACACACACAGTTGTCTCTAAATTTTTTTCTAACTTATCAAATTTTTTATAGCTTTTCCTTTCTATTTCCCAATACGATTCCATAAAATTCATACTCCTTTATTCTTAGTTTTCCAATTTTTTGTATTTTTATTCCATAAAAAAATTTCATGTTATATCTCAACATGAAATTTTCCTACTATTTTAGTTTTCTTTTTTATTTACTTTTATTGTTTTTACTTTATCCCCCATTTTTTTACCAGCATCACTTACCCTTTTTGATACTTCCTTTGCTGTTTCTTCCACCTTTGTTGCAATTTCCTCTGTTTGCTCCTTTGCTTGTTTTTTTATTTTTTCCTGCTTTTCCTTTATTTTAATCTTAACAGCTTGTAACTTAGGGTAAGCATTCATCAATCTTCTATGCAGTGCAGACTTCTGTCCTAGTATTTCACGAACTTGCTTTGTAATTTCCTCTGTATTATCTTCTTTTTTACTTACACTAACTTCAGTTTTCTTCAAGAATCTTACTACTATTCCTGATACAATATTATCTATAATAAATATTACTAAAATTGTTCCAGATATTATATTTAGCCATATTTCTGGTATCTGATATATTTTTCCAAGTAAGAATGGATTAGAAATATAGCTTATAAATAACCCCAGTATTCCAAAAGGAATTATCGTTCCTAAACATACCCTGCCATTTAAATTAAACTTTCTTTGGCTGTAATCCCACCATCTAGCTTTAAAAGCTTTCTCCATAAACCAACTTGTTAAGTATTCAAGAGTACCACAAAGCAAAATTGCCATTACAAATAGCACAAATGGATCAGATATGTATCTATTTAGCAATAATGTTATTAGTATTCCTCCACAACCATATATCGGGCAATATGGTCCAATTAAAAATCCCCTGTTTATAAATCTTTTATACTGTATTAGCTTGCAAGTTACTTCCATTATCCATCCTAATACCGAATAAATAATAAAAAGTAAAAAATAAACTCTTACATCATAACCAAATAATATCATCTTGTTTGTTCCTCTTCCCTTTTTTCTTTTTGATAAATTTTCTCAAATCTACTACATTCAGACACCCATTTTATAGCAGGATCTTTTTCTCTAAATATATAATCTGTATCTATAATTACAATTTCATTTTTTCCAAGTGGCTTGTCTACACAATCTGTAATAAAACCTTCAGATTTTTTGTCCACATCAATAGCATTACCATTCAGAGTTGGCTTATTATCTCCTAATAATATTCCAACATTTTCCCATGCTATATCAGTCCAAACAATTCCATCGTCCCTTAGTTCTTTATATATTCTATATAAACTTGTACTTTTTTGCTTTATTTCTTCATCAGATAGCATCTTAACCTTATTAGACACTTCAAAGCATGCAATTATATTTCCGTCTTCAGTATAGTTTGATCTCATTATGGGTTGCAATATTCTCTTATGGTTTGGAATATAATAGCTATACCTTGCATGACCAACCTTTACCACTTTTTCACCAATTCTTATAACAATGCTATAATGCCCTTTTCCTATAATTTCAATATCAGAAAACTTTTTATTTTCACTATTTAAAACATCTTGAAATATATAGGATAATGTTTTTCCACATTTTAAAACATTTTCATCTGTAATCCCAATTAAATCTTTATAAGCATACACAATTCCTGCCGAAAAAATTTCTTGTTTATGGCTTATTACCTCATTGAGCTTTTTTCTTACATCATCGTCTAAGCCTTTTAATACATTAATTACCTCTATAAAATTTTTAAAAAGTTCTTTGGATATTATATTATCCATGTTTTCTATTATAAAGGCTCTATTTTCGTCAGATATACTTATGAATTCTTGAATAAAATAATTAACTTTATAACCTGCTTTAATAAGAAACTTATTAAAATTATCCTTAACTATTTTTTGCAAATTTGGAGTTTTTAAATAAAAGAAAACTATATCTTTATAAATAAAGTCATCGCTTAACAGTTCACCTAGGTTATGCTCTAGAAACTCTTCTGCTTCTTTTGGGTTGCTATTTTTTATTTTGTTGTAAATTTCTTCTGCCTTCACATTCATTACGCTTTCTTTTTTATTTGACTTATAGTTTATCATCTTTTATTAATTTTTACCAGATGTTTTAGCAAAAAACTTGATTTTCTCAACAAAATTGCCTAAACCTCTTGTTTTTTTCGCTATTTTATAGGATAATATATATATTGATAAAGAAATATGAAAGCGGTGAAATTCTTGAAATTATTAGATAAAATTTTGAAATATTTAAAAACAGATAGAAATACTTTTTTAACATATGTACTAACACTTATAACAGCATACTTGGTAGTAGATAGAATAGTAGAAATGCTTATGATGATATTTACCGGTATGTCTGTATCTTATTGGGGCCCAATAGGCTACACTTTGGCACTTGCATGCCCTGTGTTTGCTTTTTTATTCTCAGGGTCATCTAAGTATGCCTCATCAGATGAGATTAAAATGACATTTTTTGATGTATATATTATAAGTTTATACATTTTAATTGTTTCTATGTTTACTCAATTCTTTAATCAAATGGCTTGGACACTTTTCTTATCAGTCCCAAACTTCTCATACATAGTAACAAACTTTTACAGTTTAATTAGGCCTGCTTTTTCTGCAATGGCACTTTACCTGCCTCTTACAACATTTTATCCGGTTATAAAATGGCTAATTACTGTAGTACATGATTCTAAAAATATTACTGATTCAATTTATGATTACAACGGAATAAATTTAGCAGATAAATCAGCATCTTGGGGTGCTTATACTTGTGAAATGAAATTCGGTACAGATAAAGACAACGGAAAAGTGGTAAAAATTGCAGAAGAAAAAAGATTTTATCCAACTCTTGTCTGTGGTGTTTCTGGTTCTGGTAAAACTTCACTTTTATTTGAGCCTATGATTGCACAAGATATTGATAAAAAATACTTTTTTAGAGAAATATCAAAGGAAATGGGCTTTACAGCTTTAAAAACTGGAATTGCTTCATTAACATGCCCTTATACAAATGATTATTTAAACTCTAATTTCAATTTAAATATGATTAAACCGCTTGATAATAAAGTAGATGTGTACAACACATATATGAAAAAAATGATAATTGCTGGAAGTGGCGATAACTATGTTTATAGAAATGTTGGTATTACTTATATTTCTCCAGACATAGAATCAATCAACCACATACAAAAAGTTGCTACTGCTAGAAATTTAAAAGTAAATATTATTGATCCAAATAATCCTAATTCAATTGGTTTGAACCCATTTATATTTAATGACCCAAACCAAACAGCAATTGCAATTTCTACAATATTAAAAGGATTGGACCAAGCTACAAGCAACATGCCAGATATGAACATGGCTTATAGACAAAACGCTGCAACTCAAGCAGTAGAAAATGTAACTATTCTTTTAAAAGAGATGTACCCAAAATTGCATGATTTTGATTTGCCTACATTAGATGATTTGCTTTCTTACCTTAATGATTTTAGTAAGATTCAAAATATGTGTGAAATTTTGAAAAAGGATGAAACTCTTGTAAAGAAGTATTCTTCTCTTATAAATTATTGTGAAAGGAATTTTTATGATAATGCTCCAAATAAAGCTGAAATGGAGACATTTGTAACATATGCAACATCTTTATTAGACGTATTACTAAGGTACTCTGGTGTAAAAAATATTTTATGTAATAGAATTAATACTATAAATTTTGATAAAGCTCTTGCAAATGGCGAAATTACTTTAATTTGTACAAGACGTGGCGACTTGGGTCCAAGTATCCATAAGGCATTTGGATTGTTCAGTATACTTATGATGCAATATTCAGTACTAAGAAGGCCTGGAAATGAAAAAGATAGAATTCCTCATTTCTTATACATAGATGAGTTTGCAGATTTTGTTGGAAACGCTACAGATTCATTATTCACATTATACAGAAAATATAAAGTTGCTACTATAATTTCAGTTCAGAACTTATCACAACTAGATGGTGCTGATAAAAAGCATAGAGCAACCATCACTTCTAACTGTTCTAATAAATTTGTGTTTGGTAATAACACACCAGAAGACAATGAATGGTGGTCAAAAGAAATCGGTGATAAGAAGGAATGGAAATTTACTAATTCTTATGATACTGCCAAAGGGCAATATGACCCAAAACTTGGAAATATCGATTATGCTTATAAATTAAAGTATTCCGCAGGAAAGGTCCAAATACTAAAATTCAAACAAGCAATGTATAAGCTTAGAAACCTTGGCGGAAAGAGTGATACAGGAACTGTAAACTTGAATTTCTTGTCTGCCTCTTACTATGGAAATAAGCCATCAAAAACTTATGCTTTTGATAAATATAATTTAGGACTTTCTTCTCATGAAATTGAAAGTGATGAAACTAATGATACAACAATTAAAAAGAATACTTTGAAAAATTATCACTTTGACGACAATGCTCAAGGAGATGTAGATCCTATAAAAACAGATACATCAGATTCAACTTATTTATTTAATAATGAAGATGCAATTGTTTTTGATTTAAGAAGAGATGGAAAAAAGAAATAATCAAGAAGAGTTTTTAGCAAAATAAAATAGATTTGAGTTTCAATTTAACTCAAATCTATTTTATTTATTTTTTCTATAGAGATCAATATAACTGTGTAAAATCTATATATCTTTCTATATTACTAAAGTTTTTACAATACTTTCTATCTTCCCAATAATTTTATTTCCACATTCTCCATTTTATACTTATTTGTTGTAGGATCTAATTTAAATTCAGCCAAACTATGCGTTAAGTCTTCCTCATTCTGCCTTAAATCTGTTGTATAGTAAAATTTAAGTTTATCAATTTCGAGTCCATTTATTACTATCTCCCTGAAGGTCTCTGCCATATTCTTTTCATCTTCACAAACAAATATAAGTTGTGGCATATTCCTAAAATCTGAATCCAGAGGTTGAAAATTTTCATAAAAATCTTTATATAATTTCAGCTTTTCTATTAATTTTTTATTCCAATCTTCTTCTCTACGAATTATTTCAAATATAAAATCAATTGATTTTTCAGCTTTTGATAAAGTAATTTTACCACCTGTTGGTTTAAATTGCTTTCCCAGCTGTTTTGCTCTCATATGAACTTTTACCTGGTAACTGTCAAAAGCTGCTACTTTTTCTTTATACGCAATAAAAAGTTGATTTGCAGCCAATCTCTTCTTTATCATAGCAACAGTCTTTGTATTATCTGTTGGTTGCCATTTACATTCTACTCCTCTTGAGTTTAAAAGATATTTTCCCATCTTTTCTAGGCAATAAATTCTATATATTCCTTTTCCCTCTTCAGAATTAAAATAATACCTTGTAAGTATTTTTGATTTTACCAATTGATCTAATTTGCTATTTAATTTGTCTTGCGATTTTAAATCATACTTTTCTTTATCTAGCAACATATATATTTGTCTAGACGTTATAAATTCAAATTCATTTACTAATTCCATAATTTTAAAATGCAAATCATTTATATGACCAACATTTATCTTCTGTATTATTTGGTTCATCGAAACATATCCATCTTTGCCATCAAATACTTTTATTTCTCCCTCTCTAATAGCAAATGGAGATACCGTTGTTTTAATTTGAGAATCCTCTACCATATTATTTCCTCCTTAATTCTAATATGCAATTCTGCCTGTATTAGATATTACTTTACTTTTTTATTTTCCTACATTTTCTTCACTTTGTCAAGAGTTTCGGCCTTGCCAACCAATTCTTCCACTTCCTTTGAATTCAAATATCTCCATTTTCCTATTTCAATATTCTTAACATCCAGGTTACCTATTTTCCTTCTATGAAGTGCTAAAACCTTTTTACCAATTGCTTCACACATTTTTCTAACTTCCCTATTCTTTCCTTCATGTATTGTTATTTGAAGCCTTGATATTTGTTTTTCTTGGTCAGTCTTTAAAATCTTAACTTTAGCCTTTCCCGTTTTAAAAGTATCGCTATTATCTATTTGAATTTCAACACCATTTTTAATTCTTTCCACATCTTCATCTGTAACAATTCCCTTAACAGTAACAGTATATGTTTTTTCTACCTCATTCTTTGGGTGAGTTACTTTATTTATAAAATCACCATCATTTGAAAGAATCAATGCTCCTGATGTGTACATATCAAGCCTTCCAACAGGTAATACCTTTTCATTAATCTTAACTAAATCCATAACAGTAGGTCTATCAAATTGGTCCTTAACAGTTGTTACATATCCAATTGGTTTATTTAATAATACATACACTTTTTTAACCACCTTATCAACAACTTTTTCATCAAATTCAATTACATCACTATCAGAATCTATTTTTATGCCAAGTTCCTTAACCACTTTTCCATTTACTCTAACTCTACCCTCTTGTATATACTCCTCGCATTTTCTTCTAGATGCAATACCATTATTGGCAAGATATTTTTGCAGTCTTTCTTCCATTAATAAAAACCCTTTCTAACACTATTTTATCTCTCTATCATTTAATTTTTCTAATATTTCTTTAAAATAATCTGGTAATGGTGCTTCTAAATTAATTTTTTCACCAGTAATTGGATGAATAAATTCTAGCTTCCAGGCATGCAGCATTTGCCCCTTAACTTCGAACTCATTTTTTCCATTTGAATAAACCTCATCCCCCACAACAGGATGCCCTATATACGACATGTGAACTCTAATTTGATGAGTTCTTCCCGTTGCAATTTTAAGTTCTAACAATGTATACCTATCATACCTTTTCAAAACCTTAAAATAAGTAACTGCATTTTTGCCTTTCTCATCCACAGCCATTTTCTTTCTATCTTTAGTGCTTCTTGCAATTGGTAAATCTATAGTTGCTTCGTCATCTGGAACATTTCCCTTTACCAAGGCTATATATTTTTTTGTAACTTTTCTTTCTTGTATTTCTTTACTCATTTTCATTAGAGCCACATCATTTTTTGCAACAATCAAAAGCCCCGATGTATCCTTGTCCAATCTATGCACAATCCCAGGCCTAAAATTTTCCTCGTCTTCCGAAAAACTCCAATCAGATTTATCTTCATACATTCCAAGTAAAGCATTCACTAAAGTTCCATCATAATTTCCATTTGCAGGATGCACAACCATTCCTTTTGGTTTATTTACAACCACAATATCTTTATCCTCATACATAATTTGAACAGGAATCTTTTGTGCTTTCAATTCCAATTTAGGCCTTTGCTCAACAATAATCCTTATTTTATCACCGCTTATAGGTTTATATGATGTTTTCACTTTTTGCTCATTAACAAGAACCTTTTCTTCTTCTATAAGCCTTTGAATGGTTGTTCTAGATAAATCTTCCTCCATTTCCGAAATAAACTTATCCAACCTCTTGTTATCTACATTTTGTTCAACGGTTATTTCTCTTAACATTATTCCCGCTCCTTTATTACTTCTTAGTTGTTCTCAGAATTTCTCTTATAAATCACAAAATTATCATCTGAATATAACTGTTCATAATTATCGTCTCTTGATAAGAACATGTTTAATTTTGAATTCTTATATAATATTACATGTGTTATTTCATATTTCTTAAATGTCTTTTCATAATATCTCGAAATACTCGATGTATTTATATAATCAGAAAAAATATCTCTTCCGTCATATTTTCCATCATCTTTTCTTGTTCCATTAAATTCTGGTGCATACAAATCTGCTCTAGAATCTATAAAAACAGGAATTCCTTGATATAATAAATAACTACCATAATTGTATTCATTAAATAATCTCATATTTGAAATATCTAAATTTTCTTTTATATATTCGGCAGCTTCAACAGGGTATGATGAAGTGCTTACAAATTTATCCTTAACCTTTGGAGATATTTCTGCTACAGCCATCAGTGTAACAACTAATATACATGCTATAATTCCAAGTGTTGAAGTCATAACGTTTTGTACTTCTTGCGTTCCACCTTTATCATATTTTTTAAACAAATCGCTTAGTATTTTAGCAATAATAGCACTGCCAAATAATATAAACATAGACTCTTGTCTTCTAGTCATGAACATTAAAAGGCATAATCCTGCAAGCATAAACAAATCTTTAAGCCTAATTTTTGTATCAGTAAATATTAATATTGCAAATACAGACACTAATACAATTAACATCTCCTTGTCATTTATTAATGTTAATGGCAAATGTTCACTTATGCTCTGGGTTGTATTTCCCTTCATTGTTTTATACAAATATGTATAAGGTGTATCTCCTAAAGGAGTAAGTAAGCCAGTAAATGCACATACAATAAGAATTAGTATTAACCATTTTGCAGCCTTATTTCTCTCATATTGTATTTTATAAGGTGTCTTCCTTCTATTTTCCCTATTTTCCAAGAACTTTTTATTCATTTGAGAGCATTTCTCTTTTTTACTCATCAGTTCATTAATCTTCTCTGAATATTTACCTTTTTTCTCTATTGTAGTTTTTTCATTATTTATCTTATTATTATATAACTTTATTCTTAAATCATAAATTCTTTGCCTAATTTTGTACAATAAATTTGCATCAATAAAAGTAAATATTAAATATTCAGCAATATAAGGCAAGAATATTACGAAAAAGAATGGCCATACAGCACAATGCACGTTAGCAATTGCAATAGATATTAATACCATTCCAACAGCATACCTTTTTTTCTTTGTATCTAAAAACTTTTCTATTAATAAAATCGTTAATTCTAACAATATAAAAGTTACAAGCTGTGCTCTTGCTGCTATATAATATCTCATCATATACATTGCCCCAAGCGTTATTAAAAAAGAGATAAGTTTATTTTTTGAAATTTTACAATTAACAAAATACATAAGCACGCCTAGCACGCATGACAACATTATAGTTGATGCAAAAATAGCCATAAATCCGCCTAAACTATAAATAAAATATATTGCTACATCATAAGCCCAATGTGGGTATGTATATGGAAGATTTTCATGCCACGAGAATGGGTCTTTCATATCAACAGTTTTAGTATTAATTATGTGTTCTCCTATTTTTATAGTATAATATGTATCATTTTGTAATGTAATTGGGCAAAGAGATATACAAAAAATCACAATTGCCACAATAGCTAAAATATTAAATTTTATAGCTTTTACCTTTTCACTATCTTCTCTAGTTTTTTTCTCTACTTTTACAATATTTTTATTTTTTTCCACCTGTTTCCTCCCTATTTTTAATAAAAGAGAAGTTGTTATTCAACTTCCCTTTATAAGCTTTATGAATTTTTATTGGTTGACTATTGTAATTGTTTTGCAACTTCTTCAGCAAAGTTTTCTTCTTTTTTCTCAATTCCTTCTCCTCTTTCGAATCTTGCAAATCTAACTATTTTAGCTCCCTTTTGTTTTAACAATTCAGAAATTTTCATATCTGGATTCTTAACAAACTCTTGGTCAACTAAACATATTTCAGAATAAAATTTACCAATTCTTCCTTGTACCATCTTCTCAGCAATAGCTTCTGGTTTTCCCTCATTCATAGCTTGAATTTTAAGAATTTCCATCTCTTTATCTACTCTTTCTTGAGGTACATCTTCACGTCCTAAAAATTCTGGTCTAGCTGCTGCAATCTGCATACAAATATCTTTTGCAAGGTCCTTATCTGAATTTTCCATTTCAACTAATACCGCAATTTTTCCATCTCCGTGAATATATGATTCTACAAGTCCACTTGCAGTTTCAAATCTAGCAAATCTTCTAATTGTCATATTTTCACCAATTGTAGCTATTTTATTTGTTAAAGCTTCTTGTACTGTTTTTCCTTCTTCAGCAATTGATTGCTCTGCTAATAATTCTTCTACATCTTTTGGATTATTCAATGCAGCTTGTTTTACTACATCCTTAACAAATTGTTTGAATTCAGCATTTTGTGCAACAAAATCTGTTTCTGCATTTACTTCAACAATAGCTCCTAATTTTCCATCTTCTGAAACATAGCTATCAACTAATCCTTCTGCAGCAACTCTTGATGATTTCTTTGCAGCTTTCGTAATTCCTCTTTCACGAAGTAATTCTGTAGCTTTTTCCATATCACCATCAGTTTCTGTTAGAACTTTTTTGCAGTCCATCATTCCTGCACCTGTTTTTTCTCTTAATTCCTTAACTTGTTGTGCTGTAATCATTTAAAATCCCCCTTACAAATTATTCAGCTTTATCTTCATCTGCATTTGCAACAACTTCTTCCATACTTGGTTCTTCTGTTGCAACTTCTGCATCCTCAGCAACTTCAACTGTTTCTTCAGATTCAGTATCTATAGCTTCTCCTTGTCTTCCTTCAATAACTGCATTAGCCATTGTATCTGCTATTAACTTAACAGCTCTTATAGCATCATCATTTCCAGGGATAACATAATCAACATCCTCTGGGTTACAGTTTGTATCGATTAATCCTATTGTAGGAATGTTCAATTTTCTTGCTTCTAATATAGCATTTCTTTCTTTCTTAGGATCTACTATGAATAAAACTCCTGGAAGCTCTTTCATATCTTTGATTCCACCTAAATTCTTCTCTAATTTATCCATTTCTTTCTTTAATAGGATAACTTCTTTTTTAGGTAATACTTCGAAAGTTCCGTCTTCCTGCATTTTTTCAAGTTCATTTAATCTTTCAATTCTTTTTTCTATTGTAGCAAAGTTTGTAAGCATTCCACCTAACCATCTTTGGTTAACGTAGTACATTCCACATTTCTCAGCTGCTTCTTTCATGCAGTCTTGAGCTTGTTTCTTTGTTCCTACAAATAGAACTGTTTTTCCTTCTTCAGCTT
>CAKOXG010000022.1 GCA_934130025.1 uncultured Clostridia bacterium
GCCACTTTAGCTCAGCTGGTAGAGCAACTGACTTGTAATCAGTAGGTCATCTGTTCGAATCAGATAAGTGGCTCCAAAATTGATTAGGATTATTCCTAATCTTTTTTTTTATAAATAAAAAATATATAAAAAGTAAAACTTTTTATATATTAGTGTTGTTTGATGTATTCTTTTTATAATTTCCAGAAATTAATTTAGGAAGGTAATATATTATTTTAAATATAGCTAGACGAATTTTTTTACTCCAGATATAAGATTTTTTTAGTCTCCTAGAACTTGTAAGTTGTGAATTCTTTTCTATTGGAATAAGAGATATTTCTTGTGGTTCAATTTCAAACACATAATTTTGACCATTGTTATTATCCCATTCGTTGTTTGAATTTCTAAAGCAAAGGTTTAATAAATTACTTGAAATTAAATTTATTTCTGCCTGAAATCCCAAGTCTGTTTTTTTCATCTCAATTTCTGATATATTATCCCAATTTAAACCGTACCCAAAATGAATAAAAACTTTATCAGAATTTTCTTCGAAAAATTTTCCAGTATATGAAATTTTTATTTTTGAATTTTCTATTAATTTATCTGTATTAAAAAATATATTTTTAACTAGTTCCATTTTCTCCCTCTCCCATTTATCTTTTGTCAATTATATTATAATATTAAAATTTTTTTTAATCAATAGTTTTAAATAAAAAAACAGATTTTTTGTTGTATTTTTACGAATTTTATTTTGATATTTTTTTCGTTGCTATAACTTTACCAAGCATAGAAAAAGAGTCATCTTTGTTAATTGTAATTTTTTCAAATTGTGGATTAAGTGGAATTAATGAAATAATACGAATTCCAAAAGATAATTGCCTTAATAAAAACTTTCCATTATATTCGAACAAACCGATGTCTTTGCTATCCATTGGAGTATTTAAGTCAATGTAAGCATATTCACCCTTTTTTAAGGTTGGTTCCATAGAAGTATCATTAATTAATATTGCAAAATTTGCATTTAGGGCATCTGGGGGACATGATATTAATCCATCAATATTATTAATTGCAAGAATTTTATCTGTACAAATATATTTTTGCATATCTCTCAATTTCTGATCATAATTAAGTTTTTTTCCGTAGCTTGTTAAGAGCGTCGCTTCAGGAATATTAAAAGCTTTGCTTAATTTTTTACAAGCATCTATGCTTGGGTAGCGATCTCCTTTTTCTAAATGAGTAATATAACTTAAATCCATGGAACACATTTTTCCAAGTTTATTTTTTGATAATTTTTGTTCGAGTCTAATTCTTTTTATTAAATGTGAAATCATCTATTCCTCCTATAATAGTGTTTTCTTGAATTATATAAAAAAATAAATAAAAAGTCTATAATTATAAAAATAAATTATAAAAATATATATTATTGTAAAAGATTTAGTTGTATGATATTATATAGAAAATAAAAAATGAGAGGTAAAATATGAGTAGTAATTTTAAAAAAATTATCAATAAAAAAAATATATTTATTATTTTTACTATTTTTATTTTTTTATTATTTTTTTCAATAATTTTTGCAATATTAAATATTACAAATGAAAAAATAAATAATGGTGTTTTTATACAAAAAATAAATGTTTCTAATTTAGACTGTAACGAAGCTAAAGAAAAAATAGAAGATATAATAAAAAATAAAAAAATAATATTAAAATATCAAGAGCTAGCAGAAACTATTTATTTGGATGAAATAAATATACAATATGATATAGATAATGCTATAATTGGTGCTTATAGTGTTGGAAGAAAAAATAATATTTTTAAAAATAATTATGAAATATTAAAAGCAAAAATATTTGGTGATGATATTAATATTGGAATAACATATAATGAAGAAGAATTAAATAAAAAAATTGATAATATAAGCTCTAAATTGCCAGATGCTGTACAAGAATATAGTTATTGTATAGATGATAATAATTTAATTATTACAAACGGAAAAGAAGGAATAACTGTAAATAAAAAAATATTATTAAATGAAATAAATAAAAAAATAATAGACTTTTCGGAGAACTCTTTTGAAATCAATATACCTGTAATTAATAAAAAGCCTGATAAAATAGATATTAATAAAATTCATTCAGAGATATATAAAGAAGCACAGGATGCTTATATTACGAATAACCCAACTACGGTTCATCCAAATGTAAATGGAATTGATTTTGACATTTCAATTGGGGAAGCTGAAAAAATAGTAGAAGAAAATAAAGATGAATATACTATTCCTTTGAAGATAACAATTGCAAACAAAACAGTAAATGATTTAGGGGAAGAAGCTTTTCCAGATATACTTGGATCTTTTTCAACAAGATATGATGCTAGCAATAAAAATAGAAGTAATAATATTTCTTTAGCATCAAATAAAATTAATGGAACAGTTATAATGCCTGGAGAAGTATTTTCATATAATCAAATTGTAGGAAAAAGAACAATAGAGGCGGGGTATAAAGAGGCTGGAGCATATTCAGGAGGTAAAGTTGTACAAGAAGTTGGTGGCGGAATATGCCAAGTTTCATCCACTTTATATAATGCAGTATTGTATGCAAATTTAGATGTTGTAGAAAGAAGCAATCATTATTTTCAAACCTCGTATGTGGATATAGGGAGAGATGCAACAGTTTCTTGGGGAACGGTTGATTTTAAATTTAAAAATAATAGAAAATATCCAGTAAAAATATTTGCAGAAGCAAAAAATGGAGTAAATAAAATATCAATAAAAGGTATTGCAGAAGAAAAAGAATATGAAGTTGTTATAAAATCAACTACTACTTCAATAATTGAAAAGAAAACGATTTATCAGGAAGATGAAAATCTAGAAGATGGTAAAGAAGAGATCATACAAGATGGGCATGATGGTGCAACAAATAAAACTTATAAAATATTAAAGTGGAATGGAGCTGAAATATCCTCTGAACTAATATCGTCAGATAGTTATCATGCTTTGTCTAAAATAATAAATAAAGGGACAAAAAAAGATGATGAAAGTGTAAGTACAAACTAAAAAACTGCTTTTTAAATCAAAAGGTACTGTTGTGCCTTTTGATTTTGTAAAGATTAACGAGTGAAACAATGAAAATGTCGTATTATAATTTACATAAAATAAATTATAAAAATATTGTTGACAAATTAAAATATAAGTATTATAATTATATTTGCATTTAGCAATGCACCACTAGCTCAGTTGGTAGAGCAGCTGACTCTTAATCAGAAGGTCCGGGGTTCGACTCCCCGGTGGTGCACCAAAATAGAATGAATGTAGTGGTATTTGTTAAATCAAATATCCTTATTTTTTTATAAAGGATTTTTTTATGAATAAGAAGGTAGTTATTGTAACAGGAGCATCAAGAGGAATTGGGGCATGTATTGCAGAAAAATTAGCAGAGAATGGATATGCTGTTATAGCCAATTTTAATAAGTCTGAGAAAGCTGCTAAAGAATTAAAAAATAGGCTGAAATGTAAAAATATTAATATAGATATTTTTAAAGCTGATTTATCAATTAGGGATGAGGTAAAAAATTTAATTGAATTTACGGTAAGTAAATATAAAAAGATAGATTGTATCATAAATAATGCTGGTATTGACCAAATAAAAATGTTTACGGATATAACAGAACAGGATTGGGATAATATGATGAATAATAATTTGAAGTCTGTTTTTTATATGTGTAAAGAGACTATACCATATATGATAAAAAGAAAATGTGGACTGATTTTAAATATTTCATCAATATGGGGGCAGATAGGGGCTTCTTGTGAGAGTCATTATGCTGTTACAAAAGCCGGAATTGATGCTCTTACAAAATCTTTAGCAAAAGAATTAGGCCCATCTAATATAAGAGTTAATAGTATTGCCCCAGGGATAATAGATACTGACATGAATAAAAACCTAACAGAGCAGGAAAAAGAAGATTTAAGGCAGGAAATTCCATTACAAAAGATAGGGAAAAAAGAAGATGTTGCCAAATGTGTGGAATGGCTAATTGAAGATGAATATGTGACTGGTCAAGTCATTGGAATAAATGGAGGATGGCTAGTTTAAGGAGGAAAAATGTTAATAGCAAGTGGTGTAACAATTAGGTTTGGAAAAAGAACTTTGTTTGAAGATGTAAATATAAAATTTAATAAAGGATGTTGTTACGGAATTATTGGTGCTAATGGAGCCGGAAAATCAACATTTCTTAAAGTTTTGTCCGGAGAATTGGAACCTAGCAAGGGTGAAGTAACAAAAGAAAAAAATGAAAGATTATCTGTTTTAAAGCAGGATCACTTTGCATATGAGGAAAATACCATAATGGATACTGTTATAATGGGAAACGAAGAACTATATGGTATAATGAAAGAAAAGGAAAGAATATATGCAAAACCAGATTTTTCAGAAGAAGATGGAATGAAAGCTGCCAAATTAGAGGAAAGATTTGCAGAGCTTGATGGTTGGAATGCAGAATCAGATGCAGCTATACTTTTAAATGATTTAGGTATAGAGCCTGAAAAACATTACAAATATATGAAGGAATTGGAGGCAAGAGAAAAGGTAAAAGTTTTACTTGCTCAAGCATTATTTGGAAATCCAGACATTTTATTATTGGATGAGCCAACAAATGATTTGGATTTAAAGACGATAAGCTGGCTTGAAGAATTTTTAATTAATTTTGAAAATACAGTTATTGTAGTATCACATGATAGGTATTTTCTTAATAAGGTATGTACAAATATTTGCGATGTTGATTATGGAAAAATAAAGGTATATCCTGGAAACTACGATTTCTGGTACGAGTCAAGCCAATTATTACAAAAGCAAATGAGAGAACAAAATAAAAAGAAAGAAGAAAAAATAAAAGAATTACAAGCTTTTATTGCAAGATTTAGTGCAAATGCTTCTAAATCTAAACAGGCTACATCAAGAAAAAAATCACTAGAAAAAATTAAATTGGATGAAATAACTCCATCAAACAGAAAATATCCATATATAGATTTTAAACCAGATAGATTGCCAGGAAATGAAATATTGCAAGTAAAGAATATTTCGAAAACAATTAATGGGGAGAAAATATTAAATAATCTTTCCTTTACAGTTAAGCCAAATGATAAAATTGCTTTCTTAGCAGATAATGAAAATGCTAAAACAATATTATTCCAAATTCTAGCAGGCGAAATTAAACCAGATGAAGGAACAATAACATGGGGAACAACTATTACAAACAGTTATTTCCCAAAGGATAATAATTATTTATTTCAAAGTGAGTTATCTATTACAGACTGGCTAAGGCAATATTCTAAAGATCCAGATGAAACCTATGTTAGAAGCTTTTTAGGAAGAATGTTATTTTCAGGGGAAGAGGCATTAAAGCAGGTAAACGTATTATCTGGAGGAGAAAAAGTAAGATGTGTTTTATCAAAAATGATGCTTTCTGGTGCAAACTTTTTGATATTAGATGAGCCAACAAACCATTTAGATATGGAAAGTATAACTGCTTTAAATGAAGGAATGGAGAAATTCCCAGGAAACATGTTATTTACATCACATGATCATCAGTTAATGCAAACAGTTGCAAATAGAATAATTGATATAAAAAATGATAAAATAATTGATAGGGAAGTATCATATGATGAATATTTAGGTATTGAATAAAGTAAAAATAAAGAAAATCAAGATAATTGCATTTTCTTTATTTTTTTAATAAATTTATAATTTATAGAATGGAGGAAAAAATGAATATTATTGAAATAATATCAAATGAACTAAAAGTAAAATCAAAGCAGGTGGAAAATGCAGTAAAACTAATTGATGAGGGCAATACAATTCCTTTTATTGCAAGATATAGAAAAGAAGCAACAGGAGGTTTATCTGACGAACAACTTAGAAACCTGGACGATAGATTAAGTTATTTAAGAAATTTAGAAAAAAGAAAAGAAGAAGTAATTAAATCAATAGAAGAACAGGGAAAGATGAATGAAAAAATTAAAAATGAAATTGAAATGTGCATCACACTTTCCGAGGTAGAGGATATTTATAGACCATATAAACAAAAGAAAAGAACAAGAGCAACAATTGCAAAAGAAAATGGACTAGAGGAATTGGCAAATATTATAATGAAGCAAGACCCAAAAATAGATATAAATAATTTTGCAAAAAAATTTGTTAATAAAGAAAAAAATATAGAAAATATAGAAGATGCTATAAATGGTGCTCTTGATATTATTGCAGAAGATATTTCAGATAATGCTTATTATAGAAAAAAAATAAAAAAGATTTGTTATGATGAAGGAAAAATTTTTACAAAGGCAGTAAATAAAGAAGAAAAAACACCATTTGATATGTATTATGATTTTAATGAAAATATTAAAGAGATACCAGCTCATAGAATATTGGCTATTAATAGGGGTGAGAAGGAATCTATTATAAAAGTTAAAATTGATAAACCAGAAATAAATATAATAGCTTTCTTGGAAAAGAATATTATAAAAAATAAAGATAATGAATATGCAGGTTATTTAAAAAGGTGTATTAAGGATAGTTTTACAAGATTAATTGAACCTTCTATAGATAGAGAAATAAGATCAGAGTTAACAGAAAGAGCTGATGAACAGGCTATAAAAGTTTTTGGAAAAAATGCAAAACAATTATTATTGGCAAGTCCAGTAAAAGGAAAAAATG
The DNA here is from genome assembly GCA_934130025.1 of uncultured Clostridia bacterium. Taxonomy (GTDB): domain Bacteria; phylum Bacillota; class Clostridia; order TANB77; family CAG-508; genus CAG-245. The sequence continues at coordinate 6,690 of CAKOXG010000022.1, forward strand.
TAATTGGATTTGATCCAGCATATAGAACTGGATGTAAAATAGCTGTAATAGATGAGACAGGAAAGGTAATGGACACGACAACAGTATACCCAACGGAACCACAAAACGATATTGAGGGAGCAAAGAAGGAGTTGATTAATCTAGTTATAAAAGATGATGCCGACATATTTGCAATTGGAAATGGAACAGCGTCAAGGGAGTCTGAGGAATTTGTTGCTTCTCTAATTAAAGAGATTAAAGAAAAATATGGAAAAAATTTAGCTTATGTTATTGTATCTGAGGCAGGTGCATCAGTATATTCAGCATCAAAACTTGCAACTGAGGAATATCCAGATATAAATGTTTCTTTAAGGGGAGCTATTTCGATTGCACGTAGATTGCAAGATCCGTTAGCAGAACTTGTTAAAATTGATCCGAAATCTATCGGAGTTGGACAATATCAACATGATGTTAATCAAAAGAAACTTGAAGAAAGCCTGAGAGGGGTTGTGGAAGATGCAGTAAACTCTGTTGGTGTGGATGTAAATACTGCAACGCCATCATTATTATCATATGTTGCCGGAATAAATAAAACTGTGGCAAAAAACATAGTGAATTATAGAGAAGAAAATGGGAAAATTATGGAACGTAAGGAATTATTAAAAGTACCCAAATTAGGAAAAGCTGCATATGAACAATGTGCTGGATTTTTGAGAATTCCCGAAGGAAGTAATCCATTAGAAATTACAGGGGTACATCCAGAGTGTTATGAAATTGCAGAAAAAATATTAAATGAAATCGGATTTAAAATAAATGACTTAACTAATAAAAATAAATTGAAAGAAATTAAATTAAAATTATTAGAAATAAATAATGAAAAATATATAAAAGAAAATTTGTTAAAATTTAATGTTGGAGAATTTACTATAAAAGATATTATAAACGAAATGATTAAACCAGGAAGAGATCCAAGAGAAGAAATGCAAAAACCAATTTTGAGGGCTGATGTGCTATCATTTAAGGATTTAGCAGAAGGGATGGTTTTAAACGGAACAGTTAGAAATGTTACGGATTTCGGAGCTTTCGTAGATATAGGAATTAAACATGATGGACTGGTTCACATATCTGAAATGAGTGAAAAGTTTGTAAAGAGTCCATATGATATTGTAAGTGTGGGGGACATAATTAGTGTAAAAGTAATAGGTATTGATAAAGATAAACAGCAAGTAAAATTATCTATGAAAATAAAAAATTAAAAATAAAAATAAAAAATAATAAAAATAAAAAAATATTTAACTTAATTAACTTAGGTTAAATATTTTTTTGAATCATTAAATTAATTATTTTAATTTTTAATATTAATATTTATTTTTATAAATTAATAAATAATTAATATATTAATTATTTTATTTATATTTTTCTTGTATTTCTTTTATTAAATTATAATTATTATCTAAGATATTTAAAAATACATTTGCAATTTGTGGATCAAATTGTGTACCAGAACATTTTTCAATCTCAGCACGAACAACTTCTAAAGGTAAAGCATCCCTGTAAGATCTTTTAGAAGTCATTGCATCGAAGGTATCAGCAACAGCAGCAATTCTTGCAATATATGGAATATTTTCTCCAGAAAGTTGGCAAGGATAGCCCCTTCCATCAAATCGCTCGTGGTGATGTTTTACAATAGGGATAATATCCTCAAATATTTTTGCATCGCCAAGCATATGCACCCCTATCATAGGATGATTTTTTATCTGAGAGTATTCTTCATCATTAAGTTTTGATTCTTTTAATAAAATACTGTCAGGAATACCAATTTTTCCAATATCATGGAATAGTCCACCTATTTTTAGTGTATGCAATGTCGTATCATCTAAATTTAATTCTTTTCCAATTAAAACAGAATATTCAGAGACTCTATCGGAATGACCACGTGTATATGGATCTTTTGCTTCAACTGTTTGGCGTAATATTCCTATTGTATCTAAATAGGCTTTTTCCAATTCATCGTTTTTATTCTGAAGTTCATTATTTATTTTCTTTATTGTGTGCATTTGCTCAATTGATTTTATTCCAGATTCAATTAAAAGAAGTAGTTGATCGAATTTGTCGCTTTTTTCACAATATCCCTGTATATCTAACCTTTTAATTGTTTCTAAAGGAGGAGCCAAGTCCTTATGCCCAGTAAGTAGCAATATATATAAATCCTTATTAAATTTTCTTATTTCTTCCACTACTTCATCACCATGAATTGGATCCATCATAAAATCCAATATCATCATATCAAAGTGTTCCTGTTTTACACGTTCAATTGCCTCAATTGGATTGGTCAATCCAGTGAAGTCATAACCTGAACGTTTTAAAAAAATAGATAAAGAGTCAACGATACCTTGTTCATCATCTACAACGATTATTTTGTATCCATTTGACTCATAATTTACCATGTTTTTTCTCATAATTAAAACTCCATATTTCTATATAAAATTTTCTAAATAGATTATAATAATAAATGTCGAAAATTGCAAGATGTATAATATAAAATAAATTGATTTGCATAGTGTAAATTATACAAAATTCGACATTATATTATTTATAATGGAATAAATATTTTAAAAGTCGTTCCATATCCAACTTTACTATCAAAAGTCATTTCACCATTAAAATGTCCTTTTATAGTTGAATATGACATAAACATTCCTAATCCAGTGCCATTTTTTCCTTTTGTTGTAATCATAGATTTAAATAATTTTTCTTGAACATCTTTTGGCATTCCACAGCCATGATCTATAACTGAAATGATAATATTATTATTTTTATCAACTTGTGCAGTTAAGTCGATTTCTTCACCCTTTTTTCCATTATATGATTGTATAGCATTTGTAATTAAATTATTTACAACTTGTACCAAGCTATTTACATCTCCATGCAATAACACTGAATTTGGCACATTTTGTTTAGTATTTAATACTAGTGAAGCATTGCTAATTTCATGTTTCATTAATATATTAACTCTTTTAAATAATTCATCTACTGAAAATTCATTATTTTCATTTTCAGAAAGATTTACAGCTTGCCCCTTAACAGCAGTAATAATATCCGACATATATGACGTATAGGAATGAATTTTATTTATCCATTCTCGCATATCGTTTGCAATTGCATGATGATCCTCGTTTGTTACTTCTGAATCTCCAATAGAAGCATCATATTCATTAATTAAATCTGTTAAGCCTTCTGCTGCACCAGAAATAGACATTATAGGAGTTTTTAAATTATGTGATATTCCTCCAATTAATTGTCCAAGTGAAGCTAAACGTTCTTTTTCCATAAGCATATCCTGATTGTTTTGAATTGTTTGAATATCTTGCTTGTGTTCAGTTATGTCTTTAAATAGCACTAAAATTCCGAGAAGATTATTTTTATCCATTATATTATTTATTTCTACAGTAAAATATTTATTTAAAGCATTATTTTTTAGTTCAAAAGATACAGTTTGAGTAGTACCTTTTATATTATTTAAATATTTTTTTAATGATACAACATCAATTCCGTAATCCAGATGCAATTCAATAAATTTAAAAATATTTTTATCTCGAATATTTTCATCCTTTAAATTAAACGTATTTAAAAATGTATTATTAAAATCTGTGACAATATAATTTTCATTTAGAATTATATAACTATCAGACATTCTGTTTACGACTGTTCGTAAGGCGATAGGAGCAATTCCTAAAAATTTAAATTTAAAAATTGCCAGTGCGAAAAATACCATAGCAAATGCAAAAGAAATTGGAGTAATATAAACTGACATTGGTATAATTTTAAATGTTCCAAGTATATTTACTATAATAGGAATACTCATTCCAGCAATTATTAAAATTGATTGTTTTGAAAAAAAGCCAGAAGTTTTTCCAGAAGCTTTAATAATATAAATAATTCCAAGCAATAAAAGAGCATATGAATATATGTTATGTATTATAAGCCAATTTCCATAAACACATTCACTAATATTAGTAGAATATATTTTATAAAATAAATGATGATATTTATTTGTCCATAGAATTATTAATGAAATTATTGGAATTATTAAAGTAAATAAATCTATTCTTCTTAGTTTGTATTTTGCATTACTAAAAATTTTACCAGTAAATAAAATGCAAACAGGTAAAAAGCATGTGCCAATATATATATAATTTTCAAATTTTATAGCAGGAATACTGCATAATTTACTTAGTATCGCTTGCAAAATAACTCCTACACATATAATAAAAACACAAAGTAGGTCCAAGCAGAAAATATTCTGCAAGGACGTTTTGTTTTTTATTTTTAATACATATACTAACAAACCAGTAATTAAGCAAGCTGAGATTATTAGCGATAACAGTGGTAATGTAAAAATTTCATTCATTAGTGTTCCTCCAAATTTTTATCAATAAATCCTACATCCTCAAAATAATCAAAACACTTATTAATATAGTCTGCGTCGAACGTTACCCATTTAAAACCAATCGATTCTAGGTATTTTTGTGTAAAAGTAGCATCCAAACCAACTTTTGATATATATGTAAACTTTTTATCCTTATCAAGATCTTGTACAATTCCGGATATAATAGACTTTTTAGAATCATCAGATAATATTCCTTTTATGATATATGTCATAAGTGTATTTGAAACAGGGGCAAGATTAATTCCTCTTTTTAGTATAGTATCATAAAAAATATTTATAGGCAATAGATTTGTATCGTATAAATGAAATACATTGCAAGGACTATTATATTCTAATATTTTAATTACAGCATTTGCACAAATATCAACAGGTGTAAGTTCTACTGCATGAGTAAGCATATATTTGGGGAAGGCACCAATTTCCACAAATGATTTTATTCTTCTTGCAAAAGCATTATCATTTATATTTATTTGGAATTTTCCATCCGAGTATCTATTGGTGATATTACCAATTCTTAAAATTTGTGCATCCAAGCCCTTTTTTATTGCTTCCAATACAGAAATTTCCGCCTTAAATTTAGTTGTTGTATAAATTCCCTTTATGTTTTGTCCAACATACAAGTTTTGTTCATTGAATAATTTAGAGCCTTCTTCATCTGGATTATTTGAAAATTCTTCTTTTTCTCCAAAACCTGAAACACTTATAGTTGAAATATGCAGTAATCTTTTTCTATTTTTTAAACACAAATCAATTACATTTTGTGTACCTAAAACATTTATATTTTCAAATTCATCCTTTAAGCCAAAATGCTTTACAATAGCACCAGCATTTATAACAGTATCAACATTATTTAGAATATCTGTGTAATCTTCTTCAGATAAACCTAAATTTTCCGATGTAATATCTCCTTTTATTACATGTATTCTACTAGAATATTCTTTTAAAAATTCCTTTCCAAAGTAAAATTCAAGTCTTCTATTTGTTCTATACAGTGGACTCTCATTATTTTTTTGTCTAATTAGGCAATATAAAGTGCCAGATTCGTTTTTCAAGAAAGAACTAATAATATGTGCGCCTAAATAGCCAGTTCCACCAATTAAAAGAATATTTTTTACATTATATTTACTTATTTCATTTATATTTTCAACACAATTATTGCGAAGAAGTTTTTTTATTTCCGAATAATCATAATTATTCATGAATTTCTCTTCAGGGCTAGGTAACTTTTTAGATAATTGTCTAATTGTAGGGTAATTAAATATATCCGCATATTCAAATTCTAAACCGTACTTTAGAGCTTCAATCTGCATGTTTATAGCAGAAATAGAATCACCGCCAATATCAAAGAAATTATCATTAACATCAATATTATCTACTTTTAAAATATTTTTCCAAATTTGAGCAAGCTTTTCTTCATTAGAATTTAAAGAAGATATGTCTATATGTTTACTATCAACCAAATGTGTAACTTTAGGAAGAGGTAAAGCCTTCCTATCAATTTTTCTATTTATAGTATATGGCATAGATTCTAGCTTAACAATATGTGTTGGAATCATATATTGTGGCAAGAATTTACGCAGATTTTCTTTAATTTGCATTTCAGTTAGATTTGAATTACAAACATAATATGCACATAAACATTCTTTGTTGTCCAATGTAATTTTATTAACAACACATGATGATACACCCGGCATTTTTGCAATCTCATCCTCAATTTCAGAAAGCTCAATACGCAATCCCCTTAATTTTATTTGATTATCAATTCTTCCAAGACACTGAATCTTACCATCAAAAGTCCATCTACCTATATCACCAGATTTATATATTTTTCCAGGGCCAAAAGGATTATTAAAAAAACGTTGCTCTGTTAATTCTTTCTTTCCAATATAACCTTCTCCAACTTGGATTCCAGCAATATAAATTTCTCCAATAACTCCAATTGGAACTTGTCTCATATCACTGTCTAAAATATACATTTGAGTATTTAAAATTGGTGGGCCAACGGTAATTTCTTTCTCATTGTCTAGGTTTTGAACATTTGATAAAACAGTTATTTCACTAGGTCCGTATATATTATATATTGTAATATCATCAGCAAGCTTACGTAAATCCTTAACAAATTTTTCTGGCAAAGGTTCTCCACCAAAAACCATGTTTTTAACCTGTGCAAGAGCTGTGTTTGGCTCTCTATTATCATAGTTTATCTTCATCAAACTTGGAGTAACAGTCATTACATCAACATTGTATTTACGTATTAACGCATCCAAAAGTTTAGGGTTTCTATGTTCCGCATTATTTGCCATTACAACCCTCATTCCATGTGTAAGAGAAACCACTATCTCATAAACAAATATATCAAAAGGTGTAGATGTAACAGATGCAATTGCATGTTTTGGGGCATCTTTTAAATAATCAAGAACCTTAGTCATTGCCTGTACCATATTAGAAAGCCCAATCTGGTTAAGCATTACGCCTTTAGGGGTTCCAGTAGAACCAGAAGTATATATAATATATGACAAATCCTGTTCATGAATTTCAACATTTGGATTTTCAAAATTTTTACCATATATTTCGTCATTATCAAGGTCAATTTCTATTTTATTTTTTATCTCATCAACCTTTTCGCGTAACGATTTTTGAGTGAGTACATATTCTATTTTACTATCTTCAATATAATATTTTGTTCTATCAACAGGATATGTTGGATCAATATTTAAAAATGCGCCACCTGCTTTAAGTATAGCCATCATGCAAACAATAGTCTCTAGAGATCTATTTGTCATAATTGCTACAATATCGTTGTTTTTTATACCAAGACTAATTAAATAGTGAGCCAAACTATTGGCTTTTTTATTTAATTCTGCATAAGTAAGAGATTTATTATCACAAATAACTGCAATATTATTTGGTGTTTTCTTAACCTGTTTTTCAAAAAGCTTACATAGTGGAGATCTATCTATCTCACCAGAAGTTGAATTAAATTTATCCAAAAGTTTCTGTTCCGTAGAAGTTATTATATTTATACTACTAACTGAAGGAGATAAATCCTCAAGAACCTGCTCTAGAACAAATATATAATGGTCGATAAAGCTAGTAATTGTCTCCTTTTTAAATAAATCAGTTCTATATTCAACATTTATTTTATTTGATTTTGGAACAACTTCCAATGTTATATTAAATTTAGCTGTATTCGTATCCACAGGAAGATATGAAATTTCATTACCTAAATCAATTTCATTTGTCTGATTTTGATAAGAAAACATTATATCAAACAATGGATTTCTCGAATTATCTGTTGGAACATGCAACAACTTCAATAAAGCATCATATGGATAAGATTGATTTTCTAAATCTTGCAAAGTACAGTCATTTACATATTTTAAAAAGCTACTAATACTTTGGTTTGGTAGAATTTTTGCTCTAAATGCCAAATTATTTACGAACATTCCTATAATATTTCTTGTTCCAATAACTCCTCTGTTTGCAACAGGGCTACCAACTACTATATCAGACTGCTTGGTATATTTATATAAACAAATATACAATGCAGAAAGAAATACTGTATAACTTGAAATTTTATTCTTCTTTGCAAAAGCATCCACTCTAGAAAATACATCTTTTGAAACCGAAGCAAAAATCTTATCTCCAGAATATGTTCTATTTGCAGGAATTGTATAATCATAAGGTAAATTCAAAGCCTCAAAGCTGTAATCCTTAAATCTAGTTATCCAATAATCCTGACTCTTTTTAAAAGACGCAGTTTTTGTATAATTAGTTTCCCATACAGAATAAGCAGTATAATCAAATGAATTTTCTTCAATGTTATTACCCTTATATGTCTCAAAAAATTCGTTTAATAATACATTCATAGAAACACCATCAATAATTATATGATGAGAATCTATTAATAATAGTGTTGTATCATTGTCCAGATAATGAAGCTGAACTCTTAGTAAAGGAGCCTTTTCTAAATCAAATGGTTTAGGAAAATTTCTAATAATACGTTCACGGTTAATTTCTTTATCATGAAAAACCGGAATATTAAAATCTACGTTATCAAGTACTTTTTGTTTAATTTCACCATTATCTAATACAAATACAGTTCTAAAGCTACTTTGCTTTTGTATAATATCTCTAAAAATGTTTTCCACTCTTTTACTATCTAAAATTGAATTTATAAGCAAAGCACAAGGGGTATTATAAACGAGAGAATCGTCACCAACCATTTTGCAAGCATAATAAATTCTCTTTTGAGCAGAAGAAAGAGGGTAAAAATCCATTCTTGGTGCTTGTTCAAGTACAAATGCTTCACTTTTGCTGTTTGCATTAGTTATATAATCTGAAATATCCATAACACTTGCCATATTAAGTAAATCCTTTATTTGCAAATGTACATGCAATTTATTTTCAATTTCTGTAATAACATTAATTGCCGAAAGAGAGTCGCCACCTAATTCCATAAAAGAATTTGAAATATTTACTGATTTTAAATTCAAACATTTCTTTAAAATTGAAACTAAGGTTTTATCCACTTTATTTCTAGGACTTATAGAATTATCATTATTTGTTATATTTGGTGAAGGTAGTAAATTTTTATCTATTTTTCCATTTACGTTTAATGGGAAAATAACCATAGGAACTATATATGTAGGAACCATGTAAATAGGTAAAACTTCTTTCAAATATCTTTTTAATTCATTTGTAGAAATACCATTTTTCAAAATAACATAACTGCAAATAAATTTTTCGTTATTGTTTGTATAAATAGTAGTGTAGCTCGACCTGACATTAGAAAATTCTAGAATTTTATTATTAATTTCACTTAATTCTACTCTAAAACCTCTTATTTTTACTTGATTGTCAATTCTACCAATAAACTGAATATTACCATCAGGAAGCCATTTTACTAAATCACCCGTTTTATAAATCCTTTCATTTCCCATATAATTTTTAATAAATTTTTGACTGGTCATTTCTGGATTATTTAAATATTCTTTAGCAACTCCGTCGCCTCCAACCCATAGTTCCCCGGGAACACCAATAGGTTGCAATTTTCCAGAGGCAGAAACCACGTAGCAAGTTGAATTTGCAATAGGCTTACCAATAGGAATTGCATCAATATAGTTCTTTTCTATCTTAAAGCAACAAGAAAAAGTTGTATTCTCCGTAGGACCATAGCCATTTATAACTGTTAAATTAGGATTATATTTTCTAACCTTGTTAATGTGTTTTGGAGAAAGTACATCTCCACCTGTAAGTAAATATTTAACGCCATTAAATATCTTAGCATTTTCTTCACAAAGAGTACTAAATAAAGGAGCAGTAAGCCACATTATAGAAATTTTATTTCTTTCAATATAATTCTTCAATAAATGAGCATTCAACAAATCTTCTTTTTTTATAATATACAAAGAAAGTCCATTTAAAAGAGCTCCCCATATTTCAAAAGTGCAAGCATCAAACACAATAGAACCTGTTTGTAGCATTCTATCATCTTTATTAAATTTTATAAAATTAGTATTTTTTACTAGCCTAACAATACTTCTATTTTCTATTAATACCCCCTTAGGAGTTCCAGTAGAACCAGAAGTATACATTATGTAGGCAGGCATATCTGCATTAAAGTTATGTGTCAAATTAGATATGTTTGGGCCTTTATAAAAATCCATATCTAAAGTTACATTTATAGTTTTCAAATTTAATTTGCTTTCATTGGTGTTAGTCAATATAATATTTGCTTTAGAATTTTCAATTATATAATTAATTCTTGATTCTGGATAATGAATATCTATTGGCAAATAAATGGCCCCACACTTCAAAATTGCCAAAATTGAGACAATCATTTCAAGAGACTTGTCAAGGAATATTCCAACAACATCGCCCTGTTTAACATTATTTTCAATTAAAACACTTGCAAGTTGGTTTGCTTTTTTATTTAATTCATCATATTTTAATTCAAAATCTTCAAAAACAAGAGCCGTTTTATTAGGAGTTTCATTAACCTGCTTTTCAAACAAATCTATTACAGAAGAATTTCTAGGATAACTTGACTTGCTGTTATTAAATTCATTTAAAATCTGGCTTTTCTCATTAGGAGTAACAATTTCTATATCTGCTACATCAAGAGTATCGTTTAATAAAACCTGTTCAATGATATAACTAATACGTTCGTGCATGTGTTTAATATCAGTTTTTGTATATTTTGAGGTCTTGTAATCATAAAATATGCTCAAATTTCCAGAACCATTATAATCTACAACATGAATTTGAAGGTCATCAGCACAAGTACCATTAAAAATCCAATGAGAATCACAATCAATTTTATCATTTACAGTACTTGTAATTTGATATGACAAAATTATATTGTACAAATTAGGAATATTAGAATCCTTACTTCTTAGATCCTCCAATATATATTGATAAGGATATCTCTGATGCCTAAGCATACTAAAACAATCTGCTCCAATTTTCTTTGAAAAATCAATAAAAGTAGAGCTTTCGTCTATATTTATGCGCAAAGGAACTGTACTTACGAACATTCCATTAGTATTTTTATCTGAATAATTTGATCTGTTTAAAATTGGAGTCCCGATTACAAAATCGGTCAGATTTGAAACTCTACCTATATAAATTGAGTAGATTGTCATAAGAAAATTATATACAGAAATTTTATTCCTTCTGCAATAATCTAAAATTTTAAGAGTAGTCTGCTTAGATATACTAAAAGATTGCCTTAAAGCAGAACATGTAATTTTATTATTTTTTCTTTTTATAGTTGCTGGCAAAGTTGCAACCTCTGGAACAGTTTCGAAAACACTGTCCCAATATTTTTTATCTTTTTCAAAAGAAGCACTTTTTAAATATGCTGCTTCTTCTTTTATAAAATTCCTATATGAAAAAGGGGTGCTAAAAGAGCCACTACCCTGAAAAGAATTTTTATCAAGTAGTAGTTGATATTCATTTACAATTTCCTTACAATACAAGCCTAGAGTCCAAGAGTCAGATATGATGTGGTGCATGATAACAATAACACCACCATATCCATTTGGAAGCTTAAAAATCTTTGTTTCAAACAATCTATTTTCAGAAAACAAATCAAAAGTTTTTAAGCAAAGATCAGATTCTATTCTATGTAATTCATGTAAATTTTTTATATTAAGAATTTCTGGAATATAATTATCGTATTCAAAATATTGCTTAACCTCATTTTTCTCCTTAGTAATGCGGATATGAAAATTATCATTATTCTTAAGTACATTCGCAACAGCCTTTTGTAGAATATCAAAATGAAGTTTGACCTTTAAATACACGGTACCACCAACATTATTTATCGAAGTATTATTGTAGTACAGTTCCGTTGCCAAAATATTCTTCTGTGGATTTGTTAAATCATATAATTCTCTATTCATAATAATCACCCTATATTATTTCATAAATTACTTCTTTATTTTTTTTATTTCTTCATGTCTTTTTATCTTTTGAGTAGTAGTTTTTATTAAAGGTTTATCAGTTACAGAAAAATCTTTAATATATTTATAAACTGGGAAAGATTTATTTAATGCCTTTATTTCTGGCTCAATTAAAGCATGTATTTCTTCTTTTGAAAGATTTTTAAGCATCTCATTATCTTTTGAATACACAATCTTGGCGCATACCTTATCATTGTGTTCATAAACCATACTTTCTTCAACATAATCAAACTTATTGATAAAAGCTTCTATTTCTTCTGGGAAAATCTTTTTTCCGTTACTCAAAACAATTAAATCTTTAATTCTACCAGATATAAACAAAGAACCATCCTTGCCAAATCTACCTAAATCCCCAGTGCGAAACCATCCGTCCTTGAATGCTTGCTTTGTTGCTTCTGGATTATTATAATACCCAAGCATAACATTTGGACCTTTTACCAAAATTTCACCTGTTCCAGATTCATCTGGACTATCTATTTTTACTTCCTCGTTATACAAAGGAAAACCAGAAGAGCCATTTTCACTATGATAAATATCATTTTCACACGAAATAACAGGAGAAGTTTCTGTTAAACCATAACCCTGAATCATGGTAACACCAATCGTATTAAACAAATGAATAACTTTTTTATTAGAAGAAGCAGAGCCATAAATTATAGTTCTCATATTTCCTCCAAGATTATCCAAGATTTCCTTAAAAAACTTTCTACGCAAATCAATGTGAAAAAACAAAAGAAAATTTGAAAATGCGGATAGTATTTTAAATGGTATATATTTGCCAGATTTTTTAATTCCTTTTATTATTTGCTTATACATAAGCTCCAAAACTGCAGGAACACAAACTAAACCACTAATTTTATATTCAACTAAGTTTTTTCCAATATCTTTTATGCTATCTGCAAAACATAGCCTAAAGCCAATAAAATAGCAAAACAAAAAACTTGCAAGGCATGCTAAAGTATGGTGTAGTGGCAAAAATACCAAAATGCTGTCATCAGTGTGGTATTTTATAAGAGTAGTCATAGCAGATAAATTAGAGCAAATATTTTCTTGTGATAGCATTACAGCCTTTGGATTACTTGTTGTGCCAGAAGTGTAAATCAAAATAGACATGGCATTTTCGTCAATATTAATATTATCATAATTTGACTTTCCCTCAGCTATTAAATTATGTCCATTTTCAATTAACTTTGAATAAGAAAGTACATCTTCAGAATTATTTTCATAATCCATACAAATAAGATATTTCAAAGATGAATCATTTGGAGAAAACACTTCTTGAATCCACTTTGTATATTTTTTATCAAAAATAATAGCATCAACTTTACTCTCATTTAAAAGTCTTTGAAGCTCAACCTTGGGAAGAAGGCAGTCAAGAGGTACAACTATATTATTAGAAGTAGAAATTGCAAAATAGCTACAACACCATTCATATCTATCAGGAGATATTAATGCAATTTTTTTATTTTCCAGGCCTAAAGCAAGAAGAGCAGAGCCCAGTTCCCTAATATTATTTTCAAAATCAATAAACGAAATATCGTGTAAAACCTTATTTGAATCTTTTATAGTAAAAGCCGTTCTTTTTCCATAAGCTTTCGAACATGAAGAAACCAAATCTCGAAAATTATGAACAGTTTTTTCATCATATATTTTATTCTTTTTCACTTAAATCACCTATGGTCATATTTTACCATTTTCGGTAGCGTTTTGCAATAGAAAAGTTGAGTTTTAAAAAATAAAAATATATTAAAAGATTGATTAAAAAAGCAATAAATGGAAATAATATAAATGAAAAAAATGGAAAATAGTGGGAGGCAAAATTGAGAAAAAATAGAGGACAAAAAATAATTAAAACTTTAGAAATAATTGCAATCATAATTTTAATTATATCATTTTTTGTACTTGCATATTGCATCTACATATCAATAACAGAGGAAAAAAATTATTCAAAAAACTACGATGCTCAAAAGGCAAGTGTAGAGTACAGGGAAGATGAAGAAAAAGACATTTCTGCAATAATAGAGCAGGCCAACAAAGCAGTTGTCGGAATATCAAAGCTAAAAAATAAAGGGCAAACGATATTTTTAGAAAATGGAGTATCAAACCTCGGCCTGGGAACAGGTTTTATCATAACAGAAGACGGGTATATTGTTACAAATCAACACGTTTCGGGAGAAAAAAATGAAACATGCTATGTTACATTAGAAGATGGGAGAACATTTACTGCTAAGGTAATATGGTCTGATGAAAATTTAGACCTAAGCATTGTGAAAATAAATACAACAAAATTAAAATTTTTGGAACTATCCAATTCTGATGATGTAAAATTAGCACAAAAAGTATATGCCATAGGAAATCCTATTGGAATGGAATTCCAAAGAACCGTAACCGCTGGGATAATAAGCGGGCTAGAAAGAACTATTAAACTGGAAGAAGAAAATAAAACAAGCTATATGGAAGATTTAATACAAACAGATGCAACAATAAACCCAGGAAATAGTGGGGGACCGCTAATAAATGAAAAAGGCCAGGTAATTGCTGTAAACACAGTAAAAATTACAACAGCAGAAGGAATAGGATTTTCCGTACCAATAAATGTGATAAAACCAATAATAGAGAAACTTAAAGAAAATGGGGAATATATAGGAGCAACACTTGGAATATATGCGTATGATAGAAAAATGATTCCATATATAAACTCAGAATTAAATAAAAATTATAATTTAGACAATGGAATTTATGTAGCAGAAGTAATAAGAAATTCTCCAGCCGATAAAGCACAAATAAAAAGTGGGGACATAATAATAAGCATTGATGAAAAAGAAATAAATAAAATGTCAGAACTTAGAAGAATAATTTATGAAAAAAATGTAGGAGATATAATAAATGTGAAATATATGAGAAATGGTAAAATATCACAAAAAGAAATAACCCTTGCAAAAAAATATTGAGGATAAAAACATATAAAAAGAGATAAAATATCATAGAACACTTAAATGCTAGAGAGAATAAACATAAAAATGATCTCTATTTCAGAATGAAAGTATCCTAAAGTTTTCGTAAACTTTAAGATACTTTCATATACTATAAGAATAATATATATGAATAACCATAATATCCATCTAAAATGTAACAAAAACTATATGAAAAAGTAAAAGAACAGAAGACAAGAGTAAGTAAAACTCGTTAAATATTTTTAACGAAAAAATGTAAAGGAGTTTTAATACAAATGAATACTATTCAAAAATATAATAACATAGAGAAGAAGCAAGTTCAAAAATTTTTTGCAAATTTTTTTCAAATTTTCGAAAATGTCTTGTCAAATTGTTTTATTTGTGATATAGTATATAAGTATTTTAAAGTAATCGAGGTGTAGCGCAGTTGGTAGCGCGCGTGGTTTGGGACCATGAGGTCGCAGGTTCGATCCCTGTCACCTCG
>CAKOXG010000023.1 GCA_934130025.1 uncultured Clostridia bacterium
TTATGTCTCCTTCTTTTCCCGAATTATCGGCCATTCGTTTTCCTTTTGTTGACATTTTATTTCTTTCCTCCTTAAATGTTGTTTATATACTATATAAAAACTAATTTTCATTTTTTGTTTTCAGCATGGTATTCACTATTATAATATCAATTTTACAATAAAAGTTCAATACTTTTGATTATATTCATACACTTTTTTCGACTTTTTTCTAATTTTTATTTATATTATTAAGTAATCTACTTAATGATAAACTTAATTAATTGATTTTCTTGCAACACTGTATATTTTCAGCTTTTTCTTTACTTTTTTATGAGTTTAATTTATAACTACAATTTTTCTTTTTATTTTTGATCTTTTGCTATCGTTTGATATAATGTGTTTTGTAAATGTTAATCATTAAGTAGATTAATTTAAGAAAATTTATATAATTTTTAAAAACTTCTCATGATATTTCTACCACGAGAAGTTTTTTATCCTAATATATTTATTTCTTTTTCCAATTGACTTAAGAAAAACTTTTTATTTGACTTAAACACTGCTGGTGTAAAGCTTTTTGCTTGTTCCAATAGCTCATCTAGTTTATTAAAGTCCTCCAGTGCTAATATATATCGTTTTTTTGCAAAGTTATCTAAAATTTGCAGTTGATGGTCATTTACGTGTTCTCCATATTGTTTTAGTCTTGCTGCAGCTATTATTTTTTTCCCTTTTTTTAGTGCCGTTAGTATTGTTCCAACCCCTGCATGGCATATTATTATATCTGCTTTGTCTATTAAATCTTCAAAATCTTTTACAGACATATAGTCTATTATTTTCATGTTTTTTGATTCAAATTTTGTACTTCCTGCTTGTACTATTATTTCTTCTTTTTCATCAATCTTTCCTTCGTCTATTTTTTTCTGTATGGCTTCAAGCAGCCTTGGGAATTTTTTATCTTGCGTTCCAAGTATAACAAATATCATATTTAACATCTCTTCCTTTTGGCTTTAATTTTTAATATATCCAGCCCCAACACACAGATTTAGGATAAACTTTGTGCATCTCTTCCCATTGTACTACAAATGTGTCTGCAATTGGGTATACTAGCCTTCCCGCAACTGTTCCTGTCGTTCTGTTTGCAAATGTTTCTATAAATATTACCTTGCTTCCAAATATTTTTGCTATATAGCACATTGGCACCGCAGTGTGTGTTCCTGTTGTAACTACTACTTCTGGTTGGTATTTAAAGAAATAATGCAGGCTTATAAAGCAGTTTGCTATGAATTTAAATGGATATGTTAATAAATTTTTTTTCGTTCCATATATTAAAAAGCTTATTCTTTCTCTATAGTCTTCTTTTAAACTGTCGTCTACCTTTGTTTTTTCGGTTATTATATAATAGTCAAATTTTTTGAATAGTGGTTTTATTTGCATTAATTCATTAAGATGCCCACCTGTGCTTGCAATGAATACAACTTTTCTTCTTTTTTCAGTTTTTTCATTCTTTTCTGCAAGTTCTCTAGGTTTTTGGTTTTTTGGGCTCTTTATTTTACAAATAATGACATATGTTAAAAGTATTATTAAAATTCCTATGGATGCTCCAAATGTATCTAAGCAAACATCTATAAATTCTCCGCTTCTACCAGGTATAAATAGCTGATGAAATTCGTCTGTTAAGGCATACATAAAGCAAAATAAAACGCTAAAGTCAAATTTATACGCGGTTTCTCCTTTAAATGTTAATGCACAGCACATTGTAAGTACTCCAAGTAGCATATAAATAGAAAAGTGAGCTCCTTTTCTTACAAAATACTGCATATATGATACTGTTTGTTCTTTTTCATGTTCAGGCATATTTTTTCCGCCATCAAATGTATCTAACAAAAAACTTGCAACCTTTTTGCTTACTCCAGATGATTTTTCCGCGTTTTGATTTGAAAATATAAATATTTGCCTACAAACTATTATTATTGCAATTATTAACAAATATCTTGTTATATGTCTTAGAATGTTTTTGTTCATTAAAGTTTTATCCTTTCACTTTTAAATACTTCTGCATTTTTTAACTATTATATTTTTCATTTGCAATTCAAAACTTTTAATCTACATTTTATCTGGCACTTGTATTCCAAGTAAGTTTAATCCTCTTTCTAATACTGTTTTAACAATATATGTGATATATAATCTTGCATCTTGTAGTTCTTTTTCTTCACATATTATATGGTTATTGTTATAAAAACCACTAAATTGTTTTGCAAGAGTTATTAGGTACCTTGCAAGTATTGATGGTTCTTCTTTTCTTGTTACATTTTCAAGTGTTTCTTCAAAATTATAAATAGTACCCAATATGTTTTTTGAATCTTCATCATCTAATTTTGATACATTTATGTTCTTTGCCTCTGGTATATACCCTGCTTTTTCCAATACACTTTTTGCACGTACAACCGTGTATTGAATATATGGTCCTGTTTCCCCATTAAAGTTTAACATTGTGTCCCAATCAAATATCTCATCTTTTATTCTGCTATTTGATAAATCGTTAAATATTACAGCACCTACACCTACTCTTTTTGCTACTTCATCTTTATTTTCTAGGTTTGGATTTTTCTCTTCTATTATTGCCTTGCTTTTTTCTATTGCTTCTTTTAGTAGGTCCTCAAGCTTTATTACCTTTCCTTCTCTTGTTGACATTTTTCCGGTTTTTAGTAATATCATTCCAAAAGGAACATGGATTAGGCCATCTGTGTATTTTTTATCTATTCCTAATAATTTAGCAACTTCGAATACCTGCTTAAAATGTAGCACCTGCTCATATGATGTTAGGTAAAGTGCTTTGTCAAAATCATATGTTCTTGCTCTATATAGTATTGCAGCTAAATCTCTTGTTGCATATGTAGTTGATCCATTTGATTTTATTATTAAACAAGGTGGCATTCCTTTATCATCTAAATTTATTACTTTTGCACCTTCTGATTCTACTAGCCTTCCCGTTTTTTTAAGTATGCTTATTACCTCTGGCATTTTATCAGAATAGAATGCTTCTCCATTTAAAGAATCAAATTTTGTTCCTAATATATCATATATCTTTTGAAACTCTTTCAAGCTTAAATTTCTAAATTTCTGCCATAGCTCTACACAATATGAATCCCCATCTTCTAGTTTTTTGAAGTTATTTCTACATTCTTCTAATACACTTTCATCTTCCTTGCACAAATTATTTATTCTTATATAAATTTTTGTAAGCTCATCTATTGGGTTTTCTTCTATATTGTACTCATCGCTCCATCTTTTATATCCTTCTATTAGCTTTCCAAATTGCGTTCCATAGTCTCCTAAATGGTTTATTCCTGTTACATTGTAGCCTAGGTATTTATATATGTTATATAAAGCGCCTCCAATTACTGTAGAACGCAAGTGCCCTATATGAAAAGGCTTTGCTATGTTTGGTGATGAATAATCTATTACTATATTTTTAGGATTTTTTTGTACTTTTGCTCCAAAGTTTTCTCTTTTCTCATCAAATTCGTTTATAACTTCTTGTGCAAGAGCTTTTTTCTTTAAATCAAAGTTTAAAAATCCATTAATTGCTGTAACATTTGCTATAATCGTATTTTCGTCTTCGACTATCCTTACCTGAATTTTTTCTTGTAATTCATTTGCAATTATAACAGGTGATTTTTTCATTTCTTTTGCAAGTACAAAGCATGGAAACGCAAAATCACCATTAGAGGCGTCTTTTGGCACCTCTATATTATCTAATATATTCTCTTTTGGAAGGTTTGCCGCTTCGGCAATTTTTTCTGCTAAAATTTCTTTAAAATCTTTCACTTTTATTGCTCCATTCTTATGCCATAAGGCTAAATATTTTTAATCTCCTAAACAAATTCCTATATCTCTAGCTGTTTTTACTAAATCATCATTCATTGTTACTTTTCTTAAGTTGCTCTCAGGAGTATTTCCAGATACTGCGCCTATTTCTTTGTTGTTACCAACTACATCTTCTAGAGAAGCATAGTCTAGCTTTCCATTTTTTATAACTGCAATTGTTCCAAACTTTCCTTCCATTGCAAGTTCCATTGCCTTTGCTCCATATTTTGTAGATAGCACTCTATCAAAAGCAGTTGGAGTTCCTCCTCTTTGCATGTATCCTAATACTGTGCATCTAGCCTCAAAACCTGTTAATGCTTCTAATTCTTTTGCAACTTTTTGTCCAGCTCCCCCTAATTTATTATTATCTACTCCTTTACCGTTATTTCTGACATTTTCCACAGTAAGTGTTCCTCCTTTTGGAATTGCACCTTCTGCAACAACTACAATACTGAAATGTTTGCCCTTATTGCTTCTTTCTTGTATTTTCTTCACAGCTGAATTTATGTCATATGGTATTTCTGGAATTAACG
The DNA here is from genome assembly GCA_934130025.1 of uncultured Clostridia bacterium. Taxonomy (GTDB): domain Bacteria; phylum Bacillota; class Clostridia; order TANB77; family CAG-508; genus CAG-245. Next base: position 4,377 of record CAKOXG010000023.1, read on the forward strand.
CTATATCAGCTCCACCTGCTATTGCAGATTCTAGTGCAATCCATCCAGCATACCTTCCCATTACCTCTAGTACCATTATTCTATGGTGAGTTTCACCTGTTGTATGAAGCCTGTCCAATGCTTCTGATGCAACAGATACAGCTGTATTGTATCCAAAGGTTATTTCAGTACATGCAACATCATTATCTATTGTTTTTGGAACTCCTATTACATTCATTCCCTTAACAAAGAAATCTCTTGCAGATTTTTGTGTTCCATCTCCTCCTAAAGTAAATACACAATCGAATCCATCATCTTTCACGTTTTGCACACATTTATCTGATAAATCTTGGTATTCCACTTCTCCATTTGGAAGTGTAACTTTATAGTTAAATACATTTGCATTTGTTGATGAACCTATTATAGAGCCTCCTCTTGGCAATATTCCTGACGCAATTTTATTTTCGCTAGTACTAAGCTTTACAAAATCATTATTTAAAAGCCCTCTATAACCTTCTATAAAGCCATAACATTCTATCCCATTTTGTTCAGCCGTTTTTACTATTGCACGTATTACCGCATTAAAACCTGAAACATCTCCTCCATTTGCAAGTATTGCTACTTTTTTTATCATTTTTGTTACCTCCTAAGTTTAACATTTGTTACTTTATTATTTCCATAAATTTCATTCTTAACCATTATATCAAAATATTCAAATATTTCAAGATTTTACGGGAAATTTCATGCTTTTATGTGCTTGCCAGCAGCAAGCTACACTTTGAATTTTCATATTTATTATTTTTTGCTAATATGTATATTTTCTATCTCCACTTTTAATTCTCTTGTTACTATGTTTTGAACCTGTGCAATTTGTTCTTGTGATAAATCATTTGCCTTTATTATTATGTTCACGCTTTCTCCATTTATAAATATTATCACATCTTCAATTCCCTTATTCTTTATCAGATTTTCTGCTATCATTATGGAATTTTTTATATCATTTATTTTCTTTATTTCATTTTGGGCTATTTCTCTTTGAGCCTCAGAAATAGTTGTATTTTGCAATATCTTTTGGTAGCTTTCAATCATCTGTGAATACATTTTTTCTCTTTCTAATCTAGATTCTGCAAAATACTGTAATTCTTGGTCTTCATCTGCCTTTACCGATGTTTGCACTTGATTTTCTTCTATTTTGTTCTCTTCTATTTTATTCTCCTCTATTTTATTCTCCTCATCAACATTAGAACTGCTGACCAATGTAGCGTCTCCAAGCCCTGCATATTTTTCCGAATCAGTAAGAGCTGCTGTATCTAATGTTTGTTTTATATTTGTTGTGTAATTCATGTACCCAGCTGCAATAAGCATAACTGCAATTACAGAAATAACAATTTGGTTTCTTTTTAAAACTTTCTTCATATTCAATCTTTCCTTCCCTTTATATTTATTTCAATTCGAGTACTTGAATTTTATATGTAGCAATTCCAGTTACTGCTTCTACAGCTTGAATTATATTTGTTTTTATGTTTGCATCTCCTGCACCTTCTGCAGCAATTATAGCTCCTTCTATAGCTGGATTAATTACAGATTGTGTTATTGGCGTTTTTACTCCATCTGTTTCTTTGTAAATTATGTCTTTTTTACTTGTAGTTTCATTAACAATTCTTGTACCTCCCCCAGAATCTTTTTCCTCTGTTGTGCTAGTGCTAGAATCCTCATCATACATTGGAATTATTTGGCTTGTTTTTGAGTATGTAATCATCACCTTAACTCTTCCCACTCCCTTAACATTTGACAAAATATCTTCAAGTTTTTCTTCCACATTGTCTTTTGCATTTTGCTCAGCATCATATGAGCCTTGGGTATTTTCGGCTTCTGCTAATTTCCTTGATGATTCTGTATTAGTGCTATCTTTTTTATTATTCCCGAGTTTTTAAAATATAGTTTATTGCAACAACCGTTACAATTAATATAATTACAAAAGAAGCTAAGTTTTCAATTTTCTTTTTATTTGTACCTTCCTTTATTTTGTTAATCTTTTCTCTTAACATAAGTAACCTCCTTAACTTATATCAATGTTCTTCTCATCAATATCATATGTTTTGCTTAAGTATTCCTTAATTTTGTTTAATTCTTCATTTTCAATATTTTCCTTTTGCAGCTTACTTTGTTTTTCCTTTATCGTTATCTCATTTATCTTAACTGAATTTATTTGTTTACTTTCCTCTTCCTTAACCTTTTTTTGATTTAATTTTAAGCTTATTTTTTCAATTGTATAATTTTCATCATCTGCTGCAATTATAAATATATCTGTTGCATTATACCCTTTTCCCTCAATTTTTGCTTCTATGTCTTGTTTTAAACTAGCTATATAAATATCCTTTACTGTTCTTGTATTATTATCTTCTATCTTTTTGGTTATATCATTGCTTTTACTCGACATCATTTTTTCATATGTTTCTGTATTAAAAATATTATTTATACTTACTTTTCCAATTTTCTGTATAAAAGGTGATACAACAGAAAACAGAATGTACACACCAATTACAACTTTTACGTATTTTTTTATTCCGCCTTCTACAGGTATAAGCATTTCGATAATTGTACCAATTATAACTGCTACAATTATTCCTTGCCCCCAATTGCTAAGAAATTTTACCATTTTTTCTCATCACATCCCTCTTTTTAGCTCATCATTAGACCACTGTTGGATATTTTTATTACTAGAGTTACTCCTATTATTAGCATTGCAGATATACTGCACAATATTGCAAGTAATAGTTTAAATGTTCCTCCAATTTGTCCGTAATAATTTTACAATTTTTTCGTCTGCAATTGGCTCGCAAAGAGCTGACCCCAAATAATATATTCCCATTAAAGTTGTAAGCTTTAATATTGGGGTTATACAAATGCTTAATATTATAACAACTCCAACTATACCCACAGCATTCTTTAGAATGTTGCTACAACTCATTACCGTATCTGCTGCATCTCCGCAATATTTTTCCAACTATAGGTATAAATGTCGAAACAGCACTCTTAGTTGTTTTTACTGTGAGTGCATCCACACCATTTGTTATGCTCCCTTCCAAAGATGATATTCCAACAAATAGTGTTAATACTATCCCAAGTACCCAAATTACACTATTATTAAGGAATTTAGCTAGTTTATCAATTTGTACTTTTGAAGAAATATTAGAAATTATGCTTAGTGAAACTGATATAAGGGCAATTGGAATTAATATTGTATTTATGAAGTTGCCTATAAATGTTATTATAAATAGTATTATTGGTTGTAGCATGCCTGCAGAGGCAATATTTCCAGTAGTAACCATTAATGTTATTAATAGTGGAATTAGTGCATTTGAAAAAGAAATAAGGTTTTGTATTGAATTTTTCATCATAACAATTATATCCGAAAAATTTTTCATTATGATTGTTACTATTAAAATATATGTAACGTAATATGTAATTTGTGCAACTCCCTTATTTTCTAAACCATCACTGATGCTTTTAAAAATGCTCGAAATAATAATTACTACCATTATTGTGCTAAGCGATTTTATTGCATCAGCCGCTTCTTTAAAAAAGATATTTAGTATTTTCTTGCCAATGGTTCTATTATCAATATTTCCTTTAATTGCTGAATTTACAAGCTCTTTTGCATCAATATCAAAATCTTCATTGTACTTATTTGCTTCGCTTATAAAAGAAGATATTCCGGAGTGCTTTGGATTGTTGGTTTAATACATTTTCACTATCAATTATTTCATTATTTTCTTTGGCTTGAATTTTGTACCAAAAACAATTGTAGAAAAAGTATATTGCAATTATCAAAGCAACACTAATTAATAATTTATAAGTTTTTTTCAATTTCTTTTGTTTTTGCATTATCTTTTCTCAACCCTTTCTCAAGGCATTTATGTTATGGCATTATTTTTATTATTGTTTCCAATAAACCGCACAGTATTGGAATTGACATTGACATTATTATTACTTTGCCTCCCATATCTATTTTGCTTGCTATGGCATTTTCTCCTGAATCTCTGCATACGCTTACTGCAAACTCGGTAAGTATTGCTATTCCGGTTATTTTTATTAGAAGTATTAAAAATTCACTGTTAATAGATGCCTTTGCAGATAAATTTTTAAGTATTTCTATTATTCCAGATAACCTTGCAAATATTAGTGCAAATATTATTACCCCAGCAGTTAGGGAAACATACATTGCAAACTCTGGTCTATATTGTTTTAAAATTACAATTATTATTAATGCTATCAAACCGTGTGCCAATTATCTTTATAATATCCATTATCAATCATTCCTATCTTTTCTGCACTAACATTGTCTACTTATTATAAGTTAAATATTGTTCTAACAGTATCAAACAATGAACTTATTTCTTTTATAACCATGGTAAGCACTATTATTAGGCCAGCAAGAGTAGTCATCATAGCTTGGTCTTCTCTTCCAGCTCTTACAAGTACTTGGTATAGCACAGCTACCAATATTCCTATTGCTGCTATTTTAAATAATAAATTTATATCCATCCCTCTCTTTACTTCCTTTCATATAAGTATTATTGCCATAGTAAGGCCTGTAGCAAGCCCAAGTGTTTTATACACTTTTTCATTTTTCTTTTTTTCCTCCAGAGCCTGTACTATTTGTTCTTTTAGAAGTTGGCTAACCAAATCTATTTGGCTTATTTGCCCGTCTATATCCGTATTTCCAAGCATTTTTCCTAATACTTTTATTGCATTTATATCGTCATCTTGCAAAGATGTTGAATTTCTTGCATGTTCTAAAGAAGTGTTCCAAGCATCAAAACTATTTTCATCTTCCATAAGTTCTCCCGCTTCTTTAAATATAAAGCCAATATTATCTTTATTATCTATATATATTTGTTTAAATATTTCCTGTATATTTTGACCTGTAAACTTTATTTTAGCCTTGAAAATATTAAGTAAGTTCTGCATTTTTTCTAATTCTCTTAGCCTGTTTTCATACTTTTTTGAGTATATATTCCCAATTGATGTAAAAATTCCAAATATCAAAAATATTAGTACATACTTTATAAAAATCATAGTTTGTCCTTCCTAAAAATATCTTTATATATATATATTCTTATATCTGGAAAATAGAACTATTTTTTTAAGTTTCTACCTTATATTCTCTTTTTTTATTTATTGTTATAAATCTTTCAAAAATGTTTTGGGTTATTAATTCTTTTAGTTCTGCATTTTGCATTATGTCTTCTTTCCCAGTACCATGAGCTGAAAAAATCCCCTTAACCCCGCAGCGCATCGCATACCTTATTGCATCTGCATCATCTTTTCCACCTATTTCATCTGCAACTATCACTTTTGGGTTCATAGACCTTACTGCCATTTTCATTCCAATGGCCTTTGGTATATCATTAAGCACATCTGTTCTTATTCCAAGATTGTTTTGTGCAGTTCCTCTATACATAGCCGATATTTCGCCTCTTTCGTCTATTACAGATACGTTCAATCCGGAAAATTTATCATCTCCATAAATAAATCCATTGCTTATATTTCTTATTATGTCTTTTAATAGGGTGGTTTTCCCCGTTCCTGGCATGCCTATTATTAGAGTATTATAAATTGAATTATCTTCAGGATTTATTATCTCTTTAATTATCTTGTCACTGCATCCTGTAATTTGGCTACTTATTCTAAAATTTAGCCCAGATATGTAATTTAAATTTATCACTTTATCATCTTGAATAACGGCCGTGCCAACAATTCCAACTCTATTTCCACCTTGAATTGTAACAAATCCTTTTGCAATTTGGTTCTGGTATGTATAAATTGAATTTTCACATATTTTTTGAAATATAAAATTAATATCATCAGTTGTAATTTTATATTGTATTATTTTTTCTGCTTGTCCAATTTTTAAAATTAGCGGTAAATTATTTCTTACACGTATTTCCTCCAGGTTTGTTAATTCTTCTTTTTCTATAAATGGTTTTATATGTTTTGGAAAACACCTTAAAATATTTTCTATATTCACTGCATAATCCTCCAATATATTTATATTCACAAAATTCATGTTTTATTACTTATTTTTCCAAAAGACTACACAAATGATAAAAAGTGTGCTAAAATATATACGTTATTATTTTGATTATAAAGGAGAGTGAAAAGTAATGTCAGGACATTCAAAATGGCATAATATTCAAGCCAAAAAAGGTAAGGCTGATGCAGCTAGAGGAAAAATATTTACTAAATTAGGAAGAGAATTATTAATCGCAGTTAAGCAAGGTGGCCCTGACCCGGCTGGAAACTCTAAACTAAAGGATGTAATTGCAAAATGTAAGGCAGCAAACATGCCTAATGATACAATTAAAAATGCAATAAAAAAAGCTTCTGGTGCAGATAGCCAAGAAAACTATGAAGAAGTTGTATATGAAGGATATGGACCTAATGGTGTTGCTGTAATTGTTGAAGCAAGCACAAACAATAGAAACAGAACAGCTGCAGATGTAAGGCATGTTTTCGATAGAGCTGGCGGTAACCTTGGTACTACTGGTTGTGTTTCTTATATGTTCAATAAAAAAGGTGTTATAGTAATAGATAAAACTACTACCGATAAATCTGAAGATGATTTAATGATGGCCGCATTAGATGCTGGTGCAGAGGATTTTGAGGCAGATGAAGAATGCTATACAGTAACAACTTCACCTGAGGACTTCTCTTCTGTTAGAGAGGCTTTAGAAAATGAGGGACTTGAATTTATTGAAGCAGAAGTTCAAATGGTTCCTACTACATATGTTGCACTTGATGAAAAAGCAACTGAAAGAATGGATAAATTACTAGAAAATCTAGATGAATTAGATGATGTAATGAATGTATATCACAATAGTGAAAATAACTAAAATTCAAAAAAAGAGTACATAAAAGAATTTCAAAATCCTTTTATGTACTTTTTCATGTTTTTAATTTTTATTCAAATATGCTTCCAACTTCTATTTTATTTCCTCTTAAGAAGTCTCCTATTTCCATCCTTTTAGAATTCTCGCCCTGTATTTCTAAAATTTGTAATATTCCTGATTTAGTATTTATAAATAACCCCGTTTTTTCGTCAGAAAATAAAACTACACCAGGAGCAACTCCTTTTAGATAATCCTTGTATTCTTCCAATTCTTTAAACTTTTCAATAAGTTCCTGCTTTGTAAGTTCCTTAACTTTCCAAAATTTTATTTTTTTACCATTATGGTAAGAGCATGCTCCCATAATTGGATTAAGCCCCCTTACCAAATTCTTTATCTCGTAGGCATCCTGCTTTTTCCAATTTATTTTTGCCATTTCTTTTGAGAGCATTGGTGCCATTGAAAAATCATTACCTTGCTTCTCTACTTTCAATTGTTTTTTTAACTCATCTAAAGAAACTTCTTCTTTTTTTGTAATTTCTTCAATTTTTTTAACTGTTTCTACTAGTAGCTCTGCTCCTATTATTTTAAGTCTATTCCATAGCTCTCCTGTGGTTTCATCTGCTCCTATTTGAGTTTCTCTTTTTAAAATCATGTCTCCAGTGTCCATTCCAACATCCATAAACATTGTTGTAACACCTGTTGCATCATCTCCATTTAAAACTGCCCATTGTATAGGTGCAGCTCCTCTATATTTAGGTAAAAGTGACCCATGTACATTTATACAGCCATATTTCGGTATTTTCAATAATTCTTCTGGAAGTATTTTTCCATATGCCACAACACATATTAAATCTGGATTCAAGGTCTTAACTTCATCTAAAAATTCAGGGTTATTCTTTACTTTTTGAGGTTGATATACCTCTATTTTTTTCCCTAAAGCGTATTCTTTTACTGGAGATGCAGCAAGTTTCATTCCTCTTCCCTTTGGTTTATCAATATTTGTAACAACACCTATAATATTGAAGTCTGCTTCATATAACGCTTTCAAAGATTCTTCCGCAAAATCCGGAGTTCCCATAAATAAAATTCTCATTATATAACTTATTTCCTTTCTGAATTTTTAAGGCTCAAAACTATAATATAAAATTATTTTTCATCTGGATTTACATATTCAAGCGTTCCAGGAATCATATTGTCTATAAAAAGTATTCCATTTAAATGATCTATTTCATGTGCCAAAGCCTGAGCAAGTAAATCTTTTCCAACTATTTTAACCTTTTCCCCATTTTCATTTAAAGCTTCTACAACAACTTCTTTTGGCCTTATAATTTTTGCATATTCATTTGGAAAGCTTAGGCATCCTTCTTCTACTTCTTGATTTCCTTTTGTTTTTATTATTTTAGGGTTTACAAGCTTCAGTGGTTCACTTCCATCATATAAATCTATTACAATTACTCTTTTCAGCACCCCTACTTGTGGTCCTGCAAGCCCAACCCCGTTATATTTGTGCATTGTTTCTAGCATATCTTGCAATAGTTCTCTTATTTTATCATTCACTTCTTCTACTTCTTTTGATGTTTTTCTAAGTATTTCATCATCTGATAGTCTTATTTGTCTTACTGCCATCGTTGATTCAATTCCCTTCTCTTTATTAATATTCTGCTATTTATAGCATATTGCTTGGATTTACATCTACAATTACTCTAGTTTCATTTTTAGTATTTTTTATTGTGTTTTCAATTTTTTCTATAGTATTTTTTAAAGATTCAATAATTTTTTCATCAATTTTGCATTTTATTATTATTCTCCACCTAAATTTATTTTTTATTCTATCTATAGGTGCTGGTACTGGTTTATATAATAATATTTTCAAATCTTCTATTTTTATTTTTTTCTTTATATCCTCATATATTCCATTTGCCACATTCATTAGTTCACCACTATTGGCACTTGAAATACCGACTAATATTATATCACAAAAAGGCGGATACCTCAACTGTTTTCTTAGCATTATCTCTGTATTGAAAAACACTTTGTAATCCTGCTTTTGTGCATATTGTATGCAAAACGAATCTGGATTATATGTTTGAATAATTACTCTTCCCCTATCTTTTCCTCTTCCTGCTCTCCCAGCAACCTGGGTTAATGTTTGGAAGGTCCTTTCATGAGCCCTATAATCATCTATATTTAAGCTACTATCTGCAGCAATTACTCCTACTAATGTTACATTTGGAAAATCGTGCCCTTTTACAACCATTTGTGTTCCAATTAATATATCTATTTCTTCTTTTTTAAATTTATTTAATATCTCTTCATGAGAATTTTTTTTGGTTACTGTATCAACATCCATTCTAATTGTTGAGGCAGTAGGAAACAGCTTTTTTATTTGCTCTTCTAATTTCTGAGTTCCAGTTCCAAAGTACCTAATGTTTTGGCTTCCACATTCGGGGCATACATTTATTGCTTTTGTTTCATACCCACAATAATGGCACTTCAATTTATTTTCCTTTAGATGATATGTTAATGTTATGTTACAATTCCTGCATTTGGCTGTATATCCACAGTCTCTACACATTATAAAAGTTGAAAATCCTCTCCTATTTAGAAAAAGTATTGTTTGTTTCTTATTTTGTAGATTTTTTTCTATTTCAGCTTTAAGTTCTGTGCTTATCATAGTTTTATTCCCTGCCGCTAGTTCGTTTCTTAGGTCAACTATACTAACTTCTGGAAGTTCCATTTTATTTGCTCTTTTGCTCAATTCTAGCAATTCAATTTCATTATTAGAGGCCTTATAATATGTGCTCATATCCGGTGTTGCACTTCCTAAAACTAATGGAATTTGATTATTTTCGGCAATATATTTAGCAATTTCCTTTGCGTTATACCTTGGGGAATTTTCCGATTTATATGAGTCATCATGCTCTTCATCTATTATTATTAACCCAATGTTTTCTACAGGAGCAAATATTGCAGACCTAGCTCCTATTACGATTTTTGCCTGTCCTTTTTTTATCTTTTTCCACTGGTCAAACCTTTCCCCAGATGATAATTTACTATGCAGTACTGCTATATTTTCTTCTCCAAATCTACTTAAAAACCTATCTACTGTCTGCGGTGTAAGCGAAATTTCTGGCACAAGCATTATGCTTGATTTTCCAAGCTTTAATGCTTCCTCTATAAGTTGAATATATATTTCAGTTTTACCGTGAACCAGTTACGCCAAACAATAAAAATTCATCATATTCCCCAACTTGAAGTGAAGCATTAATTTTTTCAAAAGCCTCTTTCTGCTCTTCATTAAGTATAAGATTATAACTCTTTTCTACAACCTTGTGTATAAATGGATTCCTTTCTACCGTTTGTTCTTCTATTTTTATATATCCATTTTTTTCAAGCGTTTTTACAATGCTTGCCGAAACATCTGCCAGTTCCTGTAGCTGCTTATTCAATATTCCAGTTCCATCTTCAACATTCATTAAGAAGTCAAGTGCTCTAACCTGTTTTTCAGATTTTATTTTCTTTTCTATTATATCTTTTTTTATATCTTCCTTATCCTTATTTAAATACACAAAATTCTGCAATTTGTCATTTATTCTTTTTCCAAAATTCTTAGTAGTTGTTCCTGGTGGGAGCATCAATTTTATGCAGTCTGAAACATTACAAAAATACTGTTTTGCCATGTATTTAGCAAGTTGTATATTTTCTAAACTAATAGCATTTTTTTCTTCCACCTTGGCTATTTCCTTTAATTTTTCTAGGTATTGGGAACTATCTTTTATTCCAACCACATATGCCTCTTCTAGTTGTTTTTTTCCTCCAAAAGGCAACAAAACTCTACTCCCAATAGAAATATCATTTTCAATTTCTGTTGGAATTTTGTAGTCAAATGTTTTATTCAAATTTTTCACATTACTATTTATTATAACTTCAGCTACCATATCTTGTCCTTTTTTTGTATTCTATCATATAAAAAAATCAAAGTAAAGGCTCACAAATGCCCCTGCTTTGATTTAAAACTCTGGATTTTCTACTTTTTCTTCATATTCAATAATTGTACTTATTATTTGCATAGTTTTTTCCAGGTCATTGTTTTTTATAACATAATCATAAAACCCTATTTTAGATTCTTCATATTCAAATCTGCTTAATCTTTTTTCTATTTCTTCTTGCGTAATCTCCGGATTTCTCTCTACCAGCCTTCTATGCAGCTCCTTTTTAGGTACACGAAGAAAAATAGTTATTATTTTAGTATCCTTACCAAGTAATTTAACTAAATTCTCTGTTCCATTAACATCCATATCCTTAACAATTATTTTACCACTTTTTAGTCTTTCATTAAGCAGTTTTCTAGATGTTCCATAATAATGATCATGGTGGATATCATACTCATATAAATCCCCATTTTTTATTAGTTCTTTAAATTCCTCGGTAGTAATAAAATTATAAAGCTCACCATTTATCTCGCCAGCTCTAGGCTCCCTATCTGTATAAGATGGTAGAGATGTTATTCTCTCATTTCTCTTTCTTAGTTCTTTTTTTACTGTATCTTTTCCTGCTCCAGACACTCCCGATAATAAAACTAGCATATTGTTACCTTTCCTGCTTCAATTTCATCTGCTGCTATAGAATCTGGTGCTACATCATCAGTTTTTACAAGTACATCTGCACCTGCTGCAATTTGCCTTGCTCTTTTTGCTGTTGCAATTACTAATAAATATCTATTATCAACCTTTTCTAATAATTCGGCTACACTTGGTTTTGTCATCATAATAAAAATACCTTCTTTCTCAATTTCCATCTATTATATCACAATTTTCTTAATTAGTCACTACATAAATTAAAATTTACACAATTCTAATATTTCTTTAAGCCTAGCATCTTGCTTTGTAAGATATAAATATCCTATTAAAGCTTCATATGCAGTAGCATGGCTGTAATCATCCAATGTTGCATTCTTTGGAATATGGTGATTTTGCGCGTTTCTGCCTCTTCTAACTATATCTTTTTCATCATCAGATAACTCTCCACTAATATTTTTTAGCAGGTTTGCCTGAGCTTCTGCCTTAACATGCTTTATTACTTCCAAGTGCATGGCATGAGGCTTTAGTCTGGTTGTGTTTATAAAAAACATTCTTACATACATCTCGAAAACACAATCTCCTATATAAGCCCATGTAAGAGGAGACATTGTATTCACTTCTTCTACATCTTTTTTTCTTTCTATAAGATTATTTTCCATTTATTTTTCCATTCTTTCTAAATTAATTCTTTCTAGTGTTATCCTTCCTAAGTTTCCACTCCTGAAATCAGACAAAATAATTCTTGAAGTTTTATCTAAATCTATTGTGTTGCCCCTTTGAACAGCACCACGCATTTTCCCTATATCATTCATGATTTCTACAATTCTTTCATTCTCTTCTAATTCATCATTTGCAAGAATTTTATCTACATTTTCTTTACTAATCTTATACCTTTTTATAATGTTATCTCTATAATTCTCAAGCAAAAATTTTGTTAAATTATATGCTATTTCAGTTTCATCTATAACTTCACTTTTAATCGTGCCAGTATATGCAAGCTTAAGCGAAACATCTTCGCTTCCAAGTTTTGGCCATAATACACCAGGAGTATCCAATAACTCAATATTATTTGCAAGCCTTATCCACTGCTTTTTTTTTGTTACTCCAGGCTTATTGCCAACCTGCATAGCCGTTTTATTAGCAATTCTATTTATAAATGAAGATTTTCCCACATTTGGAATCCCTATAACCATTACTCTTGCAATTTTGTAATTTCTACCCTTCAATTCCTGCCTTTTTCTTTCTTCTTCCATAACTTCATTTATTTTATTTATAACCTTAGAACTATCATCCTGAGTAGTAGAATTAAACAATATCGCCGGTATATGGTTATTTGCGAAATAATTAACCCATCTAATATTTTCTTTTTCATTTGCTAAGTCACTCTTGTTTAACACTATAATTTTCTTTTTATTGGCAATTAATTTTTGAACATTGGGATTTTGGCTTGATAAAGGAATCCTTGCATCCAATATCTCTATTACTATATCCACCAGTTTTAAATCTTGTTCTATCTGTTTCATGGTTTTAGCCATATGGCCTGGGAACCAGTTTATGTTTGTCTTATGAAACACCTCTTGATTATTATTCTTATCCATCATTTTCACTTCCTTTTACTTTAAAATCACATTATATTTCTTTTAAAATTTCTTCAAATTTTGTATATCCAGTTTCTGAATTAATGTGTCCTCCGTTTTTTATTATATATTGTTTATTTGTTATTTTATCTGCAAAATCTTTTTCTACTTCGAATTTAACATATGGATCATTATCAGAATAATAACATACAATATCATCACAATATTTTTTTACATCTTCTATATTATCAATAAACATTGGTTCATTAACAGCATCGAAATCTTTATCTATTCCTAAATAATTATTAAATCCACATACAAATATTAATTTTTTCACTTTTATTTTATTAATAATAAGATATTTACATACAAAAACAGGTGCTATACTATGAGCAATTATTATTGTATTCTCATTTATCTTCAATTTTCCAAATTCTTTAGACCAATTATCAAAATTTTGATTACCAACACCAACTGGCATTTGATGAACAGCAACTTCTTTGTTTTTATTTTCTAATTCCTCTCTTAACCAAGGAAACCAATTTCCGTCTTTTGAACCAAAACTACCGTGTAATACAATATAATTTTTCATTAATATACCTTCTTTCTTTATAATCAATTATAACATATCTTCATTTTTATTTATAATCAATGCTAATTGTTTTATCATCATTTATATAAATAGTTTTTACACTTTCGTAGAGATAACTTCTTGTTATTTTATTTAATTTTAATTTTTCTAATATCATTTCTTCAAGTTTTGTTTTTTCTATTGAATGACTTGTACACTTTTTATTAAAATAATTAGTACAATAATAATATGATTTATTCTTCCCCTTTTTCAAATGCATTTGTCCTTTACAATCGCCACATTTCAAAAATCCAGATAATGTATCAAGATTCCCTTTTCTATTTGTTCTAGTGACGTAATTATTTAATATATCTTGAACTTTATCAAATTTTTCTTTGCTTATAATTGCTTCGTGATGATTAGGTGTTATAATCCAATTTTCTTTGTCTAATCGAATTTGCTTATTAACTCTATAATTTAATTTTCTTCTCTTTCCTTGAAATAATGTTCCTGTATAATTTTCATTTTTCAGAATTGTATTCACCATTTCAGGATTCCATTTTTTTACCATTGATATACCTTCATTCGTATTAATATTTAAATACTCACTTGGAGTTAATATATCATTATCATTTAAAAAGTCAGCAACTTGTCTTCTACTCTTACCATCAAGTATCATATCAAATATTTTTTTAATTATATGAGATACATTTTTATCAATTAAAAATTTATGTTTATCTTTCGGGTCTTTTATATATCCATAAGGTGCTAATTTACCAGTAAATTCACCATTATATTTCTTCACTATCAAAGAACTTCTTACTTTCTTTGATATATCTTTTGCATACATATCATTAAACAAATTCTTTAATGGTAAATAATCATCGCCATAATAATCTGATGAGTTAATTTCACAGTTTTCGTCTACTGACATTACAGATACTCCCATAGCTGGAAATATCACCTCTATAAAATTACCTGTTTCAATATAATTTCTTCCAAGTCTTGATAAATCTTTTATAATTATTACATCTATTTTCTTATTTTTTATATCTTCTAACATTCTTTGGAATTCTGGTCTATCAAAATTAGTACCTGAGTATCCATCATCTATATAATAATCAACTAACTTATATTCATTATGTTCCTTTAAATAATTATTTATAATTATTTTTTGATTAGTTATACTATTAGATTCTTTTTCATTACTAAATTCTTCTTTTGATAAACGAAGATATGCTGCTACTTTATACTTATTCATTATTAAAGACAACCTTTCAAAACTATTCTATTACTGCAAAACTTTCTTTTAATAACTTTAATTCTTTTTCTTCTTCTTTTAATATAGATACTGTTTTATTTTTTATTTCATTAAACATTTTTAATGAATCATCATTTGGGTTAAAACACTGTACTCCATCTTCATCGTTTTCAAAAAAAATAAATCCATTAAAATAATTATTTGAACTATAAATAAAATGAGGTCTATCTTTAATTAATTTTTTCAAGCTTCGAATATGTTCTTTAAAAACTTCTTCAATTGCTTCTAAAAATCCATTATATGTTTTTATAATACAATAATTAAATTCTGCAACTGATAAAGTAAATGCAATTCTTGGATGATCACCATATTTTTCATATATTTCTTGTCTTATATTCTTCATCTCATTTTTTAACTTTTTATTAATATTAAAATGAGGAGTAGATAAAATTTGCTCTATATCAAAATAATATTTATTTTGATAATCTCTACTTACAATTAAATGACCATGTTGAGTAAAATCTCTTAAACGTAATAACAAACGATATGCAAATACATCATCATATAATTTATTTAAACACTCATTATTGTATTTTATATTTATTTCATTAGTTTCACCAACAAATTGTTTCATAAAATTTTCTATAGATTCTTTTAATGTTTTAGCAGAGCTTATGTAATTAATTACAAGAGAATTAATTATATAATCATCTGTATCTTCAAGGTCAAAATCATAATTTTTACTAATTTCATCATTATTTCCTAATCTATAAAAATTAAGAAGAATTTTAATATTCACTCTAAAAATTCTAAATAATTGTTCTATTTCTTGAATATGTCTTGTAATATCTATGAATGTTTCTATTGTTTCTTTTTCTTCATCATTCATATTTGGTATTTCTATATCTTGTATATTAAAATCACAATCTCTAAGTAAAATATAATCTCTTAATCTCATAATAAATCTTGACCTCCTAAAAGTTTTCCATAAGTCGTTATTACCCCTATTTTCTTTAAAATTTTATTATTTTTTGCCTATAAAATGTAAAAAGAAACAAGATTAAAAGCCTTTATTTATAAGCCTTTGAAAGAAGTTTTCCATAAGTCGGTATATACCAGTTAAGGCTGATTTTGTGATAACTATTTTCATCTTTTTCTTTATCCATCTATGTTCACTCCTTTACCTGAATTCTATGTTTATTTTTCCATTTTGAAATATAATTATATTATCTATATTTTTTAATAAACTATCTCTTGTTAAAGTATCAATTTTATTTCTTTTAAACTTTTTATTTAGTTCTTCTATTACTAATTCAACTAGTTTATCTTTTCTAATTGAATGGCTTGTACATGAACCGTTTCTTACATATGATGTACAATGATAATACTCATAATTCTTTACTCTTCTTAATGTAAAAGACTCTCCACAATCTGAACATTTTAAAAATCTATAAAATAAATCTTTTTCTTTATTACTTCTAGCACATTTATTCTTTTCAATTATTTCTTGCACCTTATCAAACTTATATTTAGAAATAATTGGCTCATGATTATTTTGGATTATTATCCATTCATCCTTTTTTTAATAATATCTTATTAATACAAATTTCTTTTTACAAAATCATTATATATCCATTCAGGTCCGTAATCAAAAACTTGAAT
>CAKOXG010000024.1 GCA_934130025.1 uncultured Clostridia bacterium
CTACCGCTATTGGTCTTTTTTCAAAGGTTTATTGTTTACTTTTCAATGTGCTCTTTGTTCCTCATATTGTTTCTGTGCGGAACGTTTCTTATTGTACCATCTTTGTTTTTGTTTGTCAACATATTTTTTGAATTTTTTCAAAATATTTTTTATCAATTTTCTGTTGATTTTTTCAAGCAGATTTAATATGTTCTTAACCCGTTTTTGGGGCAAAATAATAAACTAGTAATCTTAGCTTTCTCTTCAATTGCTTATTATTTTTTTACTAATTTATATATAAAACATATATATTATTTTCGCTTGTTTCTTGGTACATTCTTATAATACCATATGAGGTTATAAAAGTCAACACTTTTTTGTCGATTTTTTTATTTTTTTGAACCGAGTTTTTTTGAACCGTTTTTTGCATGTAGCATTTAATTAGTAAATAAAA
Organism: uncultured Clostridia bacterium; assembly: GCA_934130025.1. GTDB lineage: Bacteria > Bacillota > Clostridia > TANB77 > CAG-508 > CAG-245. The sequence continues at coordinate 434 of CAKOXG010000024.1, forward strand.
ATTTCTTTTGAAATAGAATTTACTTTTCAATTAATCTCTTTTATATATTTTTATATTTCTACCAAAATTACATCGTCCCCAATGCAGTGTATCTTTTCCCAAGGTATAACTATATCATTTTTATTAGAAAACATGCTTGTAAATTTGTTCTCTCCAGGAACAATTATTGAAGTAATCATCCCTGTTTCTAAATCTGCACATACATCTTGCACGCATCCTAATTTTTTTCCATCATTTATATTAATTACTTCTTTACGTTTAAAATCTAATCCTTTTCCGTCCATAATAAATTTTCTCCTTTTTATACATGTTTCATTTTATTGATTTTTTAATTATCTTTATGGTACAAAATACTTTGTCTATTTATAGATTATATTAAGCTGGATTGATATTATATTCAATTTTATTTCTATTAAATATTATTCGTTTATTATTGATATATTCTTCTTATATGACTTATTGCGCTCTTTTCTAACCTTGATACCTGTGCTTGGGATATTCCTATTTCTTCTGCTACCTCAGTTTGCGTTCTTCCCTCGAAGAATCTTTTTGTTAAAATTTCTCTCTCTTTCTTTTTTAATTTTTTCATTGCTTCATTTATTGCAATTCCATCAGACCAATTTTCATCACTATTTTTCTTGTCTCTTATCTGATCTTCTAAATATATATTTTCTGTTTCATCTCCATATACTGGCTCTTGTAATGATACGGGTTCTTGTACAGCATCGAGGCAAAAAACTACATCTTCTTTTTCAACGCCTAATTCTTTTGCAATTTCTTCTATGGAAGGGTTCTTTTTCCTTTCCTTTAATGACTTTTCTCTAACAGCCATCACTTTGTATGCCAAATCTCTTACAGATCTGCTTACTCTTATCATATTATTGTCTCTAAGATATCTTCTTATTTCTCCTATAATCATCGGAACCGCATAAGTGCTAAATTGAACATTCTGATTTAGGTCAAAATTATCCATCGCTTTTATTAATCCAACACACCCTATTTGAAATAGGTCATCTAAGTTTTCTCCTCTACCATAAAATCTTTTTATAACACTTAAAACAAGTTTTAAATTTCCAGTTATAAATTTTTCTCTAGCTTCCTTGTTTCCATTCTTTATTTCTTTTAATAGTATCTTTTTTTCTTCATTTGATAATACAGGCAATTTACTCGTGGTTACTCCACATATTTCCACCTTATTTACCAAAATAAAATACCTCCTTTGGATATAGTTACTCTAATTATTTCCAAATTTGGTCCTTTTATACTTGGCTTTATCCAGTTTTGCTGAGTATATCTCTTTTCATTTTATTTATTATCTTTTTTTCAAGCCTTGATATATAACTCTGAGATATTCCTAACATATCAGCAACTTCTTTTTGCGTTTTTTCATTACCCGTTATAAAACCAAATCGCAATTCCATTATGTTTTTTTCTCTTGGGCTTAATCTCATTATTGCAGATTTTAATAGTTTTCTATCTACTTCATCTTCTAGACCTCTTGAAACAGAATCAGTATCAGTTCCCAATATATCTGATAACAGTAATTCGTTTCCATCTCCATCTTGATTTAATGGTTCATCTATTGATATTTCTCCTTTTATTTTATTGCTTCTCCTTAAATACATTAATATTTCGTTTTCTATACATCTTGAAGCGTATGTTGCTAATTTTATATTTTTGCTTGTATCGTATGTATTTATTGCTTTCATTAATCCTATTGTTCCAATAGATATTAAGTCTTCTATTCCCGTGCCTGTGTTTTCGAATTTTTTTGCAATGTAAACAACCAATCTAAGATTTCTTTCTACTAAGAGTTGCCTTGCCTCGTTATCTTTATTTGCGAGTTTTCCTATTGCAACTTCCTCCTCTTGGGGCGATAGTGGCGGTGGCAATGTTTGGCTTCCTCCTATATAAAATATTGGCATTATTTCTTCGCTGTTTTCCTTATCTTTAAATTTTTCATTTTTTATGTATTTTACATACAATACACTAGCACTATTTTTTAACGCTTGTAATAAATTCATTTTTATCTTCTCCTTCCATTAAATTAAGGCCAATTAGTGCATTATATCTATCATCCTTTGTTAGTTTTTTATTGTATATTCCTGCAACAATATTTTCTCTTTCTATGCAGGCATCTTCCATTTTAATTTCAACTTTATCTAGCCTTATTCCAATTAGCATTCCATTTTCTTTGCCTAATGACATAAACGGAATCATTCTTACTCTTGATAAATATTCACTTGTATGTTCTTTTGCCTCACCTCCCATAATTTGCAATATGTTTTCTAAATCGTTCTTTTCTATTATTTTTTCTAAGATTTTCTTTTCAACTACAATTACAGGTCTTTTGTTAATGGGGTCTTGTAACATATTCCCTGAATCTACTAAAGCCTTTACTGTCGTATTTTTTTCTCTCACTGAAATCTTTATATTAACTATTGTATTATTTCCATTTAGCTTAGTTTTATTTAATTTGAATACTATTTGAGTTACAATAAAAGCTATAATCCCTGCAATTAATGCTACTTTTATAGGATATAATCCTACAAATACACCATTATTCATTTTTGCGTTTTCTGGCTTAATAAAATATATAAGGGCAAATGTACAGCCCCCAAAAATAAAAGATACTAAGTAAAATGTTAATAAATCCTTTATAAATTTTTTTATATTTGGAGCTTCAAATGCAATATAAACCATGGCTATTGATAAAATAAATTTTGCAATTATATGTGAATATATGGGTAATATATTTAAATACACGATTATAGCATATATGCTTCCTATAATACTGGATAGTATCATTCTTAACTGCAAATGTTTTGCTCTACTTTTTACAATTATAAATGTTGCAAATAAGATAATGTAATTCATTAGTATATTTTCAACAAAAATTATGTCTAAATATATAGTCACTAAACAAAGTCTCCTTTTTATAATTGCCATTATTTATTTTGTAAAAGTATTATATAACTTTTATTTTTAAAAAGCTGTCATTTTCTGTACGCGAAAAAAAGAAATAATCTACAATTTTAGATTATTTCTTTTTATTTGTATTGTTTTTCTATTAATTTTATTATTATTTTCCCTTATTCTTTCTTAGGAATGTTGGAATATCCAAATCTCCAGATGTGCTTGAAGTATCAGCTCCTATAGTAGTTGCTTTAGGTGCCCAACTTGCCTTACCAGTTAGGTCTAATGGTGATTTTTCATCATCCTTTTCAAAACCTGTAGCAATTACTGTAATTACTATATCTTCATCAAGGCTTTCATCTATTACAGCACCAAAGATTATGTTTGCTTCTGGATCGACACTTCTTTGTACTAATTCAGCAGCAGTATTTACTTCGTGTAATCCTAGGTTTGAACCACCTGTTATATTTATGATTACGCCTCTTGCGCCTTCAATTGATGTTTCTAATAACGGACTTTGAATTGCTTGTTTTGCAGCATCTTCTGCTCTGTTTTCTCCAGATGCTCTACCAATTCCCATATGAGCCATACCTGTATTTAGCATTATTGTTTTAACATCTGCAAAGTCTAGATTTACAAGTCCAGGTATTGCAATTAAGTCTGATATACCTTGAACGCCTTGTCTTAATACATCATCTGCCATTTTAAACGCCTCAACTATTGAAGTTTTTCTATCAATTATTTGTAGAAGTTTATCATTTGGTATTACAACCAATGTATCCACTTTTCCCTTTAGGCTTTCAATTCCTCTATCTGCTTGCGTTAATCTCTTCTTTCCTTCAAAAGTAAATGGTTTTGTAACAACACCTATTGTTAATATTCCCATCTCTTTTGCGCATGATGCAACTATAGGTGCAGCACCAGTTCCTGTTCCTCCACCCATTCCGGCAGTTACAAATACCATATCTGCTCCTCTTAGAGCCTCTGTAATTTCTGCTTTGCTTTCCTCTGCGGCTTGAGCTCCTATGTCTGGATTTGCTCCTGCTCCAAGTCCTCTTGTTATTTTTTCTCCTATTTGGATTTTTGATGCAGCCTTAGATAAAAGTAGAGCTTGTCTATCTGTGTTTACAGCTATAAATTCAACTCCTTTTATTCCTGAATCAACCATCCTATTTACTGCATTTGTTCCAGCTCCACCAACACCTATTACTTTAATTGTAGCTGTTCCATCTAACATTGTGTTTTCATCTACGTTACTATCCACCATCATAAAGTTTTCTTCCTCCCTATATACTTTTTGTTATGCCTTTTATTATAACTTTTATAAATTTCTTCTACGAATAGAAAAATTCTTTTATCCTATCAATAATTTTCATTATGAAACTTTCATTAGAGTTTGAATCTATACTGCTTGAAACGCTTTTTGTAAATGGTCTTGCAGCTATATATCTTACTAAAGCATACGCTGTTCTATATTCTGGCCTTACAGTACTTATGTATCTTCCAGTGGCAAATTTTACTGGAATATTCAATATTACTTTTCCTGCCACATCACTCTTATTTATATTAGTTATTCCCTGGCCCGTAAGTATTACATTATTGATTCTTGGCTTTATCCCCTGGTTTGTTATATCTTTGTTTATTAATGTGAATATCTCTTCTATTCTTGCTTCTATTATTTCAATTAGTTCTGAACTTTTTATTACCTTGTTTTTCGAAGAATCTTCAACCGTATTCAATACTATTTCATTGTCATTATCTATATAAGATTTCATTGCTAGACCATACTGTCTTTTTAGCCTTTCAGCCTCTTCTTCTGATATATTTAGCACCATTTGGATGTCTCTTGTTATATTGTCTCCTCCAAGAGGTATTGTATTTGTATATTCAAAAGCCATTCCTTCAAATATTCCAATCTCGGTATTTCCAGCTCCTATATCAATTATCATAACATTATCATTTAATTCATTTACATCTAGCACTAGGTTTCTTTCTGCTAATGTTATTGGAATTATTCCGTCTATATCTATATCTGCTTTTTTACTAATATTTGATAATTGCCTTATATAATCTTTATCAGCTAATATAACCTGAGCATTTATTGAGAACGATGATACTAAATTTCCCACCGGATCTTCTACAATTCTTCCGTCTTCTAATATAAATTTATCTGTAACAATATCTATTATACTTTTTCCTTCAGGAACATCAATATCCTTGACCTGCATTAAAGCAGATGATACATCTTTACTAGAAATTCCTGCAAATTTATCTTTTATTGTTTTCGTTACACTGTTTTGAACTATTGTTACATATTTCCCTGCTATTGTTAAGTATGCTGAGTTTATTTTTATTTGTACTTCTCTTTCAGCATCTTGTATTGATTTTACTATGGCATTTGCTATTTCATCTTCATCTATTATTTTAGTTTTTTTAATGCCCTTACATTTATGTTCAACTGTATAGACAAGTTCGACTTGGTTGAAATTATTTACTTCTCCCACAACTAGGCTAACTTTTGAGGATCCAATGTCTATACCAACGATTATATCTCCGATTGCCAAAACTAATTCCTCCAATTTAATGCTTTATTTACTGCTTCTAACTTTATTATATTTTACGGCAAAAGTCAATACTTTTGTCATAATTTTGTAATATTTTTGTAACAGTTTTAATATGTTCCTAGAGTATAAGGAACTATGCAAAAAATAAATATTGCAGGCTGCTTAACCTGCTATATTTTTATTTGTTTTTTCTCTCTTTTCTTCTATTTTTTTCATTACTATATCTAGATAGTATCTTCTTATTATAGCTAAATTTGTAAACATTCTACCAACAAATACTACTATTGCAGCTAGGTAGATATCCACATTTAGTTTCTGTCCTAATATTGTAAGTAGGATAGCAAGTATCGCATTCCCAAAAAAACCTGTTATGAATATAGTTAAGTTAAAGTTCTTTTTTAATGTTGCAACAATTCCTCCAAAAACAGAATCCAAGGCTGCTATTATTGCTATTGCTAAATATCCTGAATACGTGTACGAAACCATTGGTGCAAATAACCCAATTAGCGCTCCAACCACACATCCAATTATTATTGCTATAAATATCATTTTTCGGTTACCTCCTTCATATACTTTATCTCTATATTTGCTGAATATTTTGGTATTTTTATGTTTCTTTGTTTTTCTAATTTTACAGATTTTCCACTATTATTATATTTATCAACAAATCCACTATTTTTTTGGCACAAATTACTTGTTAAATATGTTTGATTGCCTATAGCTTTTACTACATATGGTGACACTATTCTTTGCGAAGGTTTCATTATTATATATGTATCTATATCTGCAATATCTGTCATGTTTATGACTCTTATTCCATTTATCGAAATTGCTTCTGCTCCTGCATATCTTAATTCGTTTAGCAAATCTATAAGGTCTATTGCTTTTATAGGATGATCTTCAGTGTCTGTTAATGTAACAACCACACCCTCTCCAACAACATCTGTGGTACCAAGAATTAACTGCGTTTTTTTCAATTCTTCATCTAAAAGCCCTGAAGCTTCTTCATTTGACTCTATTTTTTCCTTGTATTCAACAATTTTTGAATTTGTTTCTTGCAGCTTTTCATTTGTTTCTTCATATTTACTTTTCCAGTATGATATTTTTTCTCTTAATTCTTCATCTCTCATTGTTTCTATTTCTGTTTCATTTACTTTTTCTACAGTCTTAAATTGTATAAATAGTACTGCAACTAGCACAACGCTGACTAGTAGTATACTTATTGACATTGTTACATTTGCCTTGTCAAACTTTATTTTCATTTTATCTCCTTTCTGCCGACTTAGTCTTGAGTCTGCATATATTTAGGATTTATTACTCCTGTATATTTTTTTATTGTTATATTATTTGATTGTTTTACAGTCACAGGAACTCCCTGTTTTATGTATTCTATTGCCCCACCAGTTCTCATTAAGGCAGAATACATATATACAGAGCTACCAATTGCTTTTATTACAAAAGGAGAACTTATTTTTTCACCATTTATATTTATCACGTTTCCTTCGCAATTTATCGCTGTTGTTGCCACAACTCTTTGATCATTTACTGAAATCGCTTCCGCTCCTGCATTTTTTAATTCGCTCACAACATCTAATAAATCACTATAGTGTACTATTGCTAAGCTTGGATCTAGTATTGTTGAATCAGCCGAAACATTAGGGTTATCTCTAAGTGTAACTATCACTCCTTCTCCAACTACATCAGTTAATCCAATTAACATATCGTTCTTTTTTATTTCTTCTTCTTTTTCTGTTGATCCTTCAGTGTTTTCACTAGCTTGCTGCCTAACCTCTTCCAATCTACTTTCAGAAGTTTGAAGTGCAGAATATGTAGAATCATATCTTTCCTTCCATTTTAAAACCTGATCTCTTAAATCGTTGCTTGTGAAGGTTTGTGATACAACTTTATTCGTATTATTGGTTGTTCTTACCTGCACAACGATTGTCATAGTAAGTATTAAGCACATTATTCCTAGTGCTAATGCAATTTGTTTTTTATTCAATTTCTTCAACTCCTTCTACCTTTTAACATCTTCTCTAAAAAAGGCATTTTCTGTATTTAAATTCATATTCACAAAAATTTCTCCAACTTTATCTTTCTCTTTATCTAATATTCCAGAAAGATATAACATCCTTGTTTCAATATTACTACAATCTCCTAAATAAGCTACTTTATTTTCTCCATCAAAACGCAATGTGTAATTTGACTCATCTGCGACATCTATTGCTGTTATTTTGTCCTTTATTCCAATACTTTGGGCTGAATTCATAATTTTAATTACTACTTCTAGCTTAACTAGATCTGATTCATTTAATCTACTCCCTTCTTTATAATTCTCCTTGGAAGTCGAAATTCCTGTTAAAATAGGTAAATTTTTTTTAATACTAGTCAATTCTAATATGTACCCCTGACTATTTACATATCCATATCCGTTGCCATATTCTAGCAGATAGCAAGGAATTCTCTCTTTAATATCTATTGTTATGGTATCTGGAATAGTTTTTATTATTTTTGCTTCATCTACATAAGCACTCTGTTTTAAGTTTTCACTCGTTTTTAAAGACATTACTGTAAATAAGTTTTCACCTATATTAATTCCCGATAGACTTATGATTTCTTCTTTTGTAAGCTTACTATTTCCTAATACATTTATCTTTTTTATGTTAAATAATGGCGAAAGCATTGTTGCTATAATTGCTGCTATAATAAGAATAATGATTGCAATAATTTTTAATTTTCTAGCCCTTATTTTTTTTGCCTTTCTTTTTTCTACTTCATCATAAAAGCTTTGTTTTGCACTCTTTTCTTGTCTTTTCTTTTTTGCCTTTTTAGGGCTTGTCCCATTTTTGCTAGGCTTAATATTCTTTTGATTAGGCACTTGGGTAACGCCTATTATTATTTCATCATCATACTTTGCTCTTAACTCTTGTTTTCTTGTCCTTTTTTTGTTCTGTTCTATCTCTTTACCCTTTTTTTGCTTAGAGGCAGATTTTTTTTCATCTGCCCTTAGCTTTTTTTGCTGTCTTTTTTTCTCTTTCAGCTTTTTAGCTTTCATTTTTTTCTCTTCTTTTGATTCATAATCAAAATCATATAAATTCTTCTCATTCTTTTCCTTTTTCATGCTTTCACCTTCTTTATTTTATGTATTCAATTTTTGCACCCAATTTTTTTAGTTTTTTCTCTATATTCTCATATCCTCTTAGAATATATTCAATATTTGTAATTTCCGTTTTACCTTTTGCAACAAGTGAGGCAATAATCAGTGCAGCCCCTCCTCTTAAATCTGTGCTTTTTACCTTTGCACCAGTTAGCTTTTTTACACCTGTTATTATTGCTACATTTCCCTCTTGTTTGTTTTTTGCTCCCATCCTCTGCAATTCTTGCAAATATTTAAATCTATTTTCAAATATATTTTCAGTTATTACAGATGTTCCTTTTGCATATGTAAGCATACTTCCAAATATTGATTGCATATCTGTTGGGAACCCTGGGTATGGCATTGTCTTTATCTCTGTGGATCTCAATTTTTTTGGTGCCATTAATTGTACAAAATTCTTTCCTATATCTAGTTTACAACCTACTTCTTCTAATTTTGATAATATTGCTGTTATATGTTCTGGATTTACGTCTGTTATTTTTATGTTTCCTCCCGTTACTGCCCCAGCACACAGCATTGTTCCTGCTTCAATTCTGTCCGCAATTATCCTATAACTTATATCTTTTAGCTTATTAACACCAATAATTTCTATATTGTTGGTTCCTGCCCCATATATTTTAGCTCCCATTTTATTCAACATATTTGCTAAATCAATAATTTCAGGTTCCTTAGCAGCATTTGTTATTACTGTTTTTCCTTCTGCCAAAACTGTGGCAAGAATTATATTCTCTGTTGCACCAACACTCGGAAAATCAAGATCAATATTTGTACCTATTATTTTATCACATTTGCACCTGATAAATCCATACTCTTCAACAATATTTATTCCTAATTTTTTAAAAGCCTTTAAATGCAAATCAATTGGTCTCGCACCAATGTCGCATCCACCTGGATACGAGAACGTAACTTCTTTATATCTTCCTAGTATCGCCCCAGCTATTATAACAGTTGATCTCATCTCTCTCATTAAGTTTTCTGGAATTTCTTTTTTGCTTATTTTCTTAGCATTTATCTCTATTTTATCATTACTTTTGTTCACCATACCCCCTAAATATTTAAGTATCTTCAATGTAACTTGTGTATCATGTATATTGGGTATATTATACAATTTAGTTGTTCCTGCATTTAATATTGTTGCAGCAATTATAGGAAGTGCTGCATTTTTTGAACCAGATATTTTTACACTTCCTTCTAATTTTTTACCTCCCTCTACTATGTAACAGCTCATAAGTTATCAGTCCTCTCATGCTTATTTTATTTGTTATGTTATATAGTATGATTTTTTTATTTGAAAAGTGAATTTCATTAAGAGCCATCGAAATAAATGTAATGAATCCCAAAATTGGACATTTTTGGGGTTCACTTCAAAAGTTACCGATGGCTATTTTTTATTTAAATATTTCCTTTATATTATTCATATTTTCCATTGCCGCTATATATCCCTGATTATAGCAATAGTCAATCTTTTTAATATTAAATACGCTCGCTTCTGCTAAATCTAAAGTTATAGAGTAATCACTACTTGCAATTTCTGCGGCTGTCCTCTGATCAAATAGTAGGTCTACAGATTTTAATGCTACCTCAATTACATTTTTTGGATCTGTTTCGTTAGCAGAACTAAAACGAATTGAAAGTACCTTTTCTGCACCCAATTTTCTAACTTCATGAGCTGGAAGGTTATCTATTATCCCTCCATCTACAAATTTGTGATTTTTGTAAATTGTTGGTGCAAACATTCCCGGATAACTTGCACTAGCTCTTGTTGCTTTTCCTATTGTTATGTCTCTTATATATGTATCCTCTCCAAATTTTTCATCAAAATCATGGTTAGTAAATACATATTTCTTACTTTCTCTAATATCAACAGTTGGCATAACTACAGGCATTTTTAAATCAGTTATCTTTTTTACTCCTTTTAGTTCAGCACATTCGTTCATTGCAATTTCTATATTTTCCCCTGATATTAATCCATATCCCATAAAGTTTTTTCTTGATTTTACATTTGTCCAATAGTACTTTGGATCAATTTTCATTATATTTTTTGAAAAATATTTAAAAAGTTTGAGCATTTCCTCAGTACTATAGCCCATTGCATAAAAAGCTGCAACTATACTTCCTATACTTGTGCCTCCAATATAACCAATTTCAATTCCGTTTTCTTCAAGGGCTTTTATTACTCCTATGTGTCCTGCTCCTTTAACTCCGCCTCCAGCTAAAGCTAAACCAATTTTCATCATTAGACCTCCCTCTTCATTTATATTAATATTTTATAACTAATTTATTAAACTTCGAGTGTATGTATTTTTCAAGTTTTTCCATAAATTCATCAGATTTGATTTCCTTTTTTGCAACCATATCTAATCCTTTTTCCCAGCTTGCAGTAAGCTTTGGATTAAGCATATCTGGCATAGAACGATATACTACATCATATATTGCTTCTCCTTTTTTAGTTGGTGTTACTATTTGTGTTTTAGAATTTATTTCTATATATTTTATTCTTTCTAATTTTTTTATAATCTCCCCACGAGTAGCACTAGTGCCAATTCCAGCACCTTTTATCTGCTCTCTCAATTCCTCATCTTCTATAAGTTTTCCTGCATTCTCCATAGCAAGAACCATATTTCCAGAGGTATACCTCGAAGGCGGTGTGGTTTCTGCATCTTTTATCTCATAGTTTATTGTCTCTATTGCTTGCCCCTTCTTCAATTTCTTAAATATTTCTAAACTTTTTTCTTCATTTTGTGCTGAGTTATCCACATTTTGTGCATCACCTGTGTCTTTTTTTACCTGAGTTTTAGGTTTCAGCACTTCCAAATATCCCTGATTTACGCAAACTTTGCCACTTGTGTAAAATTTTTCTCCTTCAACATCAACAGTTAAGTTTATTTTATTAAACTCAGCAGGTGGATAGAATATTGCTATAAACCTTTTTACAATTGTATTATAAACCTTCTTTTGCAATTCGGGTAATTTCTCAAAATTTTCAAATCCCTGCCCTGTTGGTATTATTGCATAGTGATCCGTTATTTTACTATCATTTACATATTTTGTCTTGACTAAATTTGTTGAATACTTTTCTTGGATCATTTTGTTTAAAAAATATTGGATTTCATCATCTTTATACATTTTTATAAGCCCATTAAGATTTTTTGATATTTCTTTTGCCACTGCTGTTGAAAGTACTCTAGCATCTGTTCTAGGATATGTTACTAATTTTTTCTCATACAAATTTTGTATTATCTCCAGAGTTTCATCTGGTTTTATTTTGAATTTTTTAGTACATTCATTTTGTATTTCTGCTAAATTAAATAGCAATGGAGCATTTTCCTTTTGTTTTGATTTTTTTAATTCTTCTATTACTGCTTTTTTACCTTGCAATGACGATATGAAGTTCTTTGCATCTTGTTCTTTTTTAAATCCCCCTTCATTGTAGAGTTTCGGATTTTCAAACATAGTTGATTTTTCATTAACCTTCCATTCAGCTTTAAAATTACCGTCATTATCTCCAAATTCACCAATTATTTTATAATATTTTGTTTTTACGAAATTCCTTATTTCTCTTTCTCTTGATACAACCATTCCAAGGACACATGTCATTACCCTTCCTATAGAAATTGAAGCTTTTTCTTCGTTTATTTCTTTTGCAATTCTCCTTCCATAAATTATTGATAATAGCCTTGAAAAGTTAATTCCTATTAAATAATCTTCTTTTGCTCTTAAATATGCAGAATCAGAGAGGCTATCATATTCTTTATCACTTTTTGCTTCTCTAATTCCTCTTTGTATCTCCTCTTCTGTTTGTGAATCAATCCATACTCTTTTTATTTCAGCTTTAGGATTTGGTTTTGCCATCATAAACACAAGCCTTTGAATATATTCCCCTTCTCTTCCAGAGTCTCCTGCATTATAAATTACTTCTACATCTTCCCTTTGTAATAAACTTTGCACTATTTTAAACTGATTTTCAACTGCTGGAATTATTTCATATTTCCACTCTGTTGGAATAAAAGGCAAAGTATCTAGCCTCCAATACTTCAATTTTTCGTCATATACTTCTGGATAGCTCATTGTTACTAGGTGCCCCACACACCATGTTATAATCCAATCTTCTGACTCAATATAGCCATTTTTTCTATTGGCACTTATTTTTAATACCTTTGCATATTCCATTGCAACAGATGGTTTCTCTGTTATAATTAGCTTTTTTGCCATTTTTCTCTTCCCTTTTTATATTTCTATAATATCCATTTCCGATGTAAAATTTGTATTTCCATAGGCAAATATTATATACATTTTCCCATTGCTACTTAAATAAAAGTTTGTCAAATTTTCAAACTTGTATTCATCACTATTTATATCTCGCTCAAAGGTTTCATACCCTGAAACTTTTATCTTATTTGCATCTTCAATGGAATTACTTACTTCTTGTTTTATTTTTTCCTCTACATATTCTTTGCTAACTCCTCTTTTAGAAATAGCATCTTCAATAGTCTCTTCTTTCCCTGTTTTCAAATTATAATTATATATTTGAGTAATTGTTCTTTGCGCATTTGTGCCTTCTTTTAAATTGGACTTTATTATCACGCAAAGAATATCTTTATTCACAAAGCTTGTATAATCTATCGAATATATTGTGTAAGTGGATGCACTTTGAAAAATAGAATTTGCCTTATCTGCAAATATCTTCTGTGTATTTAGATTAAATTCATCTGCAACATTGCTATCAATGTTTATTAGAGGTATATGTAAGTCAACCTCATATTTATCCTTCTCGTTTTCTTCTAATTCATATGCAGTGTAAACTACTTGTTTTTCGTTATCTTTCTTTTTAACTTCAGAGAAATCATAACCTTCAAAGTTTGCTTTATTATCTAACAATGTGTTGAATTCTTTTTTTAATATTTCTTGGGATTTTGATGATACACTATAATTATTCTCTTTATTTTTTCCTTTTCCAAATTGCCATATACCTGCTAGAACAACAGCTACAATACATATAGCAATTATTACTGCATATATTAATTTTCTTATATTCATATATTTTCCTTTTTATTTTTTGGTAATTATATCATAGCCAGTAATTTTTTTCAATTAAAAATGTGGCTTTTTTAGTTGGTATAATATTACAATTATGTGGAAATACTAGGATAAAATATTTATGATTGGAGATTTTGTATGAATAAAAAAATGTATGCAATAATTTTAATTTTTTCTATAGTTTCTATAATTGGTATAATCACATTTATGATATTTAATTTAAATAAAAGTTCTAATGATAAGTTAGCCTCTAATACTGAATCTAACAACGTAATTTCAAATGACACTCTGAATTTGCCATTAAATCAAGCTATAAAAACTAGTTCAAGTGAAATAAAAATTTCTCCGAACTGCTCAATTACATTTCATAAGCATTTTTTAAAGTGCGGACACACTATAAAAGAAAAAAGCATTGCAACTCAAGATATTGTCAATTTTTCAAAAGATGAATTTGAAGAATTATACAGTGATTGGCAAGTTTCGAAATTTTCAAGTCTAGAAATAGATTTAGAAAAGAATTTTGATGGATTATGTGGCCAGCATTATCTTGTAAAATCTGATAATGGCTATGTAAAAATTTATAATATAAAAAGTGATAATTCCCTAGAACTTGAAGAAGCCACTGAAATTGCTGTAAAATATCTTTCTTTAGAAGATATGAATGAATTAGAAAATGGAGTTATTCTATATGGCAAAGAAAATTTAAACTCCTATATTGAAAATTTTGAATAAATTAAAGAGCGTCCTTACAAATTGCAAAGGCGCTTTAATTTTATTTTGTTATTATTTCTTTATTTTTCGTACTAAGTTCTTCCTTATTCACATATCCCTTTTGATAAAATTCTTTAAAGTACATTACCAGTGCAAATATAGTTAATATAAGTGCTACATAGTAAATATATATATCAAACCTAATGGATATATTAAATAAGTTAGAATTTATAATAAGTGATGTAACTATTGCTATATAAAAGATTACTGTTGCAAGTTTTCCATACCATCTACTAGAAACCACAAGTTGTTTTCCATATAAAAATGATGCACCTGCAATCATTATTGCTTCTTTTATAAACACTACAACCAGTATCCAAAATGGTATTATTCCAGCAAAGGATAATGCTATTAATGTTGATATTTGCGTTGTCTTATCTGCAAGCGGATCTATTAGTTTTCCAAAATTTGTTATAAAATTAAATTTTCTGGCTATAAATCCATCCAATACATCTGTTGCTCCAGATATGGTTAGAAATACAAATGCAGCCACATAATTTTTTTCTACTATTGAAACAAATATGAATGGCACTAATACAAATCTACACATTGTTAAGATATTTGGTACATGTTTTAACACTTCTTTTCCCCCACTTTCTCTATGTTACATCTTTTTATTATTTTAACTATTTATTTTAAATTCAAGTTTTTGCTGCTCATTATTAAGCTCTACTAAAACTTTTTGTCCATTTTTTAGTTCTTGCCTTAATATCATATCTGATAGTTCATCTTCTATGTATCTTTGTATGGCCCTTCTTAATGGCCTTGCACCATATTTTAAATCTGTTCCTTTTTCAAGTAGATAATTTTTTGCTTCATCCGTAAGTATTAATCCTATATTTCTATCATTCAATACTTTTTGTGTATCTGCAACCATTAAATCAACAATTTTCAAAAGTTGTTCTTTGGTTAATGCTTCAAATGCAACTATTTCATCTACCCTATTCAAAAATTCTGGCCTAAATAGTTCTTTCAAAGCACCAAGCATTTTATTTTTTGAGGCTTCTGATGTTCCTCCGAATCCTATAGAATTATTATTTAGGTTTGAACCTGCATTTGAAGTCATTATAATTATTGTATTTTCAAAATTAACCGTATTTCCCTGAGCATCGGTTAGCCTTCCATCATCTAACACTTGCAATAAAATGTTAAATACATCTTGATGTGCTTTTTCAATCTCATCAAGCAATATTATAGAGTATGGATTTCTCTTTACTCTTTCAGTTAGCTGTCCTGCATCGTCATATCCCACATATCCTGGAGGCGCTCCGATTAATTTTGCAGTAGAGTTACTTTCCATATATTCAGACATATCAAATCTTATAATGGATTTCTCATTTCCAAACATCTCATAGGCTACAGCTTTTGCAAGTTCTGTTTTCCCTACTCCAGTTGGCCCTACAAATATAAATGAAGGCGGCCTTTTGGTGCTTTTTAATCCTGCCCTATTTCTTCTTATTGCGCGTGCAACTGCTTCAACAGCTTCATCCTGACCAACAATTCTTTTATGTAAATTGTTTTCTAGGTTTAATAACTTCTTTGTCTCTTCTTCTGTTATTTTGTTTACTGGTATTTTCGTCCAACTCTCAATTACATTTGCAATATCTTGAACTGTCAAATCCTTTGGCTGCATTCTCTTTTTTATGTTGTCTATTTGCTCTAATAAAGAACATTCTTCTGTTTTTAGCTCTGCAGCTTTTTGGTAGTCTTCTACCTGGTCTGTTTGTGCAGCTTCTTCTTTTTTTGCTTGGACATCTTGGAGCCTTTTATTCAAGATTTCTAAATCATACAAATCTTTATCATTTAAATTTATTTTTGAACATGCTTCATCAAGTATATCAATTGCCTTGTCTGGTAAGAACCTATCATGAATATATTTTTCCGACATATTCACTATTTTTGTAATTATATCATTCGAAATCCTTACATGATGGTATTCTTCATAGTATCCTTTAATTCCTTTTAAAATTTCAATTGCATCGTCAACATTTGGCTCTTCTACAATTATAGGTTGAAACCTTCTTTCTAACGCTGTATCTTTTTCTATATATTTTCTATATTCCTTTAAAGTAGTAGTTCCAATCATTTGTATTTCACCATTTGCAAGGGATGGTTTTAAAATATTTGCTGCATTCATAGAATGTTCTGCATCACCAGTGCCTATTATATTGTGTATTTCATCAATTACAAGAATTATATTACCATCGTTTTTACATTCATCAATTATAGCCTTCATTCTTGCTTCAAATTGTCCTCTAAACTGGGTTCCTGCAATAACTGCTGTCATATCTAACAAATATACTTCCTTATTCAATAATTTTGCCGGAACATCACCACTTGCAATTCTAAGTGCCAACCCTTGTGCAATAGCTGTTTTTCCTACTCCTGGTTCTCCAATTAGGCAAGGATTATTCTTAGATCTTCTATTTAATATTTGAATCATCCTTTGTATTTCTTTATCTCTTCCAATTACTCTATCTATTTGGCCATTCTTTGCTTTATTGGTTAGGTTTGTTCCATACATATCAAGAGTTTTTCTTTTTTTATTCATCTTAGTTTTTTCCTTAACTTTCTGTGTAGAATTTGATGTATAGTTAGAATTTTGCTCTTGTTCGTTATTTGAATTAATTCCAAAAATTCCCGAGAAGATAGAACCTAATGGCATTCCTTCTTCACCTTCAATCTCTTCTGGATTTTCATTCATCATGTTAGCTAATTGTTCTTCATCTATCTCTGATAAATTTACAGATAAATTTTGGAACATTTTATCTAGCTTATTTGATAAATCTTTTATATCTTTATCAGATAAATTTGCTTGCTTTGCCATTGCATCTATAGGATTTATTCCCTTTTTCTTTGCACATTCATAACAAAGCCCCTCAACATCTGCCTTTCCATTTTCATCTCTTTTATTAATAAATATTACAGCTGTATTTGTTTTACATATTGAACATAACATATATAAATTATAATCTCCTATCTTAACAAATCTGTTCCTTTTATTTTCTTATCTTAATATTTATATAATACTATAAAATAATAAAATAGTCAATAATTGCAAAACTGCAATATTGACTATTTTTTATTGCTATTTAACTGTTACCAGCCCCATACAGCATCATTTTGGTCTCCAAATAATGATCGTTTTGTATCTTTATTGACTATGTTTTTATTTTCATAATCACTTACTAAATTTACTCCACTTGTATTATATACCCACACATTATTTCCTGTACAATTACTAACTCCAAAGAGAACTGGTCCATTTGCATAAATATTTTGCAATGTTACATAGTTATTATTTCCGTCGATTGTAATAGATGATGTATAGCCTGATGATGAGTTAATAACTACTGCTGTTCTTGATTCTCCTGTTATAGTTCCACCGGATGCATTTATAGTTGAAGTTCCAACCAAATCAATTCCAGTTAATCCTGTAACAGTTCCACCATTAATAGTTACTTTACCATTATTTGAAATAGAAATCGTTGATGTATTTATATTTTCTGTTGTCACACTTCCTGTTATATTTAATATTCCGCCATTATTATTAATTATATTATTCGTTGAAGATGATGTTGTTGTTATTTTCCCTGTTCCTGTAAGCTCAGCTGTTATACCTCTTTCTATAGTTATTGCATAACTTGTTTTTGTAACGGTGTGTCCATTCGTGTTTATCTTTAAATTTTTATTTACATTTGCCATTGAACTATCTGTGTAATCTTTTATAACTTTTAATTCTTCATTCTCTTTTGTTGTATTATCTATATCTTAACGTATATGGGCCAAATTTATGATAACCAGAAAGTGCTGTATCATCTCCATTACTTGTACTTTTATTCCCCGCTGTATCACTTATTTGTTTTACATATATATAATAATAATATGTATAATAATTTCCAACACCTTGTGCACTTATTGTCTGCGTTACTCCGCTATTATAATTAAAAACTTTTCCATTTGTAATTGATGATGAACTTGGTGATAGGACATATTGATAACTATTTGAGCTTGATAATCCTCCTCCGGTATCTGATGCTGTTATTGTTATCTCGACTGATTGTCCCCATGTATAAGATTGAGTTGGGGTTACCGCAATTGTTGGGCCTGTACTATCAAAGTTATATGGTCCAAATCTTTGGTATGTTGTTCCACTTACAGTGATTGCTGTTCCATTTTTTTGGCTTTCTCCACCAGCATTATTTTTTACTCTTTTTACAAATAAATAGTATGTACCATTTTTTCCACTTCCTACTGTAAAGCTTTTTCCATTTGTATAGGTTGTCCAGCTTCCCCCTGTTAAGCTTGTACCACTTGATGACAAATAATACTGATAACT